>MEKI01000076.1:0-143 GCA_001766905.1 Acidobacteria bacterium RBG_13_68_16
CCGGCACACCGAACGGCACCAGACGGCGCCCAGACGCTGCTTGTGTACCACGTCCTGGGGTTTTGCGTCTAACGGCACGGGACCGGCGACGCTGCTCCCAGGCGAGTGACGCGCAGTTGCGATCGGCACCTCGTGAGCCCGGG
>MEKI01000076.1:332-490 GCA_001766905.1 Acidobacteria bacterium RBG_13_68_16
TGGCGCCGAGCATCGACGGCACGTACAGGCTCATCTCGCGCGACCTACCGGACGGCACGAAGGTGCAACCGCCGGACGTCATCGGCGTCTTCACGGCCAGCCGCGGCTATCGTAACTTCAACATTTACTGGCATGATGCCAACGGGAAGCGGATGTCG
>MEKI01000076.1:668-6661 GCA_001766905.1 Acidobacteria bacterium RBG_13_68_16
GTTCACCCTGGAGGAACGATGCGACGGCATCACCCCTGTGCTGTCCTTCCGGCCGTCATCGCGCTTGTCTTCTACTCGATCATCGCGACTACTGGCGTCCAGGCTGCCGAGCCCGGGCAGGCCGTACCGCCGGCCCCGGCGCCGAAGGTCGTGCTCGGAATCTTCGGCGGGATGGGACCCGAGGCAACGGCCAACCTCTACCAGCTCATCGTGAAGCTGACCCCGGCCACCCGCGACCAGGACCACATCCCGACGCTCATCTATAGCGTGCCCCAGGTTCCGGACCGGACCGCCGCGATCAAGAGCGGCGACTTGTCCATCGTGCCTTACCTTGTGGAGGGTGTGACGCGCCTGGAGAGGGCGGGCGCCTCGTTCATCGTGATCCCCTGCAACACGGCGCACTACTTCTACGAGCCGATGCAGAAAGCCGTCAAGATCCCGATCGTGCACATGATCCGCGAGACGGTCGCCGAGGTGGCCGCCAAGTACCCGAAGGCCAGAAAGGTGGGGCTGCTGGCAACGTCGGGCACGATCGCGTCAGGCCTCTACGAGAAGGAGTTCGCTGGCCGGGGGATCGCCGTAGTCGTGCCCGAACCCGACCTCGAGGAGAATCTCGTGATGAAGGCGGTCTACAACATCAAGGCTGGGGGCGACAAGCAGCAGGCCGAGGAGTGGCTCTTCCTCGCCGGAAAGAGCATCGAGAAGAAGGGCGCCGAGGTCGTGGTGCTGGGCTGCACCGAGATCCCCCTCGCGTTCAACCCGGAGCGATCCGGGGTCCCGGTGGTTAACGCCACGAGGGTGCTGGCCGAGCGGGCCATAAGCACCTACCAGGAGCTTCTTGCCAAGAGTGAAGCGCGGGCCAAGTGATCCCCGGGAGGCAGCGCCGGCGCCGATTCCACGGTCGAGGCTTGAATACGGTCACCCTGCGAGGACCCCAGTCATGAGAGAACGCATCGAGTCGAACCGAATGCTCATGCTCCCGACGCCGGTGCTGTGCGCCGCGCTCGCCGTCGCGGTTTTGGGGTGCGCATCGGCCCCACCCCCAGGGAAGGCCTCGCCTGCCGAGCCGCCGTTGGCCGTCATCGACGCGCACATCCACACGAACTTCACCGACCGGTTCTACCAGCCAGGCAAGGTCATGGACTCGAAGGCCGAGCTGGCGGCCGAGATGAAGAGGTACAACGTCGTCGGGGCCGTCTCCATGAACCATGCAGACGACGCATACGCCGACCTCTCGGACCTGAACGTCGTCCAGTGCGTGGGGCTCCCGGCAAAGGTGGACGCAGAGAAGCTCGAGGCCGACCTCGCCTCGGGCAGGTTCCGGTGCATCAAGATCTACCTCGGTTATGTGCACCAGTACGCCTTCGACCCAAACTATGAGCCGGCGTATCGGCTCGCCGAAAAGTACCGCGTGCCGGTCGTCTTCCACACAGGGGACACCGACTCGCGCAAGGCAAAGCTCAAGTACGCCGACCCGCTCACGATCGACGAGGTGGCGGTGGACCACCCGAACGTCACCTTCGTGCTCGCCCACGCCGGCAACCCCTGGATCGAGTCGACGGCCGAGGTGGCGTACAAGAACCCCAACGTGGTGATCGACGGCTCGGCGTTCCTCATCGGCAAGCTGCAAGACTACCCGCCCGAGACGCTCGAGACGTACGTGGTAAAGCCGCTGCGATGGATCTTTGGCTACGTCAACGACCCGACCAAGCTGATGTTCGGGACGGACTGGCCGCTGACCGAGATCGGCCCGTACCTCGAGGTGTTCAAGCGGGCCATCCCGAAGGAGCACTGGCAGGCGGTGTTCCACGACAACGCCGCACGGGTGTACGGCTTCGACAGGCAACCGACCGCAAAATGAGCAAGGAGTGATCGCATGACCGTGCTGGTGAAGCGCCTCTGCCTCGTGTTCCTCCTGGCCCTCCCGCCAGTGGTGTTGGCGCAGGCCCCCGCGCCCGCCTTCCCCGAGGATCACCGCGCGTTGGCCCGGACGATCTCTTTCGCCGAGATGGAGGCGTTCCTCAGGAGTGTGGACGGGAAAGGCCCGATCAGCGTTTCCGTCGAGGGACAGAGCGCGGGCGGGCGGGCTCTCTACCTGGTGCACGCGAGCCGATCCGTGGCGGCCACCTGGAGGATCCTCTTCTACGCGCAACAGCACGGCGACGAGGTGTCCGGAAAGGATGCGCTGCTCTACCTGGTGAGGGAGATCGCGACGAACCCGGAGCTGCTGCCGCGCGACGTGGACCTCTGGATCATGCCGATGGTCAACCCGGACGGCGCCGAGGCGGACACGCGCAGGAACTCGGCCGGCACCGACCTGAACCGCGACCACATCGTGCTCGAGCAGCCGGAGACGCAGGCCCTCCACCGGGTCACGCGGCGCCTGAGGCCGCACGTGGCGGTGGACTGCCACGAGTTCACCCGGGACTCGGAGGAGCGCCGCAAGCGCGGGTGGATCGCCTTCCCCGACATCACGATGGACGGGCTCAACAACCCGCTGTTCGACTCCGGGGTGGTGTCGGCCGCCCTGCGCTGGGTGGAGGAGTCCGCGGCACCCGAGGCCAAGGCGGGCCATGCGTTCCTGCGCTACTCGGTCGGCGGCCTCCCCCCGGACGAGGAGCAGCGGCACTCCGCCCCCGACATCGACGGCGGCCTCAACGCCCTCGGAATGTACGGCGGCCTCTCCTTCATCATCGAGGCCGCGGTCAAGCGCTCGGGCAACGACCCGTCCGTCGACCTCGGCAACCGGGTCGACGCCTACCTGGTCCTGTTTCGGAGGTTCATCAACGGCGACGGCCACCGGCGGGAAGATCTCGAGTCCATCCAGCGAGGCCGGCACAGGCCGCTGCCGGCTTTCATCCCCACGAACTACCTGTGGGTCAACATGGGCGCGAAGGTCACGGAGTTCCCGGTGATCGAGACGGCGACCGGGAGCACGCTCCGGATCCCAACCGCGAACATGATGACCGACATGGCGGTCAAAAGGAGCGTGCCGACGCCGCTCGGCTACGCGGTCGAGCCCGGCGCCGCGCAGGAGTTCAAAGCACTGCTCGAGAGGCACGGCATCCCGTATGAGGAGCTGACCGCTCCTCGAAACATCCGGGCCGAGACGTGCACCCTGCTCTGCCTGGAAGAGGAGTTCGACGATCTCTACTCCCGCTACGAGGGGCGGCAGATCGTGACCCGGGGACAGCCGTCCGACCGCGAGCTGACGCCGGGGACCCTGTGGGTCCCGCTGGAGGGCGAGGCCGCCCTGCGGGCCGCGCTCGTGCTGGAGCCGGTCGCGATGTACGGGGTCTATCAGTATCCTCGCTACAAGGCCCTGGTGGCGCCGGATGGCTCCCTGCCGGTGCTGCGCGTCGTGCGCTAGGAAGAAAGGTCCGAACATGCGAAGGCTGGTCGTCCCGCTCTGCCTTTTCGTGGCTGTCTCCGCCGCGGGGCCCTCCCCGGGGAAGGACGCGAAGCCGGCGCTGAAGGTCGCGGACGACTTCGTGAGCGCCGAGCCGCGTGAACCGGTCCCGACCTCGCTCGCGGCCGCGCTCGCCGGGATCAAAGTACCGGCGCTCGGCGCACACATTGCCTTTCTCGCCGCGCCCAGCATGGAGGGGCGCGGGCTGGGCGGCCGCGGCCTGGAGGCGGCCTCCGAGTACGTCGCCGCGGCGCTGGCGCTGGCCGGCGTTCCGCCGCGCGCTGGAAGCGACACAAAGAAGCCGCTTCCCGAGGCCTACTTCCAGTCCGTTCCCATACGTGAGATCACCGCCTTCACAGGCGAGGTGACCGTCGAGAGGCGGCAGGGTGAGCAGGTCCGCACGCGCTCCTTCTCGTCGGGAGTCGACTGTCTGTTCTCGGAGGCGCCGCCGCAGAGCATCACGGCCCCGGTGGTGTTCGCGGGGTACGGGATCCGTGAGGAGAAGCTCGGCCGCGACGATTACCGTGGTCTGGACGTGCGCGGCAGGATCGTCGCCGTCCTCTTCGGTCTTCCTTCCGGGACGGAGTGGCAGAAGCCGGAGCTGGTGTCGCGCTACGGCGCGGAGAAGACCCGCGAACGCTGGGCCGCCAAGCTGGAGACGGCGCGTGCAGCGGGCGCGGTGGCGGTGCTCGGGGTCGAAGGCGAGGAGTTCGCCACGCGCCTGTTGCAGGGCGAGCACGTCGAGCCGAGATTGTTCCTGCCGTTCGAGGGCGGGGGCGAAGCCGAAGCGCTGCCGCTCGTGCGCGTCTCCCCTGCCGCTGCCGACGCCGTCCTGGCCGCCGTGAGCCTCGACAGCGCCTCGGCCCGGGCCGCCAAACCGATCGCACTGCCCGGCGTGACCGTGACCATCCGCACGGGCGGCACGGAGCGGCTGGTCACGAGCCGCAACGTGGTTGGGTTCATCGCGGGCTCGGACGCGAAGCTTCGCGAGGAGGCGATCGTCATCGGCGCCCACATGGACCACCTGGGTCGCGTGGGCGACGTCATGTACCCCGGCGCCGACGACAACGCCTCAGGCGTCGCGGCGCTGCTCGAGATCGCAAGGGCTTTCGCGGCCGCGCCGGAGAAGCCGAGGCGGACGCTCGTTTTCGCGTTCTGGACCGGGGAAGAGGAAGGCAAGTTCGGCTCCGGCTACTGGGTTCGGCACCCCCTCTGGCCCCTGAAACACACCGTGGCCTACCTCAACCTCGACATGATCGGGCACCCCTGGTCCATGGAGGAGATCCGCAAGCTCGTGGCCGACACGGGGCTGCCGAACGGCGAGCGGTTCCTGGCCGGCGTGAAGCCGGCCGACTTCGCCGAGCCCGGCGTCGCCGAGTGGTCACCGGCGCTGGCGGAGGTACTCCGTCGGGCCGGCCCGGCCGCAGGCCTCGCGCTGCACCTGGACCGGACCGACGGGAAGAACGGTGGCAGCGACTACCGCGACTTCGCTCGTGCCGGGCTCCCGTGGGTCCGCTTCTTCGGGAACTTCTTCCCCGCCTACCACGAGCCGGGCGACACGGCGGATCAGCTCGACTCCGCCCAGGTGCAGCGGATGGCGCGGCTCTGCTTTGCCACGGCCTGGCTGCTCGCCGACCGCTAGACCCGGTACCGACGCCAGCAGGCCCCACACCGCTCCCTCCCCAGAACTTGAGGCGAATATCCTGCGCGCAGAGGAATACGCCCTCCTGGTAAGGTGTTGAGATTAGGCGCGAATGAGACGCATGGGCATGAGTGGACTGAATTACAAAGCGTGCAGTGAAAAGGGCTTACGAGCCCACGAGAGGGAGAACGGCATGAGGAAGCAGGTTCTAGCAGCGGCCGTGGTTGCTGTTCTTGCGCTCGGGCTGGCCGGTGGCGTCGCCTGGGCGGCAAACAAAGTGTCGGTGGACGTCCCCTTCAGCTTTTTCGTGAAGGACAAGGAGATGCCGGCCGGCAAATATGAGATCCAACCGGTGGGCACCGACATGACTCAGTTGGCCGTCCGGGGCGGTGGCGGGGCGGTCGTCACCCCAGTCCTGGAGCGGCTCGCGGACACCGGTGACAAGGAACCCACGGCCGTCTTCGACAAGGTCGAGGGAAAGTACTACCTCTCTGAGGTCCACTACCCCGGCATGGACGGCTTTCTGGTGGGGATTGCGAAGGCCGAGGAAACCCACGAGGTGATCCCCGGGAAACAGTAAACGCGACCTTGAAGGCCACGGCCGCCTGCGAGGGCGGCCCTTCTCTCCCGGAGCGCCATGGAGGCGCGCGGGAATGCACCCAGAAGCCGGTCGATTCGATGAGACGGATTTTCAGGCATGAGGCAGGAACCACCGCGAGGAACGCAGCCAACCGGGTCTTGCGACCCAACAACAGGCAGGAGGAGAGCATGAAGAAGCAGGTTCTGGCAGGGGCAGGTGCGTGCGTGGTTGTGCTGGCCCTGGCCGGCAGTCTCGCCTGGGCCGGAAACGCAGCGAAAGTTGACATTCCCTTCAGCTTCGTCGTGAACGACGTCGTGAAGGACAACACGATGCCGGCCGGGAGCTACGAGATCAGGCCCGAC
>MEKI01000076.1:6670-7724 GCA_001766905.1 Acidobacteria bacterium RBG_13_68_16
CCGACCCGACTGGTCATTCGCAGCACCGATGGCGCCCACTCGATGATGGTCTCGGTCATCGAGCGACTCGCGGTTACGGGCGCCACGCAACCGAAGATCGTCTTCAACAGGATTGGGAATTCGAATTACCTCTCGGAAATCCACATACCCGGGCAGGACGGTTACCTGGTGTTCGTCGCAACGGGCCACGAACAACACACACACGTGACGGTCACCGGCAAAGAGTAGCACTGAGCTTTCGCACGCCTCAAAACCAGGGGCCGCCCGCGTGGGCGGCCCCTGGGTGTGCTTCTTCGGGAACTTCTTCCCCCTGCCACGAGCGCGGCGACACGGCCGACCAGCTCGATCCGGCCCAGGTGCAGCGGTTGGCGCGCCTCTGCTTCGCCACCAGCTGGCTGCTCGCCAACCTCCAGACCCGATACAGACGCCAGCAGGCCCCATACCGCTCCGCCCCCGGGAATTTACGGCGAACCCCCTGTGTGCAGAGGAATACGCCCGCCTGGCAAGGTGTTGCGACACGCAGTGAACAAATACTCTCAGCTGGACTGAATTACAAAACGTGCAGTGGACAGGGTTTACGAACCCACGGAGGAGAACAAGCATGAGGAAGCAGATTCTAGCGGCGGTAGTGGTTGGTGTCTTTGCGCTCGGGTTGGCCGGGAGTCTCGCCTGGGCGGGGGGCGCGATGTCAGTGAACGTTCCCTTCAGCTTCATCGTGAAGGACAAGGAGATGCCGGCCGGCAAATATGAGATTCGGGTGGAAGGCAACGATCAGACCAGGCTGCTCATCCGGAGCAACGAGGGCGGCAGCACGGTCCTGGTCACAGTCTTGGAGCGGCTCGCGGATACCGGTGGCAAGGAGCCCAAGGTGGTCTTCGACAAGATCGAGGACGGGAAAACCTATCTCTCCGAGGTCCACATACCCGGCATGGACGGCTTCCTGGTAGGGATAGCGGGGGGAACAGAAAAGCACGTGACGATCTCCGGCAAGGAGTAGGAGCGACCTTTCGCACGCATCGAGGCCCGGGGACCGCTCGCACGGGCGGTTCCTGGG
>MEKI01000076.1:7731-13971 GCA_001766905.1 Acidobacteria bacterium RBG_13_68_16
CTTCGGGGACATCTTCCCCGCTTACGACGTGCCGGCCCTCATGCCCGACCCTGCCCAGGTGCGGCGATTGACGCGGTTCCTCCTTGCGCGACAGCTCAGCTGCTCACCTGCCGCCGACATGAGACCGCTCCCGGAAGTCATCCCGAGGGCTGAATGCCTGAGGGATCTGGGCGGGGGAGAACGGCGGGACATCGCCCGTCCTAGATCCCTCGTAGAGCCTGAGCGGAGGCGAATGCCTCGGGATGACATCGAGTTTCGAGAACGCCACCCACACCGAGCACCCCGGGATAGGCGCACAGCGGTCAGTGTTGGGCTTGGTAATCCACCCCCCGCCCTGCGGCTTGCCCTCAAGCCACCGGCCGAGCACTGAACAGGGTTTACGAACCCGCGGAGGAGAACAAGCATGAGGAAGCAGATTCTCGCGACGGTAGTGGTCGGTGTCCTTGCGCTCGGGTTGGCCGGGAATCTCGCCTGGGCGGCAGGCGCAGTGTCCGTGAATGTCCCTTTCAGCTTTATCGTGAAGGACAAGGAAATGCCGGCCGGCCGGTATGAGATCCGGGCGGAAGGCAACGATGAGTCCAGACTGGCCATCCGGAGCAACGAGGGCGGCGGCGCCGTCTTCGCCCTAGTTTTGGAGCGGCTCGCGGATATCGGTGCCAAGGAGCCCAAGGTTGTCTTCGACAAGACCGAGGACGGGAAGACCTATCTTTCCGAGGTCCACATGGTCGGCAAGGACGGCTTCCTGGTGGGGATAGCGGGGGGCAAGGAAAAACACGTGACCCTCTCCGGCAAGGAGTAAAAACGACCTTTCGAACGCATCAGGACCAGGGGCCGCCCGCGTGGGCGGCCCCTGCCTGCATCTACGCTCCGGACGCCGAGGGCTGTCAACCCCGTTGGCGTCGCCGCCGGAGGGTAACCGGCACCCAGCATTCCGGAATCGGCTGAGCGCAGTCGGTGTTGAACTTGACGATCAAGCCCATGCCCTAACGGCTTGCCCTCAAGCCACCGGTCGAGCACTGAACAGGGTTTCCGAACCCACAGAGGAGAACAAGCATGAGGAAGCAGATTCTTGCGACGGTTGTGATTGGTGTCCTGGCGCTCGGGCTGGCGGGGAGTCTCGCCTGGGCGGCCGGCGCTGTGTCCGCGAACATCCCCTTCAGCTTCATCGTGAACGACAAGGAAATGGCGGCCGGCCGCTATGAGGTTCGGACGTTTGGCGAGGATGAGACCAGACTGGCTATCCGGAGCACCGAGGGCAGCGGACAGATCTTGGTCCCGGTCATAGAGCGGCTCGCGGATACCGGCGCCACGGAGCCCAAGGTAGTCTTCGACAAGATGGGGGACGGGAAGAGCTATCTTTCCGAGATCCACATGCCCGGCCAGGACGGCTTCCTCGTGGGGATCGCGAAGGGTAGAGAGACGCATGTGACCGTCACCGGCAAAGAGTAGAACCGAGCGTTCGCAGGTTCCAAAATCACGGGCCGCCCGCGTGGGTGGCCCCTCTTTGTCAGCGGGGCAGCTCGGCATCCCTTCCGGACACGCCGTGGACCGTCGCGAGGAAGCAGGTCCTCGCCTACTCGGTTCTCCCGAGCAGGTTGAGCATGAAGGCGTACTTCAGGGCAGTCAGCTTGTACTTCTCCAGGCGCCCGGAGGCGCCGCTGTGCCCCGAGGCCATGTTGGTCACGAGCAGGATCACGTTGTCATCGGTCCTCATGGCGCGAAGCTTGGCCACCCACTTGGCCGGGTTCCAGTACATGACCTGGGTGTCGTTGAACGCCGCGGTCGCCAGCATCGCCGGGTATGCCTGCGCCTTGACGTTGTCGTACGGGGAGTAGGACAGTAGGTAGTCGTAGACCTCCTTGCTTCCCGGGTTCCCCCACTCCTCGTACTCGACCGTAACTAACGGCAGGTTTGGATCGAGGCTGTCGGTTACGACGTCGGTCCAGGGAACCTCGGCAACGATCCCCCGGAACAGATCGGGCCGCCAGTTGGCCACGACAGCCATCAGCATGCCTCCCGCGCTCATTCCGTTGGCGAACAGCTTCGCGGGGTTGGTGTACTTGCCTGCGATCAGATACTCGGCGCAGGCGATGAAGTCGGAGTAGGTGTTCTTCTTGTGGAGCAGCTTGCCGTCCTCGTACCAGGCACGGCCCAGTTCCTGACCGCCTCGAACGTGAGCGATGGCGAAGACAAAGCCGCGATCGAGCAAGCTGATGCGCTCGGGCGCGAAGCCGGCCGCGCTGCTGTAGCCGTATGCGCCGTACCCGTACAGCAGCAGCGGGTTGTTGCCATCCTGGCGCAAACCCTTCCTGAACACGAGCGAGATCGGAACCCGTGCCCCGTCCGGCGCCGGTGCCTCCAGCCGGCGCACCTTGTAGTTCCTCGGGTCGTAACCCCCAAGAACCGGGTCCCGCTTGAGAAGCCTCCTTTTGCCCGTAGCAATGTCGTACTCGTAGATGGAGTCCGGAACGATCGGCGAGGAGTAGTGGAAGCGAAACGTCCGCGTGGCGAACTCCGGGTTCTTCTCGAGTCCGGCGTCGTACGCGGCGTCATCGAACGAGAACGTGCGCTCCTTACGGTCCGAGAGACGCACAACGCGCAGGCGCGGAAGGCCACCCGCGCGCTCGCCGAGAACAACGTAGCCGTTGAAAACGTCAAACTCCTCCAGGAGGACCTTCGGCTGGTACGGGACCACCGGCTTCCAGGACTCTTTGCCGGTGCTCCCCGGGTCGGCCGCCATGAGCCGGAAGTTGGGTGCGTCGAGGTCGGTCCGGATGTAGAACTTGCCGCCCCCGTGCTCTACCCAGTAGCGCAGGCGCGGCGTCCGCGCCTGGAAGATCTCGAGCTTTCCCCGCGGGTTCGACGAGTCCAGGTACCTGTATTCCGAGGAGTCCTCGCTCGAGGTGTCCACGAGCACGTACGCGCGCGACTTCGAGAGGCTCAGCGATACCTCGAACTTGACGTCGTCCTCCTCATAGACCAACGCGTCGCATTCCGGGGGCTCGCCGAGTTCGTGACGCATGACCCTGTCGGCCCGCACCGTCGCGTCGTTGGTCGTGTAGAAGACGGTCCTGCTGTCCGCGGCCCAGGCGACGTCAGCGGCGGTCCCTGGGATGGCGTCGGAGAGCATCTTCCCGGCGGCCAGGTCCTTGAAGAAGATCGTGTACATCAAGTTGCCCGAGGTGTCCACGCCGAACGCCAGAACCCTGTTGTCGGGGCTCACCGTCAGGCCGGCCGTCTTGTACAGCGTGTGACCCTCGGCAAGCACGTTGACGTCGAGCATGACCTCTTCCGCGGCCGTCCGAGAACCTTTCCTCCGGCAGTAGATGGGGTACTCCTTCCCCTCCTCGTGGCGCGTGTAGTAGAAGTACCCGTTGTCCTCGACGGGAACCGACCTGTCGTTGGGCTTGAGGCGGCCGGCCATTTCCTCGAAGAGCCTGGCCTGGAGCCTCTCCGTGGACTTCATCACGGCGGTCGCATAAGCGTTTTCCGCCTCCAGGTAGGCAACGACGTTCGGGTCCGTTCGGTCGTTTATCCAGAAGTAGTCGTCGAGCCTCTTCTCCCCGTGCATCTCGAGCACCTTCGGGACCTTTGTCGCTCGAGGAGGTGTAGGGGGCTGCTGGGGAAGCTCGGCAGCCCAAGTCCTGGGCCCCGGCCCGATCGCAGCCAGGAAGGAGAGAACCAGCAGCGCACCGCGGACGCGAGTTTTGCTTCGCACCTTTCGCTCCAATCAGGGTCGGTGTCGGCCGCCTAGAACTGAACCTCGGCGTACCAGCCCTTGTTGAGGATCGTGGTCTTGTAGGGCTCGGACAGCTTCTGCAGCCGCTCGATGATCTCCTTGCACCTCTTGGTGCTGGCGAGGCGCGGGACGCCGTACAGCGGCCCCTCGTCGTCGATCGTGAACGGGATCAGCTGGATCTTCCGGAGCTTCTCCTGGTTCACGGTCATCCGGAGCAGGGCCCCTTCGAAGATCACCTCGGGATCCCTGCGGTCCCACACCGAGACGTTGGTCGGCCGCGCGATCTCGCCGTCGCGCTGGTGGATGAGATCGATGGGGATCTTGTCGGGGGTTCTGTACTGGTAGATGAAGTTCGAGATGCTGTAGAAGATCGGCTTCCCCTTGTAGAACTCGATCCCGCGCAGGACGTGCGGCCCGGTGCCGATGACGATGTCCGCGCCGGCGTCGATCGCCCTGCGGTACATGATCTCGTCGTTGGGCGGGGTGATGTCCTGGACGCCGTAGACCCGGTGGTGGCTGAGGTCGTGGTTGTGGGGGGAGACCATCACGATGTCGCTGTGGCGCTTGGCCATCACGACGTCGTCTTCCATCGCCTCGATGTCACTCTCGAGCGGGCCCTCGATCGCCTCGACCTTGCCGCCTTCCTTCGCGACCAGGATGGTCGCGGGGTTAATCGTGGCGAGGCAGGGCGCGTTGGGGTCGGTGCAGCGGTACTTCTGGGTCCAGTAGCGCATGTAGGAGAGCAGCGCGAAGCGCGTCTTCTGGCTCTGGACACCCGTCGTGCCGGGCTCCCGGGCCGCGGCCAGGGTGAGTCCTGCTCCGGCGTGGGTGATCTGCGCGCGGTCGAGCGCCTTGAGACAGTCCCTGAGCCCCTCCGGCCCGAAGTCGAGGGCGTGGTTGTTCGCCATGCTCACCATGTTGATGCCGATGGCGGCGACCTCCCAGACGAAATCCGTCGGTGCCCTGAAGTTGTAGAACGGCCGCTGGGCCTCCGGGTGCTCGTTGAGCGAGAACTCGAGGTTTCCGTACGCGATGTCCGCCTCCTGCATGAGCCGGAAGAGCTGTTGGTGACCGGGGTCCGGAAGGTTGCTGATCTGCTCGTTGAAGATCATGTCGCCGACACCTGTGACGATGATGTCGCCGGGTTCCTCCTTGAGCATTCCGGTGACCCGCTCCTCCCAGTTGATCCTCTCGGCCGGTTCCGGCGGCCTGATGCGGCGGTTGTAGACCGAGTTGCTCTGGTCCCAGGTCAGCTTCTTCTGTTCCGGGGCCTGAGCATGGGCTCCGGTCGGCAATCCGAGACCGACAACCGCCACGAACAGCATCGCGATTCTCTTCAGTCGGGAAAGCTGTCCAGCGTTCATGGGAGGAACCTCCTTGTCGCTGTTTCGCAAGCGGCGGGACACGCGGGCATTGTACGTTCTTCTCACCCTATCGAGCTGCCGCGGGAGCAGGTATCACGGCGCGCTTGGCGACGTCGAAGATTTCGCCAGGCAGCAGGATGTGGACTCTCATGCCGTGCACCCCGAGCAGGTCCAGACCCGTCTCGACCGGCTGCCGGTTCACCTCCGCGCCCTTCGCGTCCAGCACCATCACGCAACTCCTGCCCAACACCTGGAATGTGTCGTCAGGGCGGACCCACACGGCGGTGTCCTCGTCCACGCCGACGCCCAGCAGGTCAGGGTGCTCGAGGATCACCGAGACCAGGCGATTCAAACGCTCGCGGGCGATGAAGTGCTGGTCCACGACGACCCCACGGAAGAAGCCGAGACCGTGCCAGAGTTCGACGCTCTTGGCCCGGATCACCTTGAAGTCGCCCTCGCCGGTGATCATCGGGTCGCTCTGGCAGGCGGTGCCGGCCGAGGTGCCGCCGATCACCGCACCGCGCGCAAACGCGTCCGCGATGGCGGCGCCGACCGGGGTGCCGAGCAGCGCGTTGGTGATCCGAATCTGGTCGCCCCCGCCGAAGAAGATACCCGTTGCCCTGCCGGCGACCTCGGCGTAGTCGGGACGTATCGCGTCGGCCTTGCTCTTGATTTCGAGCGCCACCACGTTCGTGCAGCCGTACTCCTCCTTGAACAGCTTGACGTAGTACGCGCCGGTGTCGGGCTCGCTCGATGCCGTCGGGATCGCCACGATCAGCGCCTGCGGCCCGCCGGCGAGCTCGACGAACTTCCTCAAAGCCTCGTGCGGCTTTTCCCCTCCCCCGATCAGGATTAGGTGACCTTTCGATGGTGGGGTGGCGAAGGCGCCACATACAACCAGCATCCCGACCGTAACCGCCAGGAAACCCCTGCGAGCGTTCATCCCCTCGTCCTCTCTCATGCGCCCATCACTCCAGCTACCAAAGCTGCAAAAAGCGGGGCGGCCGTTGCGGGCCGCCCCGGTGCGAGGTGGAAGCGTTGCGTCAGAAGTCCAGCCGGATGCCCGCCCGGATCTCCCTCGGTTTCTCGATCTGGTACGGGTCGTTGAAATTGCTGGCCGGCCGCCACGGGTTCGAG
>MEKI01000077.1:0-136 GCA_001766905.1 Acidobacteria bacterium RBG_13_68_16
TGGCGATGACGATGATGTTTCCTGCCTGTACGACTGCTACTCCGCCGTGTGGGGTGACGAATGAGCGTTGCGCTAGAGATGCTGCCGATCCACCCAGCCGCTGACATCTTCCCGCCGATGGACGCGGAACGGCTTG
>MEKI01000077.1:173-2229 GCA_001766905.1 Acidobacteria bacterium RBG_13_68_16
CGTCCCGATCGTGCTATTCGAGGGCGCAATCCTCGATGGGCGCAATCGATATCGGGCCTGCCGCGCTCTGGAGATCGAGCCAATGCTGATCACGGTCGAGGACGTCAACCCGTTCGAGTACGTCTGGATCTTGAACGGGCAGCGACGCGACATGGATCCCGGCCAACGGACGTGCGTGCGGATACTGGTGGAGCGTGCAAGCGCGGAATGGCTCTCCGCGCAGGAGCAACGCCACCGGGAGGCGAACCGCAAGCGGAGCACGGCAGCAGGCGCCCGTCGGCAGCCAGACGGGACGCTCGGAGCCTGTGGTGTATCTCCAGATACACGACAGGCGGCCCAGGCCGGAGTGCCCAAGGCCGAAGCACGGGAACGTGGTGTATCTCCAGATACACGACGTTCCACTGAGGACTGGGAGCGTGTCGCCCTGGCGGAGCGGGCGAACGTCTCGCCGGCCACCGCTGCCCGCGCTCTCGCCCTCGAAGCGAAGCGGCCAGACCTCGTGGACGCCGTGGCCCAGGGGCGAGTGAAGTTCACGGAGGCGTTGCGGCAGGCGAAACGTGCCGAGGTAGCAACGCAGGTGGCAGCGCTGCCCGCCGGCGTGTACCGGGTGCTCTACGCCGACCCGCCCTGGAAGTATGGCGATGAGCGAGCGTTCGAACAGCTCGACGCAAGCGCCGCCGCGGGCCACTATCCGACGATGAGCGTGGAGGTGTATGCCCTCGCTGAAAAATGCCGCCGCGCAGGACTTGTAACGGCCGCCGATGCGTTGACGTCGGATGACTGGCTCGATTCCGTCCTCAGGCACAAGCAGGTCCTGTCTCGTTGCCTAGATGACGCCTGGGAGAGGCTCAATCCCTAGATGCCTACCACCCCGACTATCTGGATCCCATCCCACGACGGGCTGGTCGACCACCCGAAGACGTTGGCCGTCGCCCGTCGTCTCGGGATCTGCCCTGTGCAGGTGGTCGGGCACCTGCACTGCCTGTGGTGGTGGGTCATGCGCCATCGCGGCACTGGCAACATCACCGGGGTCGCCGATGAGGATTTGGCAGTGGCCGCCCGCTACGACGGTTCGGCGCCCGACTTCGTGGCCGCTCTTCTCCAGTGCGGCGGTGGGGATGGTAAGCCAGGATTCATCGAGCGGACAAAGCGTGACCAGATCGTGATCCACGACTGGAGATCGTACGGCGGCAAGCTCGCCGACAAAAGGGCTGGTGCGCGCGCAAGGCAGGCTAAATCACGGTCACCAAAGGCTGGGAGTCACGCTCCGGAGCGCGTGACGTCACGCGGAAGTCACGCGCATGTCACACCACAAGATAAAGATAAAGAGAAAGAGAAAGATCTAGGAGAGATCTCCCCCTTGGGGCCCCCCCCCCTTACGGCCTCCGACGCGGCAATCGGGGACCTCGCCGACCACTACCGGGAGCGGTTCATCGCGCTGACCGGGAGGCAGCCGCGGATGTCACCGCTCGACGACCGGGCGCTAGTGGCGCTCACCGAGGAGCACGGTGCCGACGAGGTCAAGCGGGTACTCGAGCTCTACTTCGCCGCGGACTGGTGGCGCAAGCGCGGTTGGCCGCTGCGCGAGCTCAGCAAGGCATGGAACGAGTTGCTGGCGCAGTCGACTAGCAAGTTGGCCCACAAGCCGCCGCGCGAGAAGGACTACTCGGGCGTGCTGTGCGCCGACGGGACCATGCGACTGCCGGACTGAGGTGACCCATGAGAGCAATACGAGACGAGAGCCTGATCGACAGCGGAGAGATGCTTGTCGAGAGGATGCGCCAGTTCAGGCAGCGTGGCATCGCGCCGAAGGTAGAGCCGGCGCCGAGACGGGAGCCGACCGATGATGAGCTTGCCGAGGGGCGAAGCAAGCGCGAGCGAAGCCGACTGCAAAGGCTGGCCCATGTCCCACCGCTGTACGCGGACTGGACGCGAGACACGCTGCCAGCGGCGGCGAAGCTCGCTGCGGACATTGCAAGCGAGACGCTCGCGGCCGGAAAGGACGTGATCCTCTCCGGCGGAAATGGGGTCGGAAAGACCGGAACGGCCGTGTGCC
>MEKI01000077.1:2304-2602 GCA_001766905.1 Acidobacteria bacterium RBG_13_68_16
CAGAGGTTCGAGCGGCCTACGGCGAGCGCACCTACTCGCGGATGCGCGAATACGTGCTGGTGCCGGTTGGTGGCACCGACCAGCGGGGGAAGCGGTGACCTCGGCCGTGACCGAGCTCGAGCTTGCCGACCGCGTGGCCTCGGCGATCGGGATGTACGCCGAGTCCCGACCCGGCCGGCCCGAGATCGCGGACACCCTCCGCCGGCTCAATCCCGAGCACGCGCAGATGCTACTGCGAATCTGGATGGCTCGCGAGGAAGCCGGCTGGGATGGCGCATGGGTCGAGCGCTATCCGGAG
>MEKI01000077.1:2679-4342 GCA_001766905.1 Acidobacteria bacterium RBG_13_68_16
CGGTGGGTGGCGGTGGATCTTCTGGCGCGGCTATCGACCGCTGGCGGGCGGAGGATTCGATGGCGAGATCGCCACGTGGCTCGAGCCGTGCGAAGAGTGCAATGCCGGGCTGCGAGAGCGGTGGCGGGGGAGAAAGCGTGTCTGATCAGCCGTCCCTTTTGCCCGACCCAGGAGACGCTGGTGATCGTGGACCACGACATGCACGGGGTGCCGGTGGTGGGAGGTGCGCGGTGACGTGTGAGCAGTGTGCCGAGCCGATCGGCGATGGGGATGAACTCATCGTCTGCCCGCGCTGCGGAACGGCGTGCGGGTCGGGATGTTGCATTGCCGGGCATGGCGTGGAGTGCGTTCCGGTGTGAGGTGGAGGGGGAGGCGGATGCGGAGGAGGAGGATGGGAGGTGAGCGGTGACACGAGGCGAGGTGGTGGCCGTCGTTAATGCGGCGCGACGCGACGGCAGGCAGGCGGACCTGACCAGGGCGAACCTGCGCGGGGCGAACCTGAGCGGGGCGGACCTGCGCTGGGCGAACCTGCGCTGGGCGGACCTGACCAGGGCGGACCTGCGCTGGGCGAACCTGAGCGGGGCGAACCTGGGCTGGGCGAACCTGAGCGGGGCGGACCTGCGCTGGGCGAACCTGAGCGGGGCTGACCTGAGCGGGGCGAACCTGAGCGGGGCGAACCTGAGCGGGGCGATACGACACGCTGGCGTGGTCATCGAGAAAGTGCTGCTGGTCGGCATGGTCGCTCGCTACTGGACGCTGCTCTACGGTGCCACGGACGGCGAGGTGTACCTGGAGTACGGTTGCGAGACCGCCAAGCGCACCGTAGCCGACTGGCGGCGCGACCTGCCCGCGCTCTGCGAGTGTCACGAGCCGGAACGGCGGCTATCCTACGAGCGAACGCTGCGAGGGCTGCTGGCGATCGACTGGCGGCTGGTGGACGGGGAGGTGCAGCCGTGAGTGAGAGCCGCTGGTACGCGCGACTGCTCGTGGTCCTGGGGCTCGGGGCGCTGCTGGTCCTCTTCGTGCGGATCGCCGTGCGCGTGAGCACGCCATGAGGTGCTGGGCCGCGGCGCTCATGCTCCCGCTCGCGGGGTGCGTCTACGCCCCCGACCGGATCGTCACGGTGATCTCGGTGACGGCGGCGCCGGGGGCGACGGTGACGATCGTCGTGGACCCGTCGATCGCGCCGGACACGGTGCTCAAGGGCTCGCTGCGGGCGCGGCTGGTGCCCCCGTTCGGGCCGGTCGAGTGAGGGAGGAGTGAGATGAGAGAGAGCGCGTACGCGTGGGGTGAGAGGCACGGTTCGTGCCGTGAGGCGTTGAAACTGCGGCGGGCGTTGGGTCCGGAGGCGACGCAGGCGGATTGGTGGCTCGTGTGCGAGCGCGGCGACTGGTTGTGCTGGCAGCTCGCGTGGCTGCCGGTGGCGGTGCGGGCGGGGCTGTGCCCGGCGCTGGGGCGGGCGCTCGTGCGGATCGTGGAGCGCGCGATCCGGCGGGTGCTGGGCCGGTCGGGGGTGCCAGCGTGGGAGTTGTGGGCCGAGCGCTGGCTGAGCGGTGAGGATCGCTCGGCGGCGGCGGCGGCGGCGGCGTCGTGGGCGGCGTCGGCGTCGTGGGAGTCGGCGTCGGCGGCGTTGTGGGCGGCGAAGGGGGCGGCGTCGTGGGCG
>MEKI01000077.1:4375-5681 GCA_001766905.1 Acidobacteria bacterium RBG_13_68_16
CCGGAGCGACGCCAGCAGGCCGACGACATCCGCGCCGAGATCCCGGAGTGGCCAGGGGAGGTGAGCGGTGAGTGAGATGGACATGGACGACGACGACCAGGCGGACGACGACGACCAGGGAGTGGACACGGGATTCGGCGACGTGGTGGCCGAACTCGTCGCACAGATCCGGCGCGTCGTGGAGCTGGAGGCCGAGGCAATCCGGCTGCGGGTAGCGCTGGGCCGGCTGCGGGCGGTCGCTGCGACGGCGGTACGGGAGTGGTCGCGACGTGGGGATGAGCGCGTCTCAGCGTCGACGCTGGTTGCGTTGCAACGGGCGCTCAGCGCGTCGGGGGAGGAGGAGCAGTGAGTGAGTGCAGGCACGATGATGAGACGACTCGGTGCGCGACGTGCGGCCGGAGCGCCAGTCTGGGAGAGGTTGACCGGATCGAAACGCTGAAGGCCAACGTCGCGAACGATCGCGACCGGCTGCGGGCCGAACTGGCGGCGGCGCATGCTCCACCCGATCCGCCTGGGATCGGGGCGGCGCTCCGGCGGCAGCAGGCCGATGAGTGCTATGCTGGAAGAGAGCTGAAATGAGTGCCACCGGGACGCGTGCCAAACGCAAGCCGGCCAAGGATCCAGGCGTGCGAGCACGCCACGAGCAACGAGGCATCGAGCACCGCGAGCGGGCCAAGCAGATCCTCCGGATGCTCCTCGATGGCCACACCTACCGGGACGTCGGCGAGCGCTTCTCCCTCTCGCACACCCAGATCCAGCGCATCGAGGCGGCCACCCTCCGGGAGATTACGGCGCCCGATGCGGCCCGCATGCGCGACCGCCACATGGCCCGGTGCGAGGAGGTCTTTCGCACCTGGTACCATCGGGCGCTCGGCTACACCGATGACCAGGGCGTCAAGCACACACCCGACGAGTACGCCGTCGACCGCATCCTCCGTGTGCTGGCCCGCGAGGCGAAACTCCTGGGGCTCGACGCCCCCGAGAAGGTCGAGGTTGCGGGCTCGGAGATCGTGCTCCGCATCACGGGGAGTGGTGAGCAGACGCCGCCAGCGATCGCTGCGTGTCCGCCCGCCGAGGAGGTGGGGCCGGCGCCGGAGGCTCTGATGCTGGGCGCGGGCGAGCCGGCCGGCAGCGAGGAGGCGACGCCGTGACGCGACGATTCGGACGCATCTACCGACCAGACCCGCGGGACCGCAGCTACCAGCTCCGCTCGATGCTCACGAGCGCCGAGGTCGTGGAACCGCTCGTCGGCCGCCGCTACTGGCACACCGACGGCCGCCTGCCGCTCGACCAGGGGTCGCGGCCC
>MEKI01000077.1:5695-6201 GCA_001766905.1 Acidobacteria bacterium RBG_13_68_16
CGCCTGGGCCGGGTTCCTCCTCGCGGCGCCCGTGATGTCGTCCGAGCCCGACGAGGCCAGGCTCTACCGTCGCGCCCAACAGCTCGACGACATCCTCGGCGAGGAGTACGCCGGGACCACCGTCCGAGGCGGTGCAGCTGCTGTGGCCGAACTCGGGCGGCTGGTCGAGTACCGCTGGGCCTGGGACCTCGACACGGTCCTGCGCTGGCTGCGGTACCGGGGTACCGTGGTCGTCGGCACGCGATGGTACCAGGGCATGCTCGAGCCCGACCCGCACGGGTACATCACGCCGACGGGCAGCGAGGTGGGCGGACACGCCTACCTGCTGGCCGGGGTCGACTGCATCCGGCGCCGAGTCCGAGTGCTGAACTCGTGGGGTGCGGGGTGGGGCCACCGCGGACGGGCGTGGCTCGAGTGGCCGATGCTCGACGACCTGCTGCGCGACCAGGGCGAGGTGTGCGTCGCGGTCGAGAGGAGGGCGTGATGCTGGTCACCCTGCGTGAGAG
>MEKI01000078.1:0-355 GCA_001766905.1 Acidobacteria bacterium RBG_13_68_16
GCCTCGGCCGGATTGCCGGACTCCACCACGCGCGCCACGTTGACTCGCCGGCCATGGAGCTCGAGCAGGCGCGACGCAAACTCGGTGTTGGCCACGTGAGCGGTCCAGACCACCAGGCCACGTCCCCCGGAGAGGCAGGCGTCGATCGTCGCCGCTCCCCGCTCCGGGTCGGACAGCATCGCCAGCAGCCCGTCGTGGCTGGCACCCGGGACGTAGCAGTAGGACACAACGAAGTCGCAGAAGTTGTAGAAGACTCGGTACGCCACCCAATACAGCCGCCAGCCCGGCCGGCCCACGATGACCTGGAGGTTCCTCAGCACGGCCCGCCGCTCGGCGCCCAGCAACGCGAAGAACA
>MEKI01000078.1:435-1521 GCA_001766905.1 Acidobacteria bacterium RBG_13_68_16
CAGCCCGAAACGCCGATGGTACTGGAGCACGATCCCCGTCATGTCTGCCCGAGACAGCGTCGGCGTGCCGGCCGCCATGTCGTGGTAGCAGCTCTCGGCACTCGCGTCGAGCTGCTCCGGAGAGAACCCCGCGGCCAGCGCCTGCTCCCGGATGTCACAGCCCGGGAAGAACCGCAGACAGAAGTGATATGGGAGCACCGACGCCTTCGGAAGCTCGCCGAGCCAGTCCAGCGTCTGCTGTGCCTGATGGAGGGTCTCGCCGGGAAAGCCGTACATGGTCGAGATGTTGACGACTACCCCCTGCTGCTGCGTGTACGCGATGATTCGCTTCGCCTTGGCCAAGTCCAGGTTCTTCCGCGTCATGCGCTGGATCTCGTCCGACCCCGACTCGACCGCGTAGGTGAACCAGACGGCACCCGCGGCGATCGCGCGGTCGACGAACTCCTCGGTCACGACGTCGGCCCGCAACCCGTTGACGAAGTAGAGGCGCACGTCGAGCCTGGCGGTCGAGAGGCGATCGAACACCTCCAGGGCTCTCTTCAGGTTCACGTTGAAGATGTCATCGACAATGTAAAAGTCGCGGACGCCATGACGCCCGTGGAGGTACGCGATCTCGTCGAAGACGCCCGCCGCGCTCCGCAGGCGCATGCTCCCCCCGGGCCGGAAGCAGAAACTGCACGAGTAGACGCAGCCGCGGCCGGTCACGAGCACGCCCTGCCGCCGGTGGTTGTAGGCGTAGCTCAGCTGCCCACGGTATCGGTCCAAGTCGACGAGATCGTAAGCGGGCAGTGGCAAGGCATCCAGGTCGGCCACCTCCGGCGCGTCCGGGTTCTCGACCAGGCGCGTACCGTCGCGATACAGGACTCCTGGCGCGGCCGCGAACTCCAGGCCCTGGAGCAGGGCCGGAAAGACCTCCTCGCCCTCGCCCTTCACGGCGACGTCGATCTCCGGCACCCTCTCCAGCAGCGCCGCCTTCCACGCCTTCACGATCGGCCCTCCGACGACGATCGCCGCGTCGGAGTGGGCGCGGACGAGGCGCGCCAGCCGCTGGAGCTCCTCGACGAAGAAGACGATCGAACGGATCCC
>MEKI01000078.1:1789-2065 GCA_001766905.1 Acidobacteria bacterium RBG_13_68_16
AGCGGAGCACCCACCGCGCCAGCCTGCCGACGGGGTCGAGGAGAACCCGCCGGCCGCGGAGTCTAGCGTGGATCGGCTCTCCGCGGAAATGCGCGATCTCGCGGTACTGCGCGATGAAGCTCAGCACTCGAAGCGTCATTCTCCATCGCAAGGACGAGAAGTACTCCCGCGTGACAATCGGCCGGCCCCACCCCGACCGAACCTCGGCGACGAAGTCCGCGTAGGTGGCGGCCCGTGAAGCGCATAGCGCGCTGCTGGGCATCAGGAGATGGCTGT
>MEKI01000078.1:2082-4090 GCA_001766905.1 Acidobacteria bacterium RBG_13_68_16
GGCTTGGTGACTTGGCGGGCCAGCTCGACGACGCCCTGGTTCTCGGCGCGCGAGCGCATCCCATTAAGCTCGAGCGCGGCTATCGCCCAGCCATAGCGCCGCAGCAGGCCGAGCGCGGGCCCTTCCGAGGCGGAACCCTTCCACGTGATCAAGGGATGGTTCAGGACGACCAGGCAGCCGAGCGAACCCAGCTCCTCGAAGACCGCGTCGAGGTGGCCGAGCCGGGCCGAGGCGTGCAGCGAGGCGCTCGCGTCGTGCAGCCGGTCCTCCGGGAGGCCGGACACCCCGAGGTGAAAGACGTGGCCGTCGAAGCGGATCGACAGCTCTTCACCCAAGGCGATGTGCTGTGAGTGCTCGGGGTACGCTCGTCGCAGCTCGAGCGCGCCCGCCACCTCGTCGTGGTCGGTGATCGCCAGCAGCAGGCAACCGACGCCCAGACGGCGAGCGTTCTCGGTTTCCATGCGCCAGATGTCGTCGGGACGGAACGGCGGATGGTAGCCGAGCTCGGCGTAGTCTAGGTCGGGGATCCCGGCGAGCCCGAACGACCGCTGGAGGAGGCCCTTGAAGGGCCGCATGTAGCCGAGCTGGACGACCCAGTTCAGGCCCGCCAGGTTCTCCCGCGAGTAGCAGGAGTGCGTGTGCAGGCAGACGACCGAGGTGAGATCCCGGGGGAGGCCCTCGCACGGCCTGAAGATGCCGTCCTCGACGATCCAGAAGCCGGCGGGACCCGATCTCACACGCTCTCTTCCGGCACGTTGCCATGACCGTGCTCCGACTCGAGAGAGGGACGGTCGTTGATGAAGACGGCCATGGATCCGCGGCCATTATAGTGGCCAGCCCCTGGGCAGAAGCCCGGCGCGCCCGTCGCGACGAAGAATCCGGAGGGCCGCGATGAGGGAGCGGGGCGGTTGCCGGTCATCGGCCACTAGGGGCGAACCTCGCGGCCACCGGCGGAGCCACCTCGGGCTCGCCGCCCCCCGCCCGTTCCGCCCGCAGCCAGTCCGCAGCCGCGCCGACCGCCGACTCGTGCGTGGCGCCCGGCAGCCACACGGGCCTGGCCCGCGTGCGCGCTATGACCTGCCACAGCCGGCGATCAGCCGCGTCCACGACGCGATCTCTGGTGCCGAAGAACACGCGCACCCGCACGTGCTCCGGCAGCGAAAGGGACTGCAGCCGACGCTGGAACCGCGAGTACCGTCCCATGTCGATCGCCGGCCGAACGTTCTTGATCCGGGACAGCGGCCAGGGGGTGACGCGCGCGAGGTTCGCGCTCCTGTAGCCGCCGAGCGGCGGCGCCACCAGCGCGACCTCCACGTCCCGGCCGTCGAGGGTGCTTTCGCGACCAAGGCGCTCGAGCGCCACCAGGACGATGCGCGATCCCATGCTGTGCGCCCGCACCAGGAGCGGCTCGCGCGGTCGCGCGCTGAGATGCGGCCGCAGAGCGGCGGCCAGGTCGGCCGCGCTGTCACGCAGGCGCCTGTAGTGATCGTCATAGACGAAGGTGAGGGTCGCCGCGCCGCGGTCGGCGAGCTCCAGCGTGAGCGGTCCGACGTCCGAGCAGCGAGCGTTGATGCCGTGGACGGTGACGCCGACCCCGTCCCCGGGGGACCCCGCGCTGACCTGGACGAGTACGCCCGGAGCGTTTCGACTCCTGAGAACGGAGCGCTCGACGCGCTCGTCGACCTCCACAATCCCGGTGACGTGTGCCGAGGCCGTTCCCCGGCCGGGCTCCGTCGGGCTGGCCCAAGACGATGCGGACGGAATAGTGGCCGCAAGGATCGCTGCGAGGGCCGCAGCCTCTACCCGTTGCGGCGCTCGGGTTCGCTGCCCAGTGGCCATGGCGAGCAGCATGTGGCGTTCGGGGGCTCAAGAGCGGCACCCGGGGGACAGTCGAGCGAGCCCTCTGGGACGCTTTCACTTCTGTCACAAACGACCGGCTGGGGGAATCGGGGCCCGAGCTCTCCCTCGTCGATTGAGGTGACGCGGCGGGAGGCCCCCGGGGGCCTAG
>MEKI01000078.1:4113-7851 GCA_001766905.1 Acidobacteria bacterium RBG_13_68_16
CACCTGGCCGGAGATGTACTCCGCGCCGTCCGATGCCAGGAACCGGACGAGTGGTGCCACGTCCTCTGGTGTCCCGAGCCGGCAGAGGGGGATCTGGGAGAGCAGATCCTTGCCCTCGCCACTGATGAAGGACGCGGACATCTGGGTCTCGATGAGTCCAGGGCAGACCGCGTTGACGCGAATGCGGTGGCGGCCCATCTCCCGTGCGAGTGCCCGGGTGAAGGCGATCACGCCGCCTTTGGCGGCCGAGTAGTTGCACTGGCCGGCTTGGCCGCGGATTCCGCTGGGCGACACGATGTTGGTGATGGCCCCTCCTTCGAGGTGCATCATCCCGCGCAGCGCGATCTGCGAGCAGTGGTACGTGCCGCGGAGGCTCGTGTCGAGCACCGCGTCCCAGTCGCGGTCGCTCATCAGCATCAGCAGCCCGTCCCTCGTGATGCCGGCATTGTTGACGAGATAGCGCACGAAACCATGAGCGCCTTCGATCGCCGCGAACATGGCCTCGGCCTCCGCCCGAACCGACACATCGGCTTGAACGGCCGTCGCGCTGCCGCCGGCCGCCGCGATCCGCTCCACGACCGCCTCGGCTCCGGCCGAGTCCGACCTGTAGTTGACGAAGACGCGATAGCCCGCCTGGGACAGGCCCAGAGCGATCGCGGCTCCGATGCCGCGTGATGCCCCGGTCACGAGGGCGTTGGGGGGAGCTTCGGCCATGGAAGGTCCAGGTGCCGCATGTCAATTCAGCGGCTTGAAGACGAGCAGATAGACGCCCCACCGGCTGTTGTAGCGTTCGATGTTGCCGTTCAGGGCGTACGTCACGGTCCCCTTGATGTACGTGCTCCACGGGCCGGCGGTTCCGAGGTCGAGCTCGAGGCCGTCGAAGGTCCGGAAGCTCGACGACTCCTCCAGGTTCCGCCCCCAGGCCCGGTTGTACATCCCTTCCACCCAGACGACGTCGAAGGCGTTGAAGCCGAACTGCACGCCGGCGACGCCGACGGCGTCGAAGGTATCCGTCCCGCTCGGGATGCCACGGATGCGCGGGCGGGAGAGGAACGAAGGCTGGTAGCGCGAGAGGCGGTCGAGATGGGAGCCGCCATAGTACGAGGCGCTGAGCCCGGCTTTCGTGAACTTGCCGATGTAGAACTGCTTCGAGGCCTCGCCCGTGTACTTCTGGAACGACGTCGCCGGGGCGACCGGATCGCCGTCGAGAGGGCCGATGGCGGGCCAGCCGAGCCGGTTGCCCTGCAACGCGGTGCCCGTCAAGGTGTAGCCGCCGCGCGTGAGCTTGAGCTCCCCCAGCGTCTGGATCGTGAACCCGTGGCCCGAGGCCTGGAAGCTTGGGTCGGTGTCGTCGGTCGGGCGGAAGAAGTCGACGGAGAGGTACGACGAGGCGCTCAGGCTGACGCCGGGTCGGGCCTGCCAGTTCGCCAGCACCCCGATCGTCTCCTCGAAGGTCCACAGGCTCTCGCCGACCACCTCCTCGCTGCCTTCGTAGACGCGGTTCTTCTGGGGAATCGCGGAGAGCGACAAGTCCATCCCGAAGCGGAACCGGTCGCCGACGTGCCTGGTGAGGTTGGTAGCGAGGATCGGCCCCGCGAAGAACACGGACAGCTCCGAACCGGGCCCGCGGAAGGCGTAGTCGATCAGGCTCAGGCCGGCCAGCGGGATCGGAAAGTCGAACGTCCCCTCGTACATCACGCCCCCGAGGAGCGATTTGACGCGGTTCTTCTTGGGCTCGACGACCCGGGTCCCCCCCTCGGACCGCAGGACCCGCAAGCCCTCGGCCGTGTCGCGGTACATCCGCTTGTCGGAGGCCATCGCTTCGGCCCGCGACGTCTCGAACCCAGGGCTGTTGATCTGATAACCAGAGAAGGAGTAGCTGCGCTCGACCAACATGCTCCGGCCCGCCGCGCTCACCAGCTGCTGTGCCGTGATCGAGCGCAGGAGGTTGAACTGCCGCCCGCCGCTCGCCGGGACCAGGTGGTAGTCCTGCGTCTCGACCTGCGACAGGATGCTGCTGCGGCCCCCGCTCTGCTGCAGCTGCATCCGGATCTGGCGAAACGACTCCCCGTCGATCCAGACCTTCCCGGTGAACAGCACGGCATCGGGATTCTCGGGCTTGACGCCGATCACGTAGGTCGGAATGCCGTCGACGGTGTCCGTGCCCTCGAGCGTGTAGCGGTACTTCTCCTCGAGCGCGAGCTCGAGCGGTTGGGCGAGCACCTTCTCGGGCTCGAGCTGGGGCAGCCAGAACCCCCGGGGCCCGCCGAACCGCACGCCGTTGACCCGCACCCCGCGCTCCACCCAGTCACGCTGCCCGGCGCGGTCGACGAACTGGCTCAGCTCGAGGGTCACGTCGAAGCCCGTGCCGAGCCCCGTTGCCTCGAAGTGGAGGGTGAGCATGCAGTCGGCCGCGAAGTTGTCGAGCTCCCGCTGCTGCGCCGCCCGATACTGCTGCCATCGCGCGACGATCTCCTCGACCCGCAGGCCGCCTCGACCCGTGACGCCCACCCATTCGTAGAGTCGCTGGTCCGCGCTCTCGCGGTCGACCGACACCACCACATAGGGGACGTCGCAGGAGCACTCCTGGGCCTGCTTCCCGTCGGGCGTCCGGGCCGGTCGGCCCGTCAACGTGCGTCCGTCTAGAGCGTTCCGGAAGGTCACCGCGAGGGCTCCCTCGCCCTTGGCCGATGCGCTGATCCGCCTTGGGTTCGTCGGCGATCCCGCGGCCCGCACGACAAACGCGGAGCTCGTCGAGCTGCTGTCGAGGAAGGCGCTGGCCACGAGCGGATCCCCGTCCGAGCCGAGGGTGGCCAGGGCCTTGTCCATCTGGGCGCTCACGAATGACGCGGTCAGCGAACTGGACAGGACGTTGACCGATTGGCAGAGTGCGGCGGCCTGCTCGGCGGTCGGACTGTCGGCCCACACCGTGTCGATCAGCGTGTCGCCGGTCTCGGCGACCACGTCGAGATAGGCAGCAGCGAGGCCGCCGGCGCCCTCCAAGGAGTCCGCCTCGAGATTGAGGGCGACCGGTTTCCCAAGCTCGTCCCGGACCCACTCGGCATCGCGGCGCCAGTCCGTTGCGTAGCCGACCCCGACCAGGTCGGCATAGACCGCCAGCCGTCGGGCCAGCGACGGTTCCCGGCGCACCAGGCCGGGCGGGAAGACGAGGGCGGCGGTCTTCAGGGAGGGGTTGGCGGCCTTCAGCTGGAGGACGAGCCTCGCCACCGTGAACTGCACCGGGGCGAGGTCGCCCGGCGCCGGGGCGATCTCCAGCATCATGCCAACGACAGGACTGCCCTCCCGCGAAACGGCCGCCACGACCTGGGCCACGCCCGCTTCCAGGACGGAGGCCTCGATTTCGTCGGATCCGGCCGACAACCCGACCCGGACGCGCAGGTGCAGCAAGACGGCAGGGCCCGTCGGCAGATCCCGCATGACGCGCTCAACCGCGCCCAGCTCGACGGGGCTTTCCCCGCGAGCGCCGAAGTCGACCTCGATGACGGGCGCCACGACAGACGTGGTCCCGGCTTCGCCGCAGCGCCCGATGGCGCCGAGGATGGCGCCGGCCTCGCCCTGGCGAGAGAGGGAGACGGCGACCTGCGGCAAGGGAGACGACTCAGCGGGGGCGGGCCAGACAGCCCATGTCAGGATCAGAGCGGCGCGGATACCGTCAGCAAAGCGACGACCGCCGGCCGGGGCCAGGCCGGTTTCCCGCGCCGGCGCCAAGCCACGATC
>MEKI01000078.1:8066-9064 GCA_001766905.1 Acidobacteria bacterium RBG_13_68_16
GCAGACGCTCGAGGTCGAGGAAGTCCATCAGGCAGGTGGGTCGGTTGTTGTCGTCGATGTAGAAGTAGGTCCCAATCGAGCAGTGCGCGTCGCAGGCGGGACTCTGCGGGGCATCGCCACGGAAACGGGCGACGCCGCGCGTGAGCATGGTCAGGGCATTGAGCGGGATCCAGTCGTCCGGGACGCGAGTCAGCCCGGTCTGCCGGCTGAACTCGAGGGCCAGATCGGCGAGGTTGAATGTCGCGTCTGTTGGCCGACGGAGCTTCACGCGCCCGGTCGCGGCCATCGGCTGCACGCTGATGCCGGTGGTGTGGTGGCTGTGCTCCAGCGCGAACCGGAAGATCGGTCCGAGCTGGTCGACGTTGACACCGGCGACGATCGTGGGCACCAACACCACGCGCATGTTGGTGCTCACGATGTTGCTGTACACGCGCAGCTTCTGGGCCAGCAGCCGCTGGCCCCGCAACGCGAGATACACGTCGTCACTCATCCCGTCGAACTGGAGGTAGAGCGTCTGCAACCCCGCATCCTCACAGCGACGGACGAAGTCGGGGTGGACGAACCGAGTGCCGTTTGTAGCGACTTGGATGTGATCGAAGCCCATCTCCCGGGCCATGCCCAGGATCTCGAGGAACTGTGGGTGCAGTGTGGGCTCGCCGCCCGAGAACTGGATGTGGCGGCAGGGCTGGCCCGGACGCTCCACGAGGGCGCGCAGCATCCCCCTGACGGTCTCGAGATCCAGGAAGTAGCCACTGCCCTTGGCGACATCCGCGAAGCAGACGGGACAGCCCAGGTTGCAGCGGTTCGTCAGGTCAATGACCGCGAGCAGGGGCGCTTTGTCTTGCTCCTCGTCCACGGCGGGCGAGTTCGAGAAGACCCGCGCGTTCCATTCCTCGAGCTTGTGGTGGAGGCGGCTGTCGGAGAGGATCAGGTTCTCGACGGCCGCGTGGCCCTCGCACAGGACCCGTTGGTAGATCCTCTCATCTCGCTCGACGACA
>MEKI01000078.1:9271-10738 GCA_001766905.1 Acidobacteria bacterium RBG_13_68_16
TCACCGCGACCCGCCTTCTGGTGGCGGCCGTTCTGTATGCTGCCGGCACCGCCGTGATGCTGGTGATGTTGTTCCATCCCCGCAGCCGGTGGTTCCTGGATCCCCTGACGGATGTCCCGTGCCGGGACCGCCCTTGTGTGGCTCTCACGTTCGACGATGGCCCGTCGCCCGACGTCACGCCGCGAGTCCTGGACATCCTGCGGGAGAAGAACGCAAGGGCGACCTTCTTCGTCGTCGGCCGTCAGGTCGAGCGGCATCCCGAGCTGGCCCGCCGCGCCAGCGCCGAAGGGCACGTCGTCGGCAATCATACTTACTCGCATCCGCCGCTCTTCTGCTTCCTGTCGCCCCGCCGGCTCCGTGAAGAGGTCGAGCGGGCGCAGGACGTCATCTTTGGCGCCACCAGCGTCCGGCCTCATCACTTCCGCTCGCCGGTGGGCCTCCGGCACCCGATCCTCAAGGCGGCCCTCGATCGAGTGAACCTCACGTTCGTCTTGTGGCGGCTCAGGACGTACGACACGAGGGCCCTGACGCCCGGCGAACTGCGCCGGCGCATCCTGGAGCGAGTCCGCCCCGGCGCGATCGTGCTTCTTCACGATCGGGGCGGCCCAGGAGCGGCGGCAATGCTCACCGCGCTCCCCGACGTCATCGATGCACTGCGGGCCCGGGGGTATGAGTTCGTTACCGTCTGATCGCAGCTGCGCCGACACCCCGACTGCACCATGAGGATCTGCGCCCTAATTCCCGCTTACAACGAGGCTGACATCATCGGGGATCTCGTGACGGCAGTCAGGCCCCACGTGGCCGAGGTGGTCGTCATCGACGACGGTTCGGTCGACGGCACGGGCGCTCTCGCCGCACGAGCCGGCGCCGTGTGTCTGCGTCTCGACGAGAACCAGGGGAAGGGCGCGGCACTGCGTCACGCGCTGGCCCGGATTGCACTAAGCGACTTCACCCACGTGCTGTTCATGGACGGTGATGGCCAGCACCGGCCGGAGGATATCCCCGTGCTCGTCGAGAAGGCCCGAGCGAGCGGGGCCGACCTCGTGATCGGCGCGCGATCACTCGACAGGTCCAGAATGCCCCGATCGAGGCACTTCTCGAACTCGGTTGGCAGCCAGCTCACGTCCAGGCTGGTCGGCCGGCCGATCCGGGACAGCCAGAGTGGCTTCCGGCTGATCAGGACCGAGAGCCTATCCGCCCTGCGGCTGCGGGCCCGCCGTTACGAGATCGAGATGGAGGTCCTGATCAAGCTGTGCCGCCGGGGTGCCACCATCGACCATGCGCCGGTAGCGTTGGTCTATGATGGCGGGCACGCCAGGTCGAAGATGCGACCGATCCGAGACACTGTTCGAATATGCCTGTGGTCCCTAGCATTCCGGTACCTCGGAGCCTGAGACGGGGCCCCCGCCGCCATCTTCTGCACGCCGCGCTGAGCGCCCTTCTTCCACTGGCCCTGATCGGGTTCGG
>MEKI01000078.1:10764-10951 GCA_001766905.1 Acidobacteria bacterium RBG_13_68_16
CGCCCTCACGCGAGCTGCTGGACCGAATCTGGCGAGGCGTGGAGCAGGCGCAGGAGCGTCACGAGAGCGGGTGCGGGAAGCTGACCGAGACGCGCGTCTCAGCGCTTCTGGTGCGACCGCTCGTCATGCACGGTACTTTCTGCGCGGCGGGGCTCGATCGGTTCCGGGTCGACTACGAGGGCCCGAA
>MEKI01000079.1:0-539 GCA_001766905.1 Acidobacteria bacterium RBG_13_68_16
ACCGGCCGGTGGACGCGGTGGTCGTCGCCAACATGGGTGCGGCCCGCAACAACCGGATCGCAGGGCTCGCGAGCGCGCTCGTGGACCGGCTCAACCTCTTCCCCGCGGCGGCGGAGACCGTCGAGAACGGACCCGCCTCCGGCGCCACGGCGGTCAAGGCCGGCTTCATGGCCGTCGCTTCCGGCATCCACGACCTGGTCCTGGTGTGCGGCGGAGAGCGCATGCGGGAGGTGAACAACTTCGAGGCTACGGAATTCGTCTCCTACCTCTCGCACCGCTACGCCGAGTACCCGTACGGCGTGACGCTGCCCGCCCTCGCCGGGATGTTCGCGCGTCTCTACATGGAGCGCTACGGCGTCACGCCCGCGCACCTGGCGATGGTCGCGATCAAGAACCACGCCAACGGCGTGCTGAACCCGAAGGCGCACCTGCGGATCGGCCTGACGATGGAAGGGCTGCTCACCGGGCCGGACGCGGCCATGAACAACCCGTTTGTCGCTGAGCCGCTCCGCTTCTTCGACTGCTGCCCGGTGAGCGAC
>MEKI01000079.1:597-907 GCA_001766905.1 Acidobacteria bacterium RBG_13_68_16
CGGTGCGCATCGCCGGCATCGGCCAGGCCACCGACCTCCACACCGTCCACGAGCGGCCCGATCCCACCGAGCTGGGCGCCGTCCGGCTCGCCGCCGAGAAGGCGTTCGGCATGGCCGGCCTCAAGCCCAAGGACATCGGCGTCGCCGAGCTGCACGACGCCTTCACGATCCTGGAGATCGCGGAGAGCGAGGAGGCCGGGTTCTTCCCCAAGGGCGAGGGGCACAAGGCGCTCGAGCGCGGCGAGACGCAGATCGGCGGCAGGCTGCCGGTCAACCCGTCGGGCGGGCTCAAGGCGCGGGGCCACCCGGT
>MEKI01000079.1:920-1439 GCA_001766905.1 Acidobacteria bacterium RBG_13_68_16
GTGTCGCAGATCGTGGAGCTGGTGTTGCAACTGCGCAACGAGGCCGGCGACTACCAGGTGCCGAACAAGCCCAAGCATGCTTTTGCGGTGAATTTCGGCGGCTTCGGCAACAACGTGGTCGCAACCGTGCTCTCGCGGGGGGTCTGAGATGGCCCGCAACGTCGAAGCCGCGAAGTGCAAGGCGTGCGGGAAGCTCTCCTATCCGACCCACTTCTACTGCCCGGGATGCCATGGCAGGAAGTTCGAGCCGGTCGCGATCGAGGGCGAGGGCACGCTCCTGACCTGGACGCGCGCCTACGCGCTGCCGCTCGACTATGTGGACCTCTTCATCACGCTGGGCATGGTCGAGATGGACATGGGAGTGCGCGCCACCGGCCGGCTCGACATCGCCGAGCCGCACAGCGGGGCGCGGGTGCGAGCGTCGCTGGGCACGGTGCGCGAGATCGGCGGCAAGGAGGTCACAGGCCTCGTGTTCACCGCCGTGTGATCAAACCGGGGATCCGGGTTCCGGCTACCATG
>MEKI01000079.1:1458-1778 GCA_001766905.1 Acidobacteria bacterium RBG_13_68_16
AAGCTGGACCCAGGCACGGAGGGGGCAATGGACGGGTTTCAGTACGAGAAGCCCACCAGCGTCGCGCAGGCGGCGGCTCTCCTGGCGGGGGCGCACGGCCGGGCGAAGATCCTCGCCGGCGGGACCGACCTGCTGGTCGCCATGCGCTCCGGTCTTTCGCAGCCGGAGCTGGTGGTGGACGTCAAGCACATCCCCGCGATGACCGAGATCTCCTGGAACGGCAACGGGGAGCTGGTCATCGGCGCCGCCGTCGAGGTGGGGCGGATCGCCGAGGACCCGCGCATCGGCGAGGCGTTCCCCGCGCTCGCCGAGGGCGCCGG
>MEKI01000079.1:1855-5894 GCA_001766905.1 Acidobacteria bacterium RBG_13_68_16
CGGCACCGCCGCTGCTGGTGCTGGGGACGCAGGTGCAGGTCGCGAGCCAGGCGGGCGAACGCCGGATCCCGCTGGCGATCTTCTTCGTCGGAGTGAAGCAAACCGTGCTCGCGCCCGAGGAGTTCGTGACCGCTATCGTGGTGCCGCGGCCGCCTGCGGGGCTGCGAAGTGCGTTCGAGAAGATCAAACGCGTGTTCGGCCACGACCTGGCGCTGGTCAACGCGGCGGGCGCGTACGACCCTGGTTCCCGCACGCTGCGGGTGGCGATCGGAAGCTGCGGGGTGACGCCGGTGCTTCCGCCGGCGCTCGTCGAGGTCGGCCCGGAGGCGAATGTCGAGGAGGTCGGGCGCCGTCTCGCGGCCGCCGCCCTGAAGGGCATCTCTCCGATCGATGACGTGCGCGCCTCGGCCGAATACCGGCGGGAGATGGCCGCGCTGCTCTGCCGGCGGCTCGCCGCCAGGCTGCTCGGCGGCCGTCCGGGGAGGCGGTGATGCGTTCCTACCCGATCACCCTGACGGTCAACCGCGAGAAGACGACGCTCGAGGTGCCCGCGCACCGCACGCTCCTGGAGCTCCTCAAGGGAGACCTGCACCTTGCGAGCGTCAAGCACGGCTGCGGGATCGGCGAGTGCGGCGTCTGCACCGTGATCATGAACGGCCAGCCGGTCAACGCGTGCCTAGTGCTGGCGGTCGAGGCGGATGGCGCGGCGATCGAGACCGCCGAGGGCGCGGCCGACAACGGGGTGCTCTCCGAGCTGCAGCAGGCGTTCATCGATTACGGCGCGATCCAGTGCGGGTTCTGCACCCCGGGGATGATCAACTCCGCCCGCGCCCTGCTGCTCCGCACTCCGCGGCCGACCCGCGCCGAGATCATCGAGGCGCTGGCCGGCAACTTCTGCCGCTGCACCGGCTACGAGCCGATCATCCAGGCGGTCGAGGCGGTGGCCCGGGGCGGCTACCGCTCCCCCGAGCCCGCCGCCTCACCGTACGTGGGTGGCTCGATGAACCGCGTGGACGGGGTCGCGAAGGTCATGGGCACCGCAGTCTTCGTCCACGACATGGCGCTGCCGGGGATGCTGCACGCCCGGATCGTGACCTCGCCACACCCCGCGGCGCGCATCGTCCGGATCGACACCGTGAGGGCGCGCTCGATGCCGGGGGTCAAGGCGGTGCTCACCGGCGCGGACCTGCCGTACAAGCTGGGGCTCTACATGGAGGACAAGGACATCCTGGCGCGCGGCGTGGTGCGTTACCAGGGTGAGGCGGTGGCGGCAGTCGCGGCCGAGACGGTCGAGCAGGCGCGCGCGGCCTGCGAGGCGATCACCGTGGAGTACCAGCTCCTCGCGCCCGTGCTCGACGTGCACGCCGCGCTGCGCGACGGCGCCCCCCAGGTCCACCCCGAGCTGGGGAGCTACTCGTGGATGAAGGGGGTGTTCTTCCCGCAACCCGGAAAGAACATCGCCCACTGCCAGAAGATCCGCAAGGGCGACGTGGCGAAGGGGTTCGTCGAGGCGGATCGCGTCTTCGAGTTCAACTTCTGGACTCCGCAGGTGCAGCACGTGCCGCTGGAGACCCACACGGCGATCGCCACGGCGCGACCGGACGGCGAGGTCGAGATCGTCACCTCGGCCCAGTCCCCGTTCACGGTGCGCCACCTCTTCTGCCACACCTTCGGCCTGCCGCAGCACAAGGTGCGCGTGCGGGTGCCGTACGTGGGGGGCGGCTTCGGCGGCAAGGCCGGGATCCACCTGGAGCCGCTGGTGTACTGCCTGTCGAAGGCAGCGGGGGGGCGGCCGGTCAAGATCGTCGCGACGCGGGAGGAGGAGTTCAACACGCTCCCCTCGCGGCAGGGGCTCGACAGCACGATCAAGACCGGGGTGACCGGCGACGGGCGCATCACCGCGCTGGAGATCACGTACCTATGGGACGCGGGGGCGTACGCGGACTACGGGGTGAACATCGGCCGCGCGGCGGCGTACTCCGGCGCCGGACCGTACGCCGTGCCGAACTGCAAGCTCGACTCGTTCGTGGTCTACACCAACAAGCCGTTCGGCACCGCCTACCGCGGCTTCGGGCACCTCGAGCTGCACTGGAGCGTCGAGCGCAACATGGACCTGATCGCCCGCGAGATGGGGCTCGACCCGTACGAGTTCCGCCGTAAGAACCTGCTCCGCGTCGGCGAAACGACGATCACGGGCGAGCGCTTCACCGAGGGGCACGGCCGGCCCGACGAGTGCCTGCGCCTGGTGGCTGAAGCCATCGGCTGGAACCCGAAGGAGCGGGCCACCGAGCCGGTCGCACCGGGCAACGGCAAGGTCCGCGGCAAGGGGATCGCGGTGCTGCAGAAGGCGCCGGCAATGCCGACGTTCACCTCCTGCTCGGCGATGATCGTGTTCAACGGCGACGGGTCGGCCAACGTGCTAGTGAGCGGCGTGGACTATGGCCAGGGCACGTACACGACGCTCGCCCAGATCGCGGCGGACGAGCTGAAGATCCCCGTGGAGAAGGTGCGCATCCCGTGGGAGAGCGACACCGACTACACGCCGTACGACTGGCAGACGGTGGCGAGCCGTCTGACCGTGATGGGCGGCAACGCGATCATCGAGGCGGCGCGGGAGTGCCTGTACAAGATCAAGGCCGTCGCGAGCCAGGTCCTGCGCGCCCCGGCCGAACAGATCGAGTGCGCCAACGGCAAGGCGTGGGCCAGGGGGAACCCGCAGCGCACGCTCGACTACAGCCAGATCGTGCTCGGCTACACCTACCCCGACGGCAACAGCATCGGCGGGCCGGTGATGGGCCAGGGCCGCTACATGGCGCAGGGGCTCACGCACCTCGACCCCGAGACCGGCCAGGGGCTGCCGGCGCTCAACTGGACGTACGGCGCCCACGGAATCGAGCTTGAGGTGGACACCGACACGGGTCAGGTTCGCGTGCTCCAGGTGGCCTCCGCGTTCGACGTGGGCAAGGTGATGAACCCCCAGCTCTGCCGCACGCAGGTGATCGGCGGGGTGGTGCAGGGGCTGGGCTCGGCGATCATCGAGAAGTTCGTGTTCGAGGGCGGCCGGCTGCTCAACAACTCGTTCGTGGACTATAAGATCCCGACCACCAAGGACATACCCGTCGAGATGAAGCAGTTCTTCGTCGAGACGCCGCACCCGCAGGGACCGTACGGCGCGCGGGGCGTCGCGGAGCACCCGATGATCTCCGTGCCGAGCGCGGTTGGGAACGCGGTCGCCAACGCGACCGGCGTCGAGTTCTTCGCGCTGCCGCTGGACCCGGAGCGGGTGTACCTCGCGCTCAAGCACGCGGCGGAGCGGAAACCTGCCCTCGCCGGGGTGGAAACGTAGGGGCACGCGAGTGGCCGCCTTCGTCCTCGTCCGCAAGGACTCCTACCACGACTCCGTCCTCCTCATGCGCATCTCCGAGGCGCTCAGGCACCTGCCGGGTGTAGACGACGCCGTAGTGGCGATGGGAACGCCGCAGAACCGCGACCTTCTCGAGGCACAGAGCTATCGCGGGCCAGGGCTCGCGGCGGCGGGGCCGAATGACCTCGTCATCGCGGTGAAGGGCGACGCAGGCGCGGCGAAGACGGTCGAGATGGCCGTGGACGAGCTGCTGCGCTCGGAGAGGCGGGACGTCACCGACGAGGTGCTGCCGGCGACCCTCGGCGCGGCGGTCAAGGCGCACCCCGAGGCCAACCTGGTGCTGATCTCCTTGCCGGGCGAGCACGCGGCCCGCGAGGCGCGCAGGGCGCTGGCAATGGGCACGCACGTCATGATCTTCTCCGACAACGTCGCGATCGAGGACGAGGTCGCGCTCAAGCGGGAGGCGCTCGCGCGCGGCCTCCTGCTCATGGGGCCCGATTGCGGCACGGCGATGATCAACGGTAAGCCGCTGGGCTTCGCCAACGCGGTGCGTCGCGGGCCGATCGGGGTCGTGGGCGCCGCCGGGACCGGGATCCAGGAGGTGACGAGCTGCATTCACCGCCTGGGCGGCGGGATCTCGCAGGCGATCGGCACCGGTGGGCGCGATCTCTCCGA
>MEKI01000079.1:5908-6194 GCA_001766905.1 Acidobacteria bacterium RBG_13_68_16
TGATGACGATCTTCGCGATCGAGGCGCTCGCGGCGGACCCCGAGACGCAGGTCATCGCGGTCATCTCCAAGACCCCCTCCCCCGAGGTCGCGAAGAAGGTGCTGGCAGCGCTCGGCCGGACGCCGAAGCCGTGCGTCGTCCACTTCGTCGGGGACCAGCCACGGGAGGCCGACGCAGCGCGCGGGATCGTGTTCGCCGACTCGCTCGCCGGGGCGGCCGAGGTTGCCTGCCGGCTCGCCGGGGTGCCGGGGCGAGAGGGCGGGCCCCCGGCACCGGACGAGGCGCT
>MEKI01000079.1:6206-8078 GCA_001766905.1 Acidobacteria bacterium RBG_13_68_16
CGCGGGCCGGCTGTGGCGCGGCGTCAAGCTGCGCGGCCTGTTCTGCGGCGGGACCACGGGCCAGGAGGCCTTAGCGCTGCTCACACGGGCGGGGCTCGAGGTCCGCTCGAACCTGCACAAACATGGTGAGCTGCGGACGGATGGAACCAAACCGGTGGCCGGCCACGCGGTGCTGGACCTGGGCGATGACGTGTTCACCCGCGGCCGGCCGCACCCGATGATCGAGCCGGTCCTTCGCAACGAGCGCCTGGCGGTGGAGATGGCCGACGCGGAGGTGGGTGTGCTGCTGTTCGACGTGGTGCTCGGCTACGGGGCGCACCCCGACCCGGCCGGTGTGCTCGTCGCCGGTGTGGAGGCAGCGCGCGCCACCGCGGGCCGGCGTCGGCGGGAGATCGTCGCGATCGCCTCGGTCACGGGCACCCCCGACGACCCGCAGAACTCTCACGCGCAGGTGCGGACGCTGGCCGCAGCCGGCATCGTTGTGGCGAGCGACAACCGGCAGGCGGCCTCCCTCGCCGCGGCGGTGCTGCGGAGGGCCGGCTGATGGGCACCGAGAAGGTCCTCGCGCTGTTTGGCCAGCAGCTCACCGTCGTCAACCTGGGGCTCGCCTCGTTCGCAGACGAGCTCCGCCGCCTCGGCGCTACGGCCGTCCAGGTGGAGTGGCGGCCGATCGGCGGAGGCGACCCCGCGGTCGTGGCGGCGCTCGATGCCTGCCTCGGCCCCGGCGGCGACGAGCTCGCGGAGATCGCCGCCGCCAACCAGGAGGCGGTCGGCCGCGTGCTGCAGGCCCGCCCGACGATCGTCGGCATCGGCACGGCGGGCGACATCATCCCGGGGATGCGCAACGACCTCATCCTCCACTCCGGCCCGCCGGTGGAGTGGGAGCGGATGTGCGGCCCCACGCGCGGGGCGGTGATGGGCGGGCTGGTGTACGAGGGGCTGGCAGCAACGCCCGAAGAAGCCGCTCGGCTCGCCGCCTCCGGCGCCATCGCGTTCGCGCCGTGCCACCACCACCAGACCGTCGGTCCCATGGCGGGGATCGTCACCGCCTCGATGCCGGTGTGGATCCTCGAGAACGGCGCCTTCGGCAACCGCTCGTACGCCACGCTCAACGAGGGGCTGGGCAAGGTGCTGCGCTACGGGGCGTACGGAGACGAGGTGATCGAGCGCCTGCGCTGGATGGAGCGCGTGCTGGCGCCGGTGCTGCGCGCGGCGCTGGAGGCACATGGACCCGTGGACGTGCGCAGCCTGATCGCCCAGGCGTTACAGATGGGCGATGAGGGTCACAACCGCAACCGCGCCGCCACTTCGCTGCTCATCCGCACGCTGGCGCCGGACCTCGTGCGCACGAGCTTCGGCGCCGACGACATCGCGGCTGTGCTGCGCTTCCTCGACGGCAACGACCACTTCTTCCTCAACCTCTCGATGGCGGCGTGCAAGTGCTCGCTCGACCCCGCGGCGGCGATCCCGCGCTCGACCATGGTCACCGTGATGGCACGCAACGGCACCGATTTCGGGATCCAGCTCTCGGCGCTCCCGGGGCGCTGGTTTTCCGCCCCTGCGCCGATGGTGGACGGGCTCTACCTGCCCGGCTTCTCCGCCGCCGACGCGGCGCCCGACATCGGCGACTCGGTGATCACGGAGACCGCCGGCCTCGGCGGCATGGCGATGGCCGCTGCTCCAGCGATCGTGCAGTTCGTCGGCGGCAGCGCGTCGCAGGCTCTCGGCTTCACCCGCCGGATGTACGAAATCACTCTTGCCGAGCACCCGGCGTTCAAGATCCCCGTGCTGGACTTCCGCGGCACCGCGACCGGCATCGACGCCGTGAAGGTCGTCGAAAGCGGCATCGTGCCCGTCGTCAACACCGGCATT
>MEKI01000079.1:8110-9227 GCA_001766905.1 Acidobacteria bacterium RBG_13_68_16
CAACGGTCAGATCCTCACCCATTCCAACCACGTGGGCACGCACCTGGATGGTGAGATCCACTTCTACACGCCCGGGAAGGACATCGCCCAGCTCAGTTTGGACTTCCTCGTCGGCGAAGGGGCTGTCGTGGACCTCTCCGACTGCTGCGGCGACTATGACGTCTACACCTCAGCGATGGTCGAGGAGCGCGTGGAGGTGCGGGAAGGCGACATCCTCGTCATCCACACCGGCTACCACCACCACGGCTGGGACCAGCCGACCGCCGACGAGATCGCCTACATGGTCAAGCACCCGGGCCCGGATCGCGAGTTCGCCGAGTGGGCGCGAGCCAAGAAGCTCCGCTGGATCGGCGTGGACTGCGGCAGCGCCGACCACCCGATGAACACGATCATCCGCGACTGGATGCCGCGCCAGGCGCGCGAGGCCGACCGCCACTTCAAGACCAAGTACGGAAAGCCGCTCGCGGAGTACTTCGACGACACCAAGTACCAGCTCATGCACCTGGAGATGTTCAACCACGGCATCATCCACGCCGAGTGCCTGGGCGGTGACCTCGACCTGCTTCTCAACCAGCGCTGCACCATCGGCTGCTTCCCCTGGCGCCTGGTGGACGGCGAGAGCTGCATCGCCCGCATCGTCGCCTTCGTGGAGGACAAGCGCTACGCCGAGCTGATGAAGAAAAAGGAGCGCTGCAAGCTCACCAAGTTTGGCGACATCGCCGGAGCCTTGGCGCCGGAGCTTCACGGCCAGCGCGCTTGATCGACCCTACCGGTGACGTGCATCCGTGCCGGGCGGGGCTGTTTGCCGCGCAGGCCTTGGCTCGCGAGGCGACCGGCACGGTCGTCTCCACGCACGCGCGAGCAATCAATCTGCTGCTCGACGATGACTCCCTTGTAGCCGTCCTGCCCGCCCTCAGCCCCATCCACCCGTGGGCGCTCGCCACGGCTTTCCAGCCCTGGCGGGCGCCGGAGGGCGCTCCGGTGCGAGTCTCCGGGAAGGTCCTGGTCGCCGGGTCGCTGCGAGTCGAACTCGGAAGGTTGGAGACGGTGGATCTGCACCTCCGCCGCCGGCCACCCCACGTGCCCACCGATCTGGTCATGCACCTGGCTCGATTCT
>MEKI01000079.1:9283-9369 GCA_001766905.1 Acidobacteria bacterium RBG_13_68_16
CTTTCAGCGCAGATGCTGCGTGCCGCCGCCGATGGCCTCTACGCCGAGCCGGTGCTCGCCCTGCTCGATGCGCTGGCGCGAGACGG
>MEKI01000079.1:9508-9588 GCA_001766905.1 Acidobacteria bacterium RBG_13_68_16
TCCGCAGAAACACAGGCAGAAGCGGGGCGATGAATAGGACCCTCACCCCTGCCCTCTCCCAGATGGAGAGGGAGACAGGC
>MEKI01000079.1:9733-19435 GCA_001766905.1 Acidobacteria bacterium RBG_13_68_16
CTCCGAGCAGGGTGTGCGGTTGGAGGCGCTCGGGAACGAATTGGGGGCGGGCCGGGTGTAAGATGCACGGAAAGCAGGCGTCCGTCCCGTCGCCGGTAAGCAGGGGGACAGTGCCCGTGCGCAACGCCGCGGTGCTCCAGGTGGCGGACATGGGATCATCCACGCGACAAGAAGCGGCGCCGGCGAGGTGTTGAAGACAACGCAGGAGGTGATCGGTGTTCGGACGGCGCCGTCCCGAAAGAGCCATGCCTCTCAGGGGCGAGCTCCTGAGCCCGGAGGGCCTCGAGGAGCGAGCGAAGACGCTCGCCGCCGTCTTCACGCTGTTACCTGCCTCGCGTGCGGGCGGGTACGACGTGTTGCCACGGCTGGAAAGAAACATCCGCGTCCTGAACGCGGCGTACCGCTCCCTCGCTGACGACGTCCACCGGGGCGTCGCTGTTCCTCCGGCCGCCGAGTGGCTTCTCGACAACTTTCACCTCGTCGAGTCGGAGGCGCGCGCCGTGCGGCACGACCTCCCCGTCCGGTACTACCGGAAGCTGCCCAAGCTTGCGGCACGCGAGTTCGCGGGCAAGGCCCGCATCCATGCGATGGCGCTCGAGCTGATCCGGCACGGAGACGGACGGCTCGACGCGGAGCGGCTCACGCGGTTCGTCCTTGCTTTTCAGACCGTTGCGCCGTTGACGATCGGCGAGCTCTGGGCGTGGCCCAGCATGATCAAGCTCGCCCTTCTCGAGAACTTGAGGCTCCTGACAGACGGAATTCTTGCAGGGCGGGCGGCACGCCTGGAGGCGGACGTTGCTCTCGCGCGGCTGGAACAAGGTGAGACTCCCCGCTCTCTGCCCGACCCGCTCCCGAGTGCCTTCGTGGCGCAGCTCCGGCAGCGGATGCGCGAATACGACACCCGCGTGTCCCCCCTCGCTACGGCGGTGGAGCAGGCGCTTGCCGCGCGAGGGACGACGCCCGAGGATGCGGTCCGCTCCGAGAGCCAGCGCCAGGCCACCGATCAGGTCTCCACCGCCAACACGGTGACGAGCCTCAGGCTCTGTGCCACGCTCGATTGGAGCCGCTTCGTGGAGCTCGTCAGCCCGGTGGAGGAAATCCTGCGGCGGGACCCGGCCGGTGTATACCCACGGATGGACTTCGCCAGTCGGGACCGCTACCGGCACGCCGTGGAGGATCTCGCCGAGCCGACCGGCGAGGCGCAGGTGAGCATTGCCCTGCGCACCGTCGAGAGCGCCCGCCGGGCCGCGGAGCGGAAGGGAATCGGCGAGAAGGCAGCGCACGTCGGCCATCACCTGATCGGCCCGGGCCGGCGCGGCCTCGAGAACGATGTGGCGTTCCGAAGGGGCCTCGCTAAACGACTCCGTCGTTGGGCCTTCGCCCATGCAACCGCGGCGTACCTCGGCGGCGTCGCTCTCCTGACCGGCCTCGGCGTTTTCAGTGCGTACGCGTACGCAGGCGCCGTGGGCGCTGCCGGGATGGCGACGGCCGCGGCCCTGCTCGCGCTGCTCCCCGCGAGCGAACTCGCTGCGCTCCTCGTCCAACGTATCGTGGCCGCGCTCGTGCCGCCGCGGCGGCTCCCCCGCCTCGATCTCGGCGAAGGGATCCCCGAGAACGCCCGCACGATGGTGGTCGTGCCCGTACTCCTCGGTAGCGTGGGGGACGTCGAGCGGCTCCTGGCGCACCTGGAGGTCCAGGCGCTCGGCAACCTCGACTCCCGGATCCACTTCGCGGTCCTGAGCGATTTCAAGGACGCACGGACGCTCTCGGTTGCCGGTGACGATGGGATCCTGACCGCAGCGGTGGCCGGTATCGAGGCGCTTAACCGCCGGCACGCGCCCGGTGGGAACGACCGTTTCTACCTGTTTCACCGCGATCGGCAGTGGAACCCGAAAGAGGACGTTTTCATGGGCTGGGAGCGCAAGCGGGGGAAGATCGAGGAGTTCAACCGCCTGTTGCGTTCCTCTACTGACACCGGGTTCTCCGTCAAGGTCGGGGACCTTTCGATACTCCCGTCGGTGCGCTACGTCCTCACGCTGGACGCCGACACACGACTCCCGAGGGGCGCCGCAAAGGCCCTGATCGGGATCATCTCGCACCCGCTCAACAGGCCCGTGGTCGACGCCGGCCTCCGGAGGGTCACGGAGGGCTATGGCATCCTCCAACCGCGTGTGAGCGTCAACCTTGCGAGCGCCGCCGGGTCGCTCTTCGCACGGGTGTACGCCGGACACACCGGCGTCGATCCCTATACGACGGCGGTCTCGGACACCTACCAGGACTTGTTCGGCGAAGGAATCTTCACGGGCAAGGGGCTGTACGACGTCGACGCCTTCCAGGCGACTGTCGGCTGGCGCGTCCCCGACAACGCGCTCCTGTCGCACGATCTCTTCGAGGGGCTGCACGCGCGTACCGCGCTCGTCTCCGACGTGGAGGTAGTGGACGACTACCCCGCCAACGTCCTCGCGCACGCGCGGCGGCAACACCGCTGGGTGCGCGGCGACTGGCAGATCCTCGCCTGGCTCTTCCCGCTGGTCCCGACACCACAGGGTTTCGTGAAGAACCGCCTCCCGCTCATAAGTCAGTGGAAGATCCTCGATAACCTCCGGCGCAGCCTCGTGGCACCCTCGCTCCTCGCCTTCTTCGGCGCCGCGTGGACTCTCCTGCCGGGGAGCCCCCTCGTCTGGACCCTTGGCGGTCTCGCGGTCGTTGCGTTCCCGTTCGTGGCCTCCCTTTTCCATCTCCTGGAGCCGCGCCCCGCGCGCGAGCCGGCCCGCGTCCACCTTCGAGGCCTCGTGGAGGATCTGAGCACCGCCTTCGGGCAGGCGCTCCTGACGCTGGTCTTCCTCCCATTCCACGCCTGGGAGAGGGTGCATGCCATCGCGCTGACGCTTGTACGGCTCGTCATCACGAAGCGCCGCTTCCTTGACTGGGAGACGGCGGCCGCGCAGGCGGCACGGGCCGGTGGCCTTTTGCGGGAGGGGATCCGTTCCTTCTTCGTCGAGATGGCCGCGAGCCCGATTGCGGCCCTGGGGCTCCTCGCCCTCACCATCGCCGCGCGTCCTGGCGCTCTTCCTCTTGCACTGCCGTTCCTCGCCTTGTGGGCGGCGGCGCCCGCCTGCGCGTACTGGCTCAGCCAGCCAATTGTGCCACGCCGGCGGGAGCTATCGCCGGAGGACCATGATCTCCTGAGAGAGGTGGCGCGGAAGACGTGGCACTATTTCGAGACCCTGGCCGGCCCTGAGGATCATTGGCTCCCTCCCGACAACCTCCAGGAGGAAAGAGCGCCCACGCTGGCGCACCGGACCTCGCCGACCAACATTGGCATGGGTCTCCTGGCCACGCTCGCGGCGCACGATCTTGGCCTGCTAACGGCGGATGCAATGGTCGATAGGCTCGACCGGACGTTGACCACGGTCGAAGGGCTGGAGCGCTACGCGGGGCACCTCCTGAACTGGTACGACACGCAGAACCTCTCGCCGCTCCTCCCGCGCTACGTGTCCACGGTGGACAGCGGCAACCTCGCGGGCGCGCTTGTCGCCCTGGCGGAAGGGTGCCGGCGGCTGGGCGCGTCGCGAACGGATCTGGCACCCCGCCTGACCGATGTTGCCCGTCGCGCAGCGGCCCTGGCGGACGGGATGAACTTCGCTTTCCTCTACGACCGCCAGCGTCAGCTCTTCTCGATCGGCTATCTCATGGCCGACGCCAGCGGGCCGGGGCGAGCGGACAGTGCCTACTACGACCTCCTGGCCTCGGAGTCGCGCCTTGCGAGCTTTTTCGCCATCGCCAAGGGCGACGTCCCGCAAAGCCATTGGTTCCATCTGGGACGGCTCGTCGTCAGCGTGGAAGGCGTCCCGACGCTCGTCTCGTGGAGCGCGACGATGTTCGAGTACCTATTGCCGCTCCTCGTGATGAGAACGTATCCGGGGACGCTCCTCGACCAGAGTTGCCGCATGGCCGTGAGGAGGCAGATCCGGTACGGTCGCGAGCGGCACGTTCCGTGGGGAATCTCCGAGTCCGCCTACGATCTGTTCGACCGGTTTGGCAACTACCAGTACAAGGAGTTCGGCGTCCCGGGCCTCGGGTTGAAGCGAGGGCTGGCCGACGAACTCGTCGTTGCTCCCTACGCGACCGCGTTAGCTGCTCTCTTGGAGCCGGCCAAAGCCGTACGAAACCTGCGACGCCTGACGGGCGAGGGAGCCGAGGGGCCGCTCGGATACTACGACGCCATCGACTACACGGCGCGGAAGCCGGACGAGACCGGCGACTCAGCGGCCGTGCGACCCGGTCCCGGCGTCATCGTGAAGACCCACCTGGCGCACCACCAGGGGATGACTCTTGTCGCCATTGCCAACGTCCTTCTGGGCGACGTGATGGTCGATCGGTTCCACGCGGACCGGCGAATCCAAGCGACCGAACTCCTCTTGCAGGAGCGGATCCCACGCGAGGCACCCATCATCGAGCCGCGTCCGGCCGAGGAAACCCGAGCCGAACCGCCCGCGCTTGCGCGCGCCCCACGCCGCCTCCGCTCGCCCCACACTCCGTACCCACGCGCGCAAATCCTTTCGAACGGCAGCTACGTCGCGATCGTCACGAACGGGGGTGGTGGAACGAGCTTCTGCCGCGGCCGCGCCGTGACACGGTGGCGCGAGGACCGAACCCGCGATCCCGGAAGCCAGTTTGTCTACCTGCGCGATGTCCACACGGGCGCCGTCTGGTCCGCGACCTACCAGCCCATCGGCAAGGAACCCGACAGCTACCTCGTGGAGTTCCTCGCCGAGAAGGCAACCTTTGAGCGGCTCGACCACGACATCGCAACGCGTCTCGAGGTCGCCGTCTCACCAGGGGACGACGCCGAGGTTCGGCGCGTCTCGCTGACGAATCGGAGCGACCGCGCCCGCGAGATCGAGCTGACGAGCTACGTTGAAGTGGGTCTGGGGTCCGTCGCGGAAGACGTCGCAAGCCCCGCTTTTGGGAAGCTCTTCGTCGAGACGGAATGGATTCCCGAGAATACAGCTCTCCTCGCGCGGCGCCGGCCGCGCGCCCCGCACGACCCGGCGCTCGTCGGATTCCACGTCCTCTCCATCCACGGACCGACGCAAGCGCAAGTCGAGTGGGAGACCGACCGGATGCGCTTCCTGGGGCGCGGGCGTGGCCCCGACAACCCAAAGGCCATGGACGGGCGCGCGCTCTCGGGGACGACCGGCGCGGCACTCGACCCGATCCTGAGCCTCCGGACCCGGCTGCGGCTTGCACCCGGGGGGTTCGCCCGCGTCTCGTTCACGACCGGCCTTGCCGCCGACGAGCCAACCGCACGCGCCTGTGCACAGAAGTACCACGACCACGGCGTCGCCGCACGCGCCTTCGCCCTTGCTTTCACGCAAGTGCAGATGTCACTGCGACATCTTGGCATCTCCTTCGAACAGGCCCAGCTCTTCGAACGGCTCGGTTCCCGTGTCTTCTTCTCCGACGCATCCCTCCGGGCCGACGGGGAGACCTTGGCGAAGAACACGCTCGGGCAGGACGGCCTCTGGAGGTTCGGTATCTCGGGCGATCTCCCGATTGTCCTCGTCCGCGTGAAGGAGCCGGAAGACGTGCAGCTCGTTCGGCAAATCCTGATCGCCCACGAGTACTGGCGCCTGAAGGGGCTGAAGGCGGACGCCGTGATCCTGAACGAGCACCCGCCAAGCTACCGCGAAGAGATGAACCTGCAGCTCACGCAGCTCGTCGACGGCGGCCCGTGGAGTGCCTGGAAAGGGAAGCCCGGCGGTGTGTTTCTTCTCCAGGTCGATTCGATCCCGGAGGTCGAGACCGTCCTTCTGAGCGCGGTCGCCCGGGCGGTCCTCTCCGGCGACCGGGGCACACTGGAACAGCAGCTCGACCGTCCGGAGGCGGAGCCTCCACAGCCGTTGGGCAACGTGCCAGTCGACGAGGCCTCGGATGCGGGGCGGCCGGAAGCTGAACCGGAGCCACCGCCGCTTCTCCTTGAGAACGGCCTCGGTGGCTTCACGCGTGACGGCCGCGAGTACGTCGTCGTCCTCGAGGGCGAACGGGAGACGCCGCTCCCGTGGGTCAACGTGCTCGCCAACCCACGCTTCGGGACCATCGTCACCACCTCCGGGGCGGCCCACACCTGGTCCGAGAACAGCCGCGAGAACCGGCTCACACCTTTCGCGAACGACCCGGTCACTGACCCGACCGCCGAGGCGATCTTCGTCCGCGACGAGGAGAGCGGTGCCCTGTGGGGCGCCACGCCGGCGCCCCTCCGGCGGACGCGGCGCTCTCCACGCTGGGTCGTGCGCCACGCGCCGGGCGTGACGCGGTTCTCCCGTGCCGCGCACGGCATTGCGCAAGAGCTGGCGGTCTTCGTTGCGCGGGACGAGCCCGTGAAGCTGTCTCTCCTGACGCTGACGAACCGCTCCGACCGGCCGCGGCGCCTCACCCTTTTCTCGTACAGCGAATGGTTGCTCGGCCCACCAATTGCGAGTGGCCCAAGGTTTGTCGCGACGGAGCGCGACGGCGAGACCGGCGCGGTCCTGGCGCGCGACCTGTACAGCCAGGAGAGGGGGCGCGTCGCGTTCGCCGCCGCGAGCGAGCCGCTTCTCTCCGCCACGGGGGACCGTCTCGAGTTTCTAGGCCGCAACGGCTCGCTCTCTCGTGCGGCTGCACTCGGCCGGCCGCTGCTGCTAAACCGGTTCGGCGCCGGCCTCGACCCGTGTGCAGCGTTGCAGACGGTGGTGGACCTCGAGCCCGGAGCGACGCGGCGCGTCGTGTTCCTCCTCGGGCAGGGGCGGGACGCGGCCGAGGCCCGCGCGCTCCTGCGGCGGTTCGCGGGCAAGGACGGCGCGGAAGCTGCCGAGGCCGAACTCGTCGCGGTGGAGGAATCCTGGGATAACACGCTGGGCGCCGTGCGCGTCACCACACCCGACGACTCCTTCGACCTCCTGGTTAACAGGTGGCTCCTCTACCAGGATCTGGCGTGCCGCGTCTGGGCGCGCTCCGGCTACTCCCAGTCGAGCGGTGCGTATGGCTTCCGCGACCAGCTCCAGGACGTGCTGGCGCTCATGTTCACGCGGCCGGACCTCACCCGCGAGCACCTCCTGAGAGCGGCCGCGCGCCAGTTCGTGGAGGGGGACGTTCAGCACTGGTGGAACGCTCCGGGCGGCCAAGGCGTTCGTACGCGTTGCTCGGACGATCTTCTCTGGCTCCCCTACGCGGCTGCCGAGTACGTCAAGGCCACTGGAGACCGCGCCGTCCTCGACGAGCGGGTGCCTTTCCTGGAGGCGCCTGCCGTTCCGCCCGGAGAGCCCGAGGCGTACGGGCTCCCGGCCATCTCCCGCGAGACGGGCACGCTGTTCGAGCACGGCCTCAGGGCCGTGGATCGGGCGCTCACCGCCGGCACGCACGGCCTGCCGCTCATCGGGAGCTGCGACTGGAACGACGGTTTCAACAACGTCGGCCCCGAGGGTCGCGGGGAGAGTATCTTCGTCGGCTGGTTCCTCCACGCCGTTTTGGGAGCCTTTGCCCCCTTGTGCGACGAGCGGGGTGAGGCGCCCCGAGCGGCGCGCTACCGCGCCGAACGCCAGCGTCTGGGAACAATGCTGGAGCAAAGTTGGGACGGGGAGTGGTACAGGCGCGCGTACTTCGACGACGGCACCCCACTGGGGTCGTCCCAGAACGACGAGGGGAAGATCGACTCGGTAGCCCAGACCTGGGCCGTTCTCTCGGGCGCCGCGCCGGGAAACCGCGCCGAGCGCGCCATGGGTGCCGTGCGCGCCCACCTGGTCCGCCGCGGTTCGGGCGTCATCCTGCTCCTCTCGCCGCCCTTCGATCGCGCGGCTCTCGACCCGGGATACATCAAGGGCTACGTCCCGGGGATCCGCGAGAACGGAGGGCAGTACACGCACGCGGCGGCGTGGGTCGTCCTCGCGCTCTCGCGTCTCGGGAGCGGCAACGAGGCGGTGGAGTTCTTCCACATGCTCAACCCCATCAACCACTCTCGGACGGCGAGCCAGGTCGAGCAGTACATGACCGAGCCCTATTCGGTCGCGGGGGATGTCTGCGACCACCCAGCGCACCGGGGGCGCGGCGGCTGGACCTGGTACACCGGTGCGGCCGGCTGGATGTACCGGGTTGGATTGGAAGGGATCCTCGGACTCCATCGCCGCGGCGCATTCTTCACGCTGAACCCGTGCATCCCGTCGTCGTGGCCGACCTACTCCATCGAATGGCGCTTCGGGAAAACGCACTACACGATCGTCGTGGACAACCCGGAGCGGCGCTGCCGGGGCGTGGCGAGCGTGGAACTCGATGGATCACCGGCCGACCCGGCGGCGATTCCGCTCGAGGATGACGGGCGCGTGCATCCGGTGCGGGTCGTGCTCGGCGCGGGCGCCGACGCGCCGTCGGGCTCCACACAGCCCCCAGCAACCCAGGCGAGCGCCAAGACGCCCTGAGCCGCGGGTGGCGCAAACGGGTCCACGCACCTCGACGCGCGCCGTGCGCTGCCGCTCCCCGTCCATGAGCCTATGGGGCGAGGTTCGAGTTAAAGCAGTCCCGGAAGATCTTCCACGAGCCGTCGGGCTGCCGTTTGAGGATGGTTTCGTATTTGCCGTCTCCGAGGACCTTCGCTCCCCCGGCCTTGGGGGCGAGAGTGTAGGTGTAGTTCCCGTAGACGAAGCCATACTCATGATCGACGAACATGCCGGAGATCTCGATCGCGAACTTCTCGAAAGTCACTGCGGCGAACGTGGTCATCATCGACTTCTTGATCGCGGGGATCCCCACATTCATAGGCTCGTTCGGCGGCAGTTGGACGCCCCCTTCATCCCAAAGCGCGATCCAGCCATCGAGATCGCCCGCGAGCAGAGTTGCGCTGTACCCGTCCATGATTGCCTTAACGGCCCTTTCGAAGGCCTCTGGGCTGACCTTCGGCATGGTGGAACACCCGACGAGCCCGAGAAGACTCGTCACGAGAACGGCGACTGTCAGGAACACCCATGTCTTTTTCATATGACCCTCCTTGGTGGTTGGAGTCCTGCATCCATGGATAGGGATTTCCTTATCTCTCGCGGACGCGTTGAGCCGCACCTCCGACCCCTGGAGACATTCGCATGCCCTCCCTCCACGCATCGCGGCTCCCACGCGCCTGCCGCCGCTACCGGACGCTTCTGCGGCGGGTCTGAAAAAGCAACAAACCGGCGACCTTGCACGTTGCCGGTTTCACCATTGACTACCTGATTCCAGGGTGACCAAGAGGCGGGATCAGGTCACAGCCTCAACGCCGCACCACGCTCGCGCATTCTCAGGTTCGACTGCGCTCTAAGCTTCTCCTTCTGTCCTTTGCCTTTAATGTCGGTTCACAGCCACACCCTGTCAAGATGCTGCGGGGGGAGCGGCAGATGCTCCGGGACGGGATCCGGACCATTGTCGAAGAGGCGGTTTGGGAAGCGCGGAACCCAAAAAGGCCTGCCCGGCAGGCCTGCCCGACAGGCCTTCGCTGTGGCGCCAGCGTGGTGGACATAATCCCGGCCTGCCGCGGCGAGATCCGCGCGTGCCTGTCGGCGCGGAACGTAAACTTTTGCCGCAGGCGGTGGCCTGCGCCCTCACCCCTCCCTCTTCCAGCGGGAGAGGGAGCGAGGCGTCGCGTGCGGGCAACACCGCCCATCCCGGTCCCCTCTCCCATGGGGAGAGGGGAAGGGTGAG
>MEKI01000079.1:19463-19741 GCA_001766905.1 Acidobacteria bacterium RBG_13_68_16
CTTCCATCGCGACCCAGCCTTGCTGCTCCCGGCAGCCTGAGGGCTTAGACTATTCGGTATGCCGACCGGCGATCCGCTGCCCGCTCACTCCTTCGGGACGATCACGGTCCGGCTCGTGAACGACAACATCGCAGCTCGCCGGGTGGAAGCCCTGGTGAACGAGGCCAACGATCGTTTGGTGTTGGGAGGCCACGCTGCCGGCGCCCTGCTGTCGCGGGGCGGGATCGAGATCCACAGGGAGGCCATCGCCAAGGCTCCGGCGAAGCTCGGCAGCGTGG
>MEKI01000079.1:19773-20260 GCA_001766905.1 Acidobacteria bacterium RBG_13_68_16
TACATCTACCACGCCGTCGTGATCGACCACGCCGTCAGCAAGACCACATCGGTCGCCCACATTGTCGAGGCGGTCCGGGGTGTCCTCGCGTGCGCCCTCACCGACGGCGTGCGCAGTATCGCGATGCCGCTCCTGGGCGAAGGGGTCGGCGGGCTCGGCGTGCAGCAGGCCCTCGAGGCAATCCTCGAGGCGATCGAGGATGTCTCGACCAATTACAGCTGGACCGTGGACGTGGAGCTCGTCGTCCATGATGTCGAGAAGTTCGTGGAGGCGGGCGGGCTGTTCCGCGAGTACGGCGGTCGCGCCGCACGTGAAGCGGAGGACGCCGAGGTGGCCGCGCAGTTCCTCAAACTGCTGCTCAGGAAGCAGTGATCCGCCCTTCTCGCATGACATCCGACCCCGCCACCCTCTCCCCCCGGGAGCGGGTTAGGGTGAGGGGACGGCCCGCCGCGCTCCGGTACTTCCCTTTCAGAAGGCGCACCAAGGG
>MEKI01000079.1:20272-27046 GCA_001766905.1 Acidobacteria bacterium RBG_13_68_16
GCTATACTTGCCGCACCCGCCGGCACACGGCACCCCGACGGCCGGCGGGTGTGGAGGAACGCCATGCAGGGCAACGCGAAGCTGCTCGACGCTCTGAATCAGCGTCTGGCGGAGGAGCTCACCGCCATCAACCAGTACATCGTCCACGCGGAGATGTGCGCCAACTGGGGCTACGACAAGCTGCACAAGGCCATCGAGCACCAGGCGATCGACGAGATGCACCACGCCGAGTGGCTGATCCAGCGCATCATCTTTCTCGAGGGCACCCCGATCGTCTCCAAGCTCAACCCGATGAAGATCGTCAAAACCGTGCTCGAGATGGTGGAGAACGACCAGCAGGACGAGCTCGGCGCGGTCAAGGCCTACAACGAGACGATCAAGCTGGCCGAGGAGGTCAAGGACAAGGCGAGCTCCGACCTGCTCACGAAGATCCTCAAGATGGAGGAAGGCCACGTGGACTGGGCCGAGGTGCAGCGCGCCCAGATCGAGCAGATGGGCCTCGAGAACTACCTCGCCATGCAGAGCACCGGGGGCAACGCCGGCTAGCTGCCTCCCGCAGGTACACGCCAGCGCCACAACCGGCCGCCGGGTCCATGCGACCCCGACGCACGGAGGCCCGGGGTTATTGCCCTACGGCAAAGCAGGCACGGTGATTGCGCTCATCCGGCTCCCTGCCAGCCACGCGCGCGACGGGGGGTGCTACGGGTCGCCTCCTCCCATCGGCAACGGTTGACGACAGGTGCGATAGAGTGGCGGCGGAGCCACGGCTTATGGAGAAGCAGCCTCCGTCATTCTGGAGCGTCCCGGTCCCGGAGGTGCTGTCGCGCCTCGAGACCACCCCCGAGGGGCTCTCCTTTGCCGAGGCCGAGTCGCGTCGGGAGCGCTGGGGGGCAAACCGCCTGGCGCCGAAGAAGCGGACCGATGTCGTCACCCTCCTCCTGGGCCAGTTCAGCAGCCCCATCGTGCTGATCTTGATCGGCGCGGCTGCAATCTCGATCTTACTGCACGACGCCACGGACGCCGCCATCATTCTTGCCATCGTCCTTGCCAGCGGCCTGCTCGGCTTCTGGCAAGAGCGCGGCGCCGCCGGGGCTGTGGAGAGGCTCCTCGCCCTCGTGGAGGTCAAGGTCGAGGTGCTGCGCGAAGGCTCACCCCATGAGGTTCCGGTGGCGGACGTGGTTCCGGGCGATGTCGTGCTTGTAAGCGCTGGGGCTACCGTGCCTGGCGACTGCCTGCTTCTCGAGGTACGCGACCTCTTCGTGGACGAGGCGGCGCTCACGGGGGAGACGTTCCCGGTGGAGAAGTCCCTTGGCGTTGTACCCGCCGCCGCCGCCCTCGCAAAGCGAACGAACGCGCTTTTCATGGGCACGCACGTCGTGAGCGGCAACGCGAAGGCGGTCGCGGTCGCCACCGGGAAGCAGACGGAGTTCGGCAAGGTCTCCGAACGTCTCAAGTTGCGCCCGGCCGAGACCGAGTTCGAGCACGGCTTGCGGCGGTTTGGGTTCCTTCTTCTGGAAGTCACGCTGTTGCTCGTCATCGGGATCTTTGCCTTCAACGTGTACCTGCACCGCCACGTGGTCGAATCGTTCCTCTTCGCGCTCGCCCTCGCGGTGGGCCTCACCCCGCAACTGCTGCCTGCAATCGTGAGCGTCAACCTCGCTCACGGAGCCAAGCGCATGGCGGACTGCAAGGTCATCGTCAAGCGGCTGGCCTCGATCGAGAACTTCGGCAGCATGAGCGTGCTGTGCTCCGACAAGACGGGCACCATCACCGCGGGGGTCGTCACCCTGCGTGCTGCCTGCGACCTCGCCGGCAACGAGAGCGACCAGGTACGCTTGTTTGCCTACCTCAACGCAAGCTTCGAGACCGGCTTCATGAACCCGATCGATACTGCGATCCGCGAGAAACTCGCCGCTGAAACGTCGGCGTGGCGGAAGCTGGACGAGATCCCCTACGACTTCGTGCGGAAGAGGCTGAGCATTCTTGCGGGAGGTCCGTCCGGCAGCGTGATGATTACGAAGGGAGCGCTCGCTTCCGTCCTCGACGTCTGTACCAGGGCTCGTGACGCCGCAGGCGCGGAGGTACCGCTGCCGACTGTGCGCGATGAGATCGATGCCAGGTTTGCCGAGTACAGCAACGAAGGATCCAGAACCCTCGGACTGGCGTACAGGGAGCTCGGGTCAGTCACGCACATCGGCAGGGACGCCGAGTCCGGCATGACGTTTCTCGGGTTCCTCGTCTTTCACGATCCCCCCAAGCCCGGCATCGCCGCCACCATCGAGCACCTCAGAGAGCTGGGTGTGCACCTGAAGGTCATCACCGGCGACAACGTGCTGGTGGCCGCTCGCGTCGCGAGCGAGGTGGGGCTCGGCCAGGCGCGCGTCCTTGCCGGGCGGGAGTTGGCCAGGATGAGCGACGCGGCTCTGCTCGGTAGCGTCAGGGATGTGGATGTCTTCGCCGAGGTCGAGCCCAACGAGAAGGAGCGAATCATCGTTGCGCTCCGGAAGGCCGGCAACGTGGTCGGCTACATGGGCGACGGCATCAACGACGCCTCCGCATTGCACGCTGCCGATGTGAGTCTCTCTGTGGAAGGCGCGGTAGACGTCGCCAAGGAGGCCGCCGATATTGTTCTGCTCGAGAAGGACCTCAACGTCCTCGTGGACGGCGTCCGGGAAGGTCGCAAGACGTTCGCCAACACGCTCAAGTATGTCCTGATGGCCACCAGTGCAAACTTCGGCAACATGTTCAGCATGGCCGGGGCGTCGCTTTTGCTGCCTTTCCTGCCGCTGCTGCCCAAACAGATCCTGCTCACCAACCTTCTCACCGACCTGCCTGAGATGACTATCGCCGGAGATGCGGTCGACACGGAGATGGTCGCCACTCCACGCAGGTGGGACATCGGTTTCATCCGCTCGTTCATGATCACCTTCGGCATCCTGAGCTCGGTTTTCGATTACCTCACGTTCGGCGCGTTGCTGTTCCTGCTGCGCGCGGACACCGCACTGTTTCGCACGGGTTGGTTCGTGGAGTCCGTCATTTCGGCCGCACTCATCGTCTTGGTCGTGCGCAGCCGCCGGCCGTTCTTCACGAGCAAGCCGAGCCGCCCGTTGCTGCTGGCGACTCTGAGCGTTGTCGTGATAACCGTGCTGCTGCCGTACACGCCTCTCGCTGGCCTCCTCGGCTTTGTGCCTCTCCCCCCACTGTTCCTGGCGTTCGTCGCGGCGGTCGTGGCGCTCTACGTCGTGTCGGCGGAGGTTACGAAAGCGCTCTTCTATCGTCACGCCGCGGGTGCCCGGACAGGTCACGGAAGCGCCCGGATCGACCAGATGGGCCTCAAGAACTACCTCGCCATGCAGAGCACCGGGAACAAGGCCGACTAGCCGCGCCTCCCCGGGCGCGACCCCGCCGCGGCCGTCGGACCCGATCCCCTCTCCCAGCGGGCGAGGGAGTCGGATTTCACAAGGCTGCAGCACCGTTGACCCCGGTCCCCTCTCCCAGGGGGAGAGGGTCAGGGCGAGGGGACGGTCCGCCGCGCACAGCCAACCGGGGCCAAGCCCAATGTCAAGCGCCGTACATATGAAGAGCCGCCGGCGGTTGCCGGCGGCCATGTGTCAGAGGTTTGCGGTCAGGCCCAGTGATTGGAACTAGTTGAAAGGAAGTTTTGGTGGGCCTTCTTGGTGGGCCTTTTTGAATGGCTATCAAGGTGGTTGCCTGGCCGCTTCCCTCCTCTCGTTTTCCCTCGCTGGCCTTACGGCCGGTGAAGGAGCGTCGATTGCCCTACTTCAAAGCAAATCACATGCCAGCGTGAGCCCCGGAGATTGGAACTGGTAGGGCTGTCCAACCGGGCATTTTGGGCCGAATCCGTCCCCTCCCGGTGACGGAGCCCCTGCCCTCCGGGCCATTCCGGCATCCGGGCGCCCCGAAGTGGCAGAACGTTGGAGACCTTGGCGAGGCCTTCACACCCGGATCACGTCAGCTTGGTCGCCGTCGGGGACTATGAGGGCCCTTCCTTTTCCGCCCCGCGCCCCCGTGGCGGCATCCCGGCCCAAGGGACGCGGGGCTCCTTTTTCGGAGCCAACAGGGCGCGGCGACGCCGCGCTCAGGCCGGACAACCGGCACAAGAAGAAGGAAGGGAGCGGCGAAAAGGGGGTGCACGCCCTGGCGCGTGCACCCCCCGGCAATGCGTCAGAAGTCGAACTTGACCCCGAATTGGAAGGTGCGCCCCACCTCGAAGTCGGTAGGCTCGCCGTGGTTGGTTACACCCGTGGTCACGGCCGTCACGTTCTCGTGGTTGAAGACGTTGAACGCTTCCCCAACCAGGCTCAGCTCGAGCCCTCCGATGCGGAACGCCTTTTGCAGGGACAGGTCGAGGGCTTGGACCGAAGACATCCGGTGCGAGTTCCGCTTCCCGATGTAGAAGCTGCCTCCCGTCTCGTCGGTTCCGAAGATGGAGTACGGCAGCCCGGTCGCGTAGCGGTAGCTTGTGGAGACCAGGAAGCCCCACGGAAGCCGCCCAAATCCCGACAGCTTGAACACGTGGCTCCGGTCGCTGTCCTCGATGCTGTCCTGGGGAGGGATCAGGGTCGGACCGTAGAACGTGCCGAGAGCACTTCCCATGCCTTCAGCCCTGGACCACGTGTAGCTGGCCTGCGCTTCCCAGCTGTTGGCGAACCGTTTGTTGGCGACAAGGCTGACCCCCCTGTAGCTCCCCTTGCCGTCCGCTCGAAAGTCGTAGAAGTCGACAGGCGGCGAGCTGGTCGAATAGGTGAGGAGCTGGTGGAACAAGCGCTTCTCGGTGTAGCTCAGGCCGAGTCTGAAGTCGCTCCCAACGAGCCGTTCGCCTCCGAGCGTCCACGACTCCACATACGGCGTCTTGTTGTCGCCCAGGATGCGATAGCCGAAGCCTCCTCCGGGGATCTCGGTCCCGTCGGCGAGCGGACCCGTCGGATCGAAGACGTAGAAGAACTCCCCGCCGGGCTGCGATCCCCACTCGAGGTAACGGTCGTAGACCCGTTCCACGTACTTGCCCCAGTTGGCATAGAGCTTCGTCTTCGCATCGCCGGTGAGGTCGTAGGAGAGACCGATGCGGGGGGCGACGTCGGTGTTGCCGATGATCTTCTGGTACTCCACCCGCACGCCGAAGTCCACCGTCAGGCGAGGACCCGCCTTCCACGTGTCCTGCGCGTAGCCGGCCCCCTCAAAACCGCCCTCGTCGTACTCGACCGGGTCGAAGTAGTAATGAAGCGCGAATTCCGACCCCAGGGGCCGGAAATCAAAGCGGGTGGGGTTGATGCGCTGGCTGACCGTGGTCTTGAGGTACCCCAGATCGGCGCCGAACCTCACGTCGTGCTGGCCGAGGAACCACGAGAGGGTCTCCGTGAGCCGGGTGCGGTCCAGCTTCGTGACCTTGTTGCTGGTGTAACGACCACTCGTTCGGGTGTTGCCGTCCGGATAGAACTCGTAAAGCGTGACGTGGGCATCAGGGTCGGTTGGCTTCAGTTTGACGTTGGTACTCAGGTAGGAAAGCTGCGACTCGATGAAGAAGCTGTCGGAGAAGATGTGTGTCTGCTGCGCATTCAGGAGGACCCTGTTGTCGGTCCCGTCCGCGTTGAACTCGGGAGCAATGTATTTGTTGGCAACGGTGTTGTGGATGTCGGACAGGTTGGCCCCCGCGAAGAACGTCCACTGGTCGTTGGTCGTTGGCGTGTAGTTGAGCTTGAAGCTCCCCAGATAGGACTTGGTCAGGCTCGTCCGGGCAGCGAACACGTTTCCGACGTCGGCCGTCCTGTACTCGAGGGTTGCGAAGTACTGAAGCTTGTCCTTTGTGATTGGGCCGCCGATCGCTGCCTCGTAGAAGCGTCGCGTGTCGGGTGCCTTGTCGTGCAACTGGTCGGGGTAGGTGACGGGGGGCTCCGCGACGAGGCTGTTGTCGCGGAAGTAGTAGCCCAGGTGTCCGACGAAGCCGTTGGTGCCGTTCCGCGTGGTGACGTTGACCACACCCCCGGAGAACTCACCGTAACGGGCCTGGAATCCGCCCGGCACCAGCTCGAAACGGTCGATCGCGTACTGGCTGAAGGTCAATGCGACCCCGCTCTGGTAAGGCTCCACGTCGCTGGCCCCGTCGATCCGGTACCCCGTCGTCTCCGGCCGAGACCCCTGCACGCTCCCATCAACGACCCCCGGCAGCAGGTTCACGAGATCCTGGAAGTTGCGGTTACGCAAGGGGATGTCCTGGACGAACTGCTGGTCCATGTGCTCTCTCGTCGAAGTCAGGCTTACGTCGACCTGCGGCAACGCCGCCGTGACCGTGACCTTGTCCGTCGCGCCGAGCTGGAGAGTGAGTGATGCGTTGTACGTCTCCCCGAACCGCACGTTGACGCCCGACAGCGCGGAGGGCGTGAAACCGGCAAGTTCGGCCCGCACCTCATAGACTCCCGCAGGCACGGCGAGGAAGCGGTACAGCCCGACGTTGTTCGTAACGCCGCTGAGGGATATGGACGAGCTCCTGATCGTGATCGCGGCACCCGGCAAGGCGCCACCGTCCTGATCCTTCACCGTCACCACGATGCTACCGGTGAGGTCCCCCTGGGCAAGCGCGGTCGTCGCGGGAAACACCACAAACAGCGCGACGATTACCGCAATAGCGGAACCAAGCCCACGCATTCGTTTCTTGGCCATTGTATTCGCCTCCTCTCCTTGTCCGGTCGTTTGTTCGATCACTTCGGCCACGCCGCTTCCGGGTCAAAGTCGAGGACCCGGGTTGTTGGCAGCGAC
>MEKI01000079.1:27284-27362 GCA_001766905.1 Acidobacteria bacterium RBG_13_68_16
CGAGGCGACCCCACACAACCGGCCCGAGCTCGGAAGCTTCCGGCCCCTGGTCCGTCGCGAGCGTGAATCGAACGCCGC
>MEKI01000079.1:27579-28871 GCA_001766905.1 Acidobacteria bacterium RBG_13_68_16
ATCAGCGGCTCAACGTCACCCAGGCTGTGGCCGCTCACCGCGACCTTGACGAAATCGACCCCCTTCGCGATGTACTTGCCCAGTGCCTCGCCGGCTTCCTCCGGCGTCATCGCGAGGAGCGGTGGACCGGCGTCGTCCTCCCAGAGGGCATCGATTCGCTCCCGGATCATCGGGTGGACCCAGCCTCCGTACCGTATATCGACGCCACGAAGGTCCCACCCTCCCATGAAGTAGGCGCTGAAAGGACCGCCGACGCCGACGATGTTGCCGGCTATCAGCACCCTGCTGCCCTCGACCTCGCCGCGATTGATGCGATCGCGCGCCACGAGCAACGGCTTGAGGGGCCCCCACGTGTCCGCCATCGTCGTCATGCCGTACTTCAGGCCCACCTGCGCCGACTGGATGGCGATGTCCACGAACCGGTCCTCGTACTTCACGAAGAATTCGGGGACCGTCATGAGGATGAGGTGCACGTTGGTATCGATCAGCCCGGGCGTGATCCATTTCCCCCGGGCATCGACCGTCCGCGCAGAAGGCGGAATCTTGACTTCGCCTTGCGTTCCGACCGCCGTTATGCGGCCGTCCTGCACCAACACGACCGCATTTGAGATCGGCGGTTGGCCGGTGGCCGGGATCACGGTGCCGCCTACCAGGGCGAGGTCGGTCGCGGCCGCGGCCACACCGCGCGTGGACAATGCAACAAGCATCAGCAGGACCGCCCGCGCGACCCTCATCCGAGCCTGGCACATGTTTCCTCCCCGCCTGCAACCGAGGCAGAACCTGTTACCCGCGGCCTACCGTGCGCTCAGCGGCTGCAGGTACGCAAGACCTTTGCGGTGGGTGGCGTTGAGGTGCGGCGAACCGGACTGGGCATCGGCGGACCGGGGGCCGATCGGCCCCCGAAAGACGGCGCGAGCCTCACCGTCCCTGAGAGCCTTGCGGTACCCGCTGGGCCGGTGCCGTCCGCAATCCTTCCTTGAAGGCATCGCGGTACGTGCGGCTCAACTGGAGCACCACCCCTGTGGTCAAGACGACCTCGTACTCCCCGTGGCCCGTCGGGCGAAGCTCCCGGACCCGATCGAAGCGGACGATGGCACCGCGGTGGATGCGCCCAAACTGGCGCGGGTCGAGCGTGCTCTCGAGCTCGCCCATCCGGCCTCGCACGAGGTGTGACTTGTCTCCGCAGTGCAGCCTCACGTAGTCGCCCGCAGCCTCGATCCAATCCACCGCCGCCACGGGGACGGGCACCTCGCGCCTCGCCGAGGTGACGATGAAGCGAGTCAAGAAAGCAG
>MEKI01000079.1:29234-29654 GCA_001766905.1 Acidobacteria bacterium RBG_13_68_16
CCGGCCGTTTGTCATGTCTTCGAGCCGCAGCTCGTACCCTGGAAACAGGTGGGCGAGCCGCCGGCGCGTGTTCGACAGGCCGACGCGCTGCTCCGCCCGCTGGCGCCAGTCCGAAGACAGGCCCGTGCCGTCGTTCTCCAATTCGATGCGCAGCTTCTCGCCGATCCGGCCTGCACGTAAACAAACCTCGCCCCCCTCCTCGGAGGTCGCGATGCCGTGGCGAACCGCGTTCTCGGCGAGCGGCTGCAGGAGCAACGTGGGCACGAGAGCTCCCTCCACGCCGGGCTCAACCTCCGTACGAACCGCGAGCCGTTCGCCCCACCTCACCTTCTCCACCGCGAGGTACGTCGAGAGGAGAGCCAGCTCGTCGCGCAACGGCACCAGGTGAGCTTCGCCCGTGCGCAGCGTCGCGCGGAGGAA
>MEKI01000079.1:29678-30627 GCA_001766905.1 Acidobacteria bacterium RBG_13_68_16
TCAGCCAGTAGCTGAGGAAGTAGAGGTGAAGGCTGGTGCTGTGGAAGAGGGTCCAGATCCACTCCGAGAACCCTGTCGGCCGGTCCTCGATCGGCGTCAACACGAGGGAAAACCACCAGGACGACGCGAGGACGACGACGCACGCGACGATCGCGCTCGCGACGACGTGAACGATGATGTTGCGCGAGCCGTGGGCTCCGCGGATCGGCAGCTTACGAGCGAGAATCCAGATGGGCGGCGTCAGAGGGACCCACAGCCACCACACGGGCAGCGCATGGAACACGGCTTCGCGAAAACGGAAGTACGGGTCGATTCGGACGCCGATCTCGTAGATTTGGACCGAATAGAGAAGCCCGGGCAGCGTCCAGAGAGCGAGGAGAAAACCCATGAACACGTACCACGGCAAGCGACGGTCGGGCCATGCTGAGTGCGTGGCGGTCCCGTCAGGAGGGGTAGTCGGACTCCCCTTCATGGATTTGGTATCCGACACGCCTGTTGGACCGATCACGTCGCGCTCCTCGCCAAGGATACTCGCTGCGCCAACTCATCGGCTGGTGCGGCCTCGGGATCACATCGCATTTCGGAGTGTCATTCTGAGGGCGCGAAGCGCCCGAAGAATCCCAAGGCATTCTAGGACGGGTGGGCGCGCGGACGAATCCAGGCTTCCACAGCGTCAGGCGTCCGTGGCGCCGGGCCCGGCAGTGCCGGAGAGGTCCGCCCCGCTCTCGATCAGATCAGCCAGGTACCGCGCCTCGTTGGCCCGAGCCCGCGCCTCGTCCCGAGCAGCCGCGACGGTGCTGCGCGCCGCACTCGTTTTCCGCCACACCTCGGCCCGGCGCCGGCACATCCCAACACACCGCTCCCGCTCTCCTTGGACGTGCTCTTCGACCAGGACGCCGACCTCCTGGGAAACCCTGCGCCGGACGTCGCTCGGGACGTCCTTCAGCAG
>MEKI01000080.1:0-972 GCA_001766905.1 Acidobacteria bacterium RBG_13_68_16
ATCGTCGTGACGACCTCCTTGCCCTCGACCTTGGTGACCGGCTGCAAGATCCCCAGCACGGCCATGCCCGTGACCGTCTCGGCCCCCGCCCTCCCGGCGACGCCGAAAGAGCTCAAGAGAACCACGGCGAGAGCGATAAGGAAGATCCGTCTCATAGATTCCTCCCGTAAAGACAGGTGGCGAAAACCGCCGACACCGACGGCGACATCATATGACCAGGGAGCAGTGCCGCCAAGGCCTCTCGACCGGGCGCTTCGTGCATCGCCACCACCTGGCGCCTCGCAGGGGCTGACCCCGGGCGAGCTGGCTCTCGCCGGTCTTGAAACGCTCGTTACCCCTTCGGGGGGTGGATGCCGTCTTCTGTGTAGGCGATGGTGCTGAAGCCTCTGACGTACTTGTGCATCACCGCGCGCTTGGTGCCGTGCACACCGCCCTGCTCGACTTTGTAGTTGTACTTCTCCGGATCGGCGATGATCGCGTTCACGGCGTTCAGTATCTCAACAAGCACGTTGTTCTCGAGGTTCACCATGTAGTGCCCCGGGAACAGGTAATCAAACTCATCGAAGCGGCCAACCAGCTTCGTGAGGCAATTGCGGTATGTCACCAGGTTGGCATACTGCCCGTACGGCCCGCCGCGACTGAACCCCGTACCGCAGCCTATGGCATCGCTGGACACGCCGTCACCGGCGAACAGATGCCGGCGCTTCCTGTCCAGGTACATCGAGTGCCCCGGCGTCGATCCGGCCGTCCAGATCAGCTCGACTTGGTAGTCGCCGCCCAGGTCGAAGAGACACCCGTTCCTGACCGCTATGAGCTCGTAGTTCCTGTATGCGGGCAGGTCCTTCTTGTCGAACTGGAGCCAGACGTTCTTGCCGCTCTTGTCGAACAGATGATCCCAGGCGCCGGGCCTGCACGCATTCCTGACGCCTTCGTAGTCGTATTCGTGGCAGTACACCGTATCGAATCGACAGT
>MEKI01000080.1:1019-1235 GCA_001766905.1 Acidobacteria bacterium RBG_13_68_16
TCTTTTCGGTCTGGCCGATTATTGCGACGCCTATTTTTTTCAACTGGCTGATGAATTCTCTGGCTTTCAGGTCAGTGCGGAACCATGGGATCGATCCAAGTTTGTCAAGCGTGCCGCCGGTATGCCCGAGTCCCCGGCCTGAGATCATGGGCACGCAAATGCCGCAGCAGGCAACCAGGGGCGCCAGGACGAGCGATACCTTGTCGCCGACGCCGC
>MEKI01000080.1:1275-3009 GCA_001766905.1 Acidobacteria bacterium RBG_13_68_16
ATTCCATCCTGTAGTCGCAGTTCTCAGGATCGGCAAGGATCTCCCCGATGGTCGTCAACATGTTCGGCAGCACGGTCTTCTCCACGTCGACCATGAAATGCGAGGGGTAGACGTAGTCGAACTCGTCCATGCGGTCGATGAGCCTCTTCAGGTTTCCCGCATACGCCTTCAGCGTCTGGTTCTCGCTGTGCGGTCCTGGCCTCGTCACGTTGACAGAACCGCAGCCGGAGGTGTCGCAGATGACGTTGTCGCCGGTGAACACGATCCGATTCTTCTTGTCGATGTAGGCCGCATGTCCGGCCGAATGGCCGCCTTGGTAGATGAGCTCGACTTCATGGCCGCCGCCTAGAGCGAACCTATAGCCGTCCGGGACGCCGACGATCTCGTGCTTCCGGAACTTGGGCAGGTCACTCCGGTCGAACTCGACCCAGATGTTGTCCCCGTATTCGTCGAACAGGTAGTCCCAGATGTGCTCGTTCTGGGTCTCGAGATACGGCACGAGGTACTCGTGGCAGTGGACCTTCTCGAAGCGGCAGTTGCCGTAGGCGTGGTCGAAGTGCTCGTGGGTGTTCGCGACGAGGAGCGGCTTGCCTCCGGTGATCTCGGCCGCGAGTCCCGCGAGGTCGCCCAGGCCATAGGCGGTGTCGATGAGCAGGGCCCTTTCGGGCCCGACGATGAGGAACATCCACACGTCTCCCCCGCCGTCGAGATTGTGGGTGAACCAGCCGTACAGGTTGTCGCGGAACTGATAGACCTCGACGTAGGGATTGACCGGGTAGATCGTCTTCGTCTTGTTGTTCTCCCGGAGCTCTTTCATGTATGCCCAGCTGATGGGGTCGATTGGCGCGTCGTGCTTGATCCGCTTGGACTTCAGTTCGTTCTTGATCGGCCACATCAGCTTCTTCCGGCCCGGGCCGACCACCCTCACCGGGAAGGCGTCCACAGCTTTGACAGCTTCGTGCTGTGAAGGTGGAGTTGCGCCAGCCGGAAGCGCGGCAGAAAGGCCGCAGCCGGCTGCGCCAGCTCCCACCGTCTGAATGAAACTCCTCCTGTTGGTCTTCATCGTGATTCCCTCGCTTCCACCAGCTCTCCCCGCAAGCGCGCTCAGACTACTCCGCTCGGGCGGGCGTGATCAACGTTCGAGTGGGTGGTCGGGCCTGCCGTCCGGACGTTTCCCGTGGCGCCGACGACCCGCCTTCGACTACGATTCAGCCCGCCATGGACGCGGAGCGGCGGGCGACTCTGGCCGGCTATCGCAGCCGTGTCTACGGAATCCTGGCGGCGGCGTACAACCGCCTGGCCGATGAGTCCTTTGCCGAACGTCTGGCGAGCCTCGACACGAGGGGGCAGGACTGGCCGTCGGAGCTACGCGAGGGAATCGATCTGATCGAGGGATTCTCTCGAGCCTGCGAGGGAAGGCCGGCGAAGGAGCTGGCGACCGAGCTGGCGGTGGAGGGCACGCGGCTGTTCCGCGGGCTGAAACCCGGCTACGGCCCGCCGCCGCCCTACGAGTCCGTGTACGTGGGCTCGGACGTCCAGCCACGGGTGCAGGCCACGGCGGCAGTGGCGAAGTCGTACGCCGAGGCGGGGGTCGGGCTTCCGGAGGGGCTGAAGGAACAGCCGGACTACATCGGCCTGGAGCTGGACTTCATGCGTCACCTGACGGCAAAGGAGGCCCGCGCCTGGGCCGAGGGGAACCGGAACGAGGCCGTGCGGATCGTGGAGCAGGAGCGT
>MEKI01000080.1:3028-3246 GCA_001766905.1 Acidobacteria bacterium RBG_13_68_16
AGACCACCACCGCAATGGCGGCGGTGGCGGCCCTGGGCGACGACCTGTTCGGCCAGACCTCCCCGGCCCTGGTGGAGACGGCCCGGAAGGCGACCGGCACGCTGGCCCGCGACGAGTGGCGAAACACCGCGTGCTGGATCGGCAAGCAGGGGTGCGTCACGCGAGCCCACGTCGTCGACGGGACGGTGGTGCGGCTCGTCGGCCACCCGGGCGACCCG
>MEKI01000080.1:3280-4147 GCA_001766905.1 Acidobacteria bacterium RBG_13_68_16
GCGCGGGCTTCCGGGTCGCCAGGCCTTCCAGCGAGCGGCGGGGAGTCCCCACCACCTGGGGTCGGGCACCTGCTACAACACCCTGGGCAACGGGCTGGCGTACACCATCGGGTTCAACCATGGTCTGCACGCCGATCTTCGCCACTGCAACTACCTGCTGGTCTGGGGCACGAGCCTGAACGACGGGGGGCCCAACGGGCTCTGCTGGATCACGTGGCAGCACCAGATGAGGGAGGCCCGGGAGCGGGGCATGAAGGTGGTCCTCGTCGACCCTCGACGAGAGGCCGGGGCGGCCTTCGTGGACGATTGGCTGCCCATCCGTCCGGCCACCGATCTGGCCCTCCTCCTGACCCTGGCCCACGTCCTGATCGATGAGGGATACCTGGATCGAGACTACCTGCTCCGGCACACCAACGCTCCCTTCCTCGTCGGCGAGGACGGGTCGTTCGTGAGAAGCGGGGACAAGGAGCAGGTGTGGGACACCGTGACGGGGTCCGCCCGACCCTTCGATGCCCAGGGAATCACCCCGGCGTTGGAGGGCAGCTTCACCGTCGACGGCACCCGAGCCCGGACTTCCTTCCAGATGCTCCGCGAGCACGTGGAGGCCTGCACCCCGGAGTGGGCCGCGGAGATCTGCGGGCTGCCCGCCAAGACGATCCGCCGCGTGGCGCACGAGCTGGGCGAGAACGCCCGGATCGGGAGCACCATCGTCCTGGACGGCGTGAAGCTGCCCCATCGTCCGGTGGGCATGATGTCCTATCACGGGCTGGCCCAGCAGGAGGCGGGGTTCCAGGTCGGTCGGGCCGCGGCCAGCGTGTTCATGCTGCTGGGAGCCGTCCACGCCGTGGGTGGGCTGCGGAGCGGCTT
>MEKI01000080.1:4251-4358 GCA_001766905.1 Acidobacteria bacterium RBG_13_68_16
CGGGCAACTCCTCCCTGGCCGCCCACGTGATGCTGGACCCCGGACGGTACGGGGTGGACTCGGTCCCCGAGGTGCTGATCGGGTTCTACGGAAACCCGGCGCTGGGC
>MEKI01000080.1:4498-8276 GCA_001766905.1 Acidobacteria bacterium RBG_13_68_16
GACCTGAACGAGAAGCCGGGCATCAGGGACGTGTTCGACCGTTGGGCCAGGTCGAGAGGCATCGAGGAGGGGGTGCGGTACTTCGAGGAGAAGGGCCTCAAGGTGGGCCCGATCCCGGTGAAGGAGTACTACGCGCCCGCCTGGGACCCTCCGTACGGAGGGATCCGGCACCGCCTCTACGGCGAGTCGCTCCTGCGGTACCGAAAGGTGATGCAGGAGAAGGGGGCCTCGAGGATCTACTGGCAGGACTTCACGGTCCTGCCGTCGTGGAGGAGCCCCACCATGAACCAGTCTCCCCCCGAGTTCGACCTCAACCTGATCGACCACAAGGTCCTGGCTCTCTTCCACTCCCAGGCGACCACCAACCCCCTGCTGCACGAGCTGGAGCCGGAGCAGCGGCTGAAGATGAACACGGCCACCGGGAGGGCCAGGGGGATCGGAGACGGCGACTGGGTTCTCGTGGAGTCTCACAACGCCGTGACCGGCCAGACCCGGAAGGTCAAGGTCCGGGTGAAGCTCGTCGAAGGCATGGCACCGGACACGGTGGGCCTGGCCCACGGGTACGGTCACTGGGTTCACCCGGTGAGCCGGGGGGGCGGCCCGGCGTCGGGGAGCCTGTACTTCACCGGCGAGGGATACGTCGCCACCCCGGACGCCGGCTGCGTCTTCCGGGGCCGGGTCAGGGTGCAGAAGGCCTGAGGAGCGGAGAGCATGGCACGCTACGGCATGGTGGTCGACCTGGAGCGATGCAACGGGTGCGGGACGTGCGCCATGGCCTGCAAGGTCGCCCGGGGCACGCCCAAGGGCGTCGCGTGGTCGAAGGTGCCGCGGTCGGAGGTGGGCGAGTTTCCCCACGTCGACCTGCAGTTCGTGCCCCGGCAGTGCATGCACTGCCGGGAGGCGCCCTGCGTGTCCGTGTGTCCGTCCGGCGCCCTGCGCAAGCGTCCGGACGGCATCGTGACCCTCGACAGCGACACCTGCATCGGCTGCCGGTCCTGCCAGAAGGCCTGCCCCTACGACGCCCTGAGCTTCGTGGAGGCGATCGTGAGCTACTACTCCGAATCGGGCCCGGCGTCCCCCACCCGACACCGGGTCGGAGCCATGGAGAAGTGCGACTTCTGCCGGGAGCGGATCGAGGGCGGGGGCGAGCCTGAGTGCGTGGCCTCGTGCACGGGCTTCGCCCGCACCTTCGGCGACCTGGACGACCCGGCGAGCGATGTCTCCCGGCTGATCTCCGACCGGCGAGGGTATCAGCTCCGGCCCGAGCAGGGGACCGAGCCCTCGGTCTTCTATCTGCCCAAACGGGGCTGAGCCGTCGCGATTGCAGGGAGGGCCCAGGTGCGTGATCTGACACGAAGACGGTTCATAGGCCAGGGGACATTGGCAGCAGGCGCCGGCCTGGGGCTATCGGGGCATTCGGGCCTGGCCGCCACCGATGCCGAAGTCCCAAGAAAGGGAAACAGGCCCTGGCCATACCCGCCCGCCTACGACAGGGAGACGGAAGTCGACGTCGACGTGGTCGTTCTGGGCGGCGGCGTTTCCGGCTGTTGGGCGGCGATCGCCGCCGCCCGAAGGGGACTGAAGGTCGCCCTGGTCGAGAAGGGCAACCCGGTACGCAGCGGGTCGAACGGCGCCGGCGTCGAGCAGTGGCAGGACTGCGCCGGCAATCCGGCATCCAGAGTGACGCCCGCTGAACTGGCGACGGACATCATCGCCGCCAGAAGGGGCTACGTCTGCGGCATCTCCCGCTGGATCAAGACCCACGAGGGTTGGGACAGGCTCCAGGAACTCGAGAAGATGGGCCTGAAGATCCGCGACGACGAAGATGAGTTCAAAGGAGCCGAGTTCAGAGACGAGCAGAGCAAGCTGCTCTTCTCGATGAACTACCAGGACAGAACCGTGGTCCGCATCTGGGGAACGGGCTTGAAGCCTGCCCTCGCCCGGAAGTGCCGAAGGCTGGGCGTGAAGATCTTCGACAGGGTCATGGCCACCAGCCTTCTGAGCGAGGACGGCAGGCCAGGGAGGAGGATCGTCGGAGCGACGGGCGTCAATACCAGGACCGGCGAGTTCCTGATCTTCAGGGCCAAGGCCACGCTGCTCGCGGCGGCCGCCCCCGGCAGGGTGTGGCAGTACGTGGACAACCTGGGCCTGTCGTGCGGCTCCCCGCCGAACAACTCCGGGGACGGGTTCGCCATGGCCTGGAAGGCCGGGGCCATGTTCACGCTCATGGAGGCGTCGTCGGGAAGAGGAGCGCAGCCCTCGATCGGGGTGCTGAGGCCTCCCGGCCGAAACCCGACCTGGCACCCCTGTACCATCGTCGACGCCAACGGAAAAGAGATCCCCTATGTCGACGTCAACGGCAATGTCGTTCCCACGGTGTCTCAGCGGTGCTATCCGGCGCCCGGGCAGAGACGTTATCTGGGGGGTGGGCACCTCATGCCGGCACCCGAGTACAACGGTCCGCATCTCCTCCCCGACAGGAAGATAGAAGAGGAGGTCAGGAGCGGCCGCTTCGTCTTGCCGCTGTACGGGGACCTTCCGTCCATGCCCGAGCTCGAACGGAAGGTCATCTTTCGCATGATGTCGGCGAATGAAGGCCTGGGCGCGATCGGCTACTACACGCTATTGAAGTCCGGATTCGACCCGGACAAGGACATGCTTCAGGCCTACGGGAGTCCTCCAACGCCCAATGTGCGGAGCGTGCGAATGGACATGGGAGGCCTGGTCGTGGACTGGAATCTGCGGACCAACCTCGAAGGGCTCTATGCCGCGGGGGAGCAGGCCTATGGCACGTGGGGGTGTGCGGGCTCGTCTACCAGCGGGCACTGGGCGGGACAGCGGGCCGCCGAGTACGCCGCGACGGCGAGCACGGCCCCGGTGAACCGGCGGCAGGTGGAGGACGAGAAGAGGCGTGTCTATGGTCCGCTCCGACAGGGCTCGGGAATGCTCTGGAAGGAGCTCGAGAACGGCATAGCCAAGGTCATGCAGGACTACTGTGGCGACGTCAAGCACGAAAAAGGCCTGGAGATCGCGAAGAGATGGCTGGCGGAGATCGACGACAGCGAGCTGAAACGGCTTCGGGCCAGAACGCCCCATGAGTTGATGCACTCGCTCGAAGTGGCCAACATCCTGTGCGTCAGCCAGCTGGTGGTCGAGTCCTGTATGGCGCGGAAGGCCAGCAGCAATCTGCTCGGGTTTCTCCGGTCAGACTACCCTTCCGTGGACCCTCCGGAGTGGCACAGGTTCGTGACCGTGAGGCTGGAGCAGGGCGCGGTCGCGGTCGGAGAGCTTCCGATCGACCACGGCGCACCCCTGGCGGAAGGCTACGCCAGGCACGGCGGCTGAAGGAGGATGCGATGGGAGACGAGGCGGAGGCCTACGAAGGGTCACGTTATGCGTCGCATGTCTCGATCGTCCGCAACGAGGACGTGTGCATTGCGTGCAATCGATGCGTGGACGTGTGCATGCAGGACGTCCACGTCCCGAATCCGGAAGAAGGAAAGCCGCCTCTGGTCTACCACCCGGACGATTGCTGGTATTGCGGCTGCTGCGTGATGGAATGCCCGCGCATGGAGGAAGGGGCCATCGTGTTCAGGTGGCCGGTGCAGTCCGAGCTGCGGTGGAAGCGCAAGGAGACGGGAGAGCACTTTCGCGTGGGGATGGCGAACCCGCCGGCACCGAGGATGACCCCGCCGGTGGGCGGCTGGGTCGTGCTCCGCGATCCGAAGGAGTAGCCCCCGGAGAGGACTCACCGCGCACGACGTCGGGGGGCGCGGGG
>MEKI01000080.1:8297-8474 GCA_001766905.1 Acidobacteria bacterium RBG_13_68_16
GCAACAGCGAGATCATCCACGCCGGGTTCTACCATCCGGCGGGCAGCCTGAAGTCCCGTCTCTGCGTGAGGGGCAAGGCGCTCCTCTACGAGGCGTGCGAGCGCCACGGGATCCCGCACCGGCGCATCGGCAAGCTGATCGCGGCCACGGCCCCCGAGGACGAGCCCGAGATCGAGC
>MEKI01000080.1:8528-8624 GCA_001766905.1 Acidobacteria bacterium RBG_13_68_16
TCCGCACCCCCGACGGGACCGAGGAGTTCACGAGCGAGCGCGTGGTGAACGCGGCCGGGCTCGAGTCGGACACGATCGCCGCCCTCGCCGGGATCG
>MEKI01000080.1:8733-8857 GCA_001766905.1 Acidobacteria bacterium RBG_13_68_16
TGCGGGCCAAGCTCCAGGGTCCCGGCGAGGGCTTCCGGGACTTCGTGGTGGCCGAGGAGAGCGCCCGGGGCCTGCCCGGACTCGTCAACGTCGTCGGCATCGACTCGCCCGGCCTCACCTCGGC
>MEKI01000080.1:9065-10161 GCA_001766905.1 Acidobacteria bacterium RBG_13_68_16
CGGAACAGCCCTGCGCCAGGCCAGGTTTGCGTGCCGGGGGCGACATTGCACGATGAGCTGAGGAAGAGCGGGCGCTGGCCGTGGGAGACGGTGGCTGAGCCCAGCGAGCGAGGCATGGTCGAGGACGGGCAGAGAGCGGGTTTCGCCGAGTTCGTGGCCCTCACGGCCTTGCTGATGTCGCTCGTCGCTCTCTCCATCGATGCCATGCTGCCGGCCCTCGGCGAGATCGGACGGGAGCTCGGGGCGGGGCACCCCAACTCCGTCCAGCTCGTCGTGTCGGTCATGTTCCTGGGAATGGCGGCGGGGCAGCTGTTCTACGGACCGCTGTCGGACAGCGTGGGGAGAAAGCCCGCTCTCCTGGCCGGCCTGGCCCTTTACGCCGCGGGGTGTCTGATCTCGCTCTTCTCCCGGTCGTTTCCAGTCATGCTCGCCGGGCGCCTGGTGCAGGGCCTCGGCGCCGCCGGGCCGAGAATCGTCTCGATCGCGGTGATCCGCGACCGATACGAGGGTCGGCCCATGGCGAGGGTCATGTCGTTCGCCTTGACGATCTTCATCGCCGTTCCCATCGTCGCGCCCGCCCTCGGGCAGGGGATCCTGCTCGTCGCGAGCTGGCGCGCCATCTTCGGCGTGTTCCTGTCGATCGCCGCGGTGGCGTCCGTGTGGTTGACGCTCCGCCAGGGCGAGACGCTGGCCCCCGGCCGGCGCGTCCCGTTCACGCTCTCCCGGATCGGGGGAGGTCTCCGCGAGGTCCTGGGGAGCCGCACCGCGGTCGGGTACGCGGTCACCGCCGGGCTCGTCCTCGGCGCCTCCGTCGGGTACCTGAGCACGGCTCAGCAGGTGTTCCAGGAGCAGTACGGGTTGGGCAGGCTCTTTCCCCTCTACTTCGCGCTGCTCGCCACGGCCCTGGGCCTGGCGTCGCTGCTCAACGCACACCTCGTCACGCGGTTCGGGATGAGGCCCCTGGCGCGGGGGGCGCTCCTGGCGGTCGCGGGGCTGTCCGTCACCTTCTTCACGATCGCGTACGCGAGCTCCGGGCATCCGCCGCTCGGGGCGCTGGTGGCGTACCTCTTCGCGGTGTTCCTGTTCCAGGGGACCC
>MEKI01000080.1:10203-10383 GCA_001766905.1 Acidobacteria bacterium RBG_13_68_16
ACATCGCCGGGATGGGAGCCGCGGTCGTCGGGGCGCTGTCGACGCTCCTCTCGGCCCTGGGGGGGATCGCGATCGGGCGCGCCTACGACGGCACGGTCCTCCCGCTGGTGGCCGGCTTCGGCGGCCTCGCCCTCGCCGCGCTCGCGGTGATGTCCTGGACGGAGCGGGGGGAGCGAGTCG
>MEKI01000080.1:10434-13174 GCA_001766905.1 Acidobacteria bacterium RBG_13_68_16
GCAGCGCCTGCCGCAGGTAGTCGAAGAGGTACCCGAGCTCGTTCACGTGGGTGGCCCCGAACCGGAAGGTCGTGTTGAGGCGCCAGATCGACACGAATGGCGGCGGGTCCTGCTCGTCGAACTCGTAGGCGTACGTGGGAGTGTGGGCGGCGAGGTGCGCGAAGAGCGCGAGACGGAGGCAGGACGCCTGGTCCCCGTCGACGGTCGCGAGAGCGACGGTGGGCGACCAGTAGGCGCTCACCGGGTAGCGCTCGAGCACGGCATCCGCGCGGGCGCCGTAGATCCTGCGAACCTCCTCCGCGTACTGCGCCTTCGTGACCGGCCGTCCGACATGGTCGCGCACCGCGAACGTGCTCTGCGTCCGCTCGTCGTGCGTCTGGCCGATCATGACCGGCACCCGGTTGAACCGGCCCGTTCGCACCGCCTCGGTCGGGTGCAGCGGGAAGATCCTGCCGCCGAAGACGGGGGTGAAGCGCTGGCCCTGGTCCTGGGTCGCGAGGATGTCGGCCGCCGACCTGCCACGGAGGCACGCGGCGGCTTTGGCCGGGTCTGGGCACCCGAGCGCTTCGGCGACCCGCGCCCCGGTCTTCTCGCTCTCGGCCAGGGAGACCGCGCCGCAGCTCCCGCTCTGGTGGATGGCTCGAGCGAAGAGACCCGCGTTGGTGGGTGAGACCAGCTGCATGCAGACGGATCTCCCGCCGGCGGACTGCCCGGCGATCGTCACCTGCGCCGGGTCCCCGCCGAACCGCCGGATGTTGTCGTGCACCCACCGGATCGCCGCCTGCTGGTCGAGCATTCCGTAGTTGCCCACCGCGTCGCGGTCCTCGCCAGCCAGCGACGGCAGCGACAGGAATCCCATCGCACCGAGCCGGTAGTTGAACGTCACGAAGACGACCCCGCCCTGGGTGACGAACTTGCGCGGATCGGTGTCGTACCCCGCCCCGCCCCGGAGCCCGCCACCGTGGATCCAGACGAAGACCGGCACCGGCCTCTCCTCGGTCGCGCCGTGGGGCCGGTAGACGTTCACGTAGAGGCAGTCCTCCGTCAGCGTCGGACGCTCGTAGCCGGGATCCCATCCCGTGCCCTGCACGCAGGCGTTGCCCGGGTTCGTCGCATCGCGAACGTCCGACCAGCTGGCCGGCGGCTGGGGTGCCTTCCAGCGCAGCGGTCCCACGGGCGGAGCCGCGTAGGGAATCCCGAGCCACTCGGTGTAGGTTGCCTTCGCAGTCCCCCGGACCGCTCCCTTGTCGGTCTGCACGACGACGTTCGGCGGCGACTCCTTCGCCTGCACGGCCCCCACGAGCAGGACCAGCAGCCCAAGGAGGACAACCCCCGCCACTCGGTGCTCCCCGCGCCTTGACCCCGATGGACGCTTCGCCATGTCACAGCCCCCCTTTGAAGCTGGAGTTGGGACGGCTGCGGTCCCGGGCGGCAACCGCGGCAGTGAGCCTAACCCGGGCTTCGTGAAGACGACGTGAAGTCGAGGGCGCGTGGCCCGGTTCCCGGTGTGCCTTGACTTCACCCTCTCTTCACACCCGCGGGTCTAGGCTGGCCCCGGCGGCCCGACTCCCGTGGTTTCATTCTATGAAATCTATTGACAGAGGGTGAAACTTCGTCTATCACTGAGGCCAACCAGAGGGGGATGTCGTTCTCGAGACACCGCATCGCATTGATCCAGCGCATTAGAAGGACCTTTGGCCTTGAAACGACGTCCTCAGATCCCGAGGGGTGGAGAATGAGGCATTCTCGACACTACGTGCTGGCGGGGCTAGCGATCGCGCTCGCCTCGCTGCTGGGCTTCGTCCTGCTGCCGTCACCAGCCACAGCCCAGACTTTCTATGGAACGATGACGGGAACCGTGACCGACCCCACCGGCGGCGTCCTGCCCGGCGCGGCGGTCACCGTGACCAACACCGGAACGAACTCCAAGGCCCACGCGGTCACGGATGCGGCAGGCAACTTCCGCTTCGTCAACCTCGTGCCTGCCAACTACCAGGTCGAGGTCGAGATGTCCGGCTTCAAGCGCGTGACACGAGGGCCGATTCGCGTGCAGGTGCAGGCCACGGTCCGCGCGGACATCGCGCTGGAAGTCGGAGAGATCACCGAGACCGTCGAAGTCTCCGCCGAAGCGAAGCTGCTGCAAACCGAGTCGGGGGAGCTCAGCTCCGTGGTCTCCGGTCAGCAGGTGCAGGAGATGCCGCTCAACGGCCGCAACGTCATGAACCTGATCGCCCTGGCGCCCGGGGTCGTGCCCCAGGGCTCCAGCGAGGGCCCCACCACCATGAACCAGGGGACCCACACCAACAACGCCGGGTGGGGCAACTTCCAGATCGGTGGCGGCATCGCCGGCCAGAGTGCCTGGTTCATCGATGGCGGGACGATCAACGTCCTGAACTCGAACACCATTGCCCTGGTTCCCACCCAGGACGCCATTCAGGAGTTCCGTGTCTCCAGCAACGCCGTCAGCTCGGAGTACGGGCGGTTTGGCGGCGGTGTGGTCAACATGACCACCAAGAGCGGCACCAACTCCTTCCATGGCTCGGCCTACGGGTACCTCAGGAACAAGAACCTGAACGCCAACGACTTCTTCAGCGAGCTCAACAACAAAGAGAAGGCAGATTGGAGTCAGAACCAGTATGGCGCCAGCCTCGGCGGGCCGCTGGTCAAGAACAAGCTCTTCTTCTTCGGCGCCTACGAGCACTTCCGGTCCCGCTTGAACAGTCCGACCACCGCGATCATC
>MEKI01000080.1:13378-14148 GCA_001766905.1 Acidobacteria bacterium RBG_13_68_16
AGTCCCACGACTGTTCTGGACTTCCGGCTTTCGTATCTGAGGGAGTACTACGACGACCTGCAGCCGAGCGAGGGCCTGGACCTCTCCATGTTCGGGCCGGCCTGGGGAGCGCTGAACGGCCAGGTCACCTTCCAGACGACCCCGAACTACCAGTTCGCGGGCCCGAACAACCTGGCGGGCTCCAAGGGCCAGCTGACCAGCCTCCGGTATTTCAACGTCTACGGTTTCGCCACCAGCCTGACCAAGATCATGGCCAGCCACACGTTGAAGTTCGGAGGGGAAATCCGGCTCATGGACGCGAACATGACCGGAACCAGCATGACCCACTCCGGTCGGTTGCGGTACGACACCAGCCTCGTGGGCGACGAGTACGCGGCCTTCCTGATGGGTCTTCCCACCTCGCTCGAGATCGGCAAGCTCTACCCCACCAGCACCTACAACTGGTATCAGGGCTACTACGTGGCGGACACCTGGACGGTGAGCAAGAAGCTGACGCTCAACCTCGGCCTGCGCTGGGAGCTGCCTGGATCCACGGCGGAGAAGTGGGACCGGGCAACGGTGCTGCTGCCCGACGCCGTCGACCCCGTGACCGGCAAGACGGGGACACTCGCCCTGGTGGACTCCGACCTGTGGTCGTCCCGGTACATGATGAAGAAGCGGTACAACCTGTTCGCGCCACGCGCGAGCTTCGCCTATCAGCTGGACGAGCGGACGGTGCTGCGGGGCGGCTACGGGCTGAACTATCTCCCGCCCGACATGACCATGGAAGG
>MEKI01000080.1:14300-14471 GCA_001766905.1 Acidobacteria bacterium RBG_13_68_16
ACTTCATGCAGAAGCTGCTGAAGCAGAACCTGGTTGGCTACAACCCGGACCAGGACTACCCCTACACGCAGCAGTGGAACGTCAGCCTGGGGCACGAGTTCCCCGGTGACCTCCTGGTGGAAGTCGCCTATGCGGGATCCAAGGGAAGCAACCTGGCCCTGCCCGGCGGCA
>MEKI01000080.1:14645-14746 GCA_001766905.1 Acidobacteria bacterium RBG_13_68_16
CGCACCGTTTCGTCACCAGCTTCGTGCTCGAGATGCCGTTCGGCAAGGGAAAGAAGTTCGGGGGCGACGCCAGCGGACTCGTCAATGCGCTGATTGGCGGC
>MEKI01000080.1:14762-16582 GCA_001766905.1 Acidobacteria bacterium RBG_13_68_16
TCTACACCTACCGAACCGGCTACCCCCTGAACCTCTACACCGCCGACACCAACCTCGTGACCTACTTCGGCCTCGGGCGAATTCGACCGAACGTCGTGGCCGGCTGTGATCCCAGCCTGGGTTCGGACCAGTCGTACACGAAGTGGTTCAACACCGCCTGCTTCACCCATCCTGGGGCCTACGCCGTTGGTGATACACCTCGGAACTATGACGTGGTGAGACTGGACGGCATCAACAACTTCGATCTCTCGGTCGGAAAGGCATTCAACCTTCCCGGGAGCTCCAAGCTCGACTTCCGGGTCGAGGCGTTCAACCTCTTCAACCGCACGCAGTTCGGCCCTCCAGGCCAGCAGATCGGCGCGGGGAACTTCGGCGTGGTCAGCAGCCAGCAGAACAAGCAGCGGCTGATCCAGCTGGGCCTGAGGTGGACGTTCTAGTCGAGTCCACATCGCGGGCCAGGCGTTCCCCCGGGAACGCCTGAGCGACGGACCCGTGCAGCGGGGTGCCCCAGGGCACCCCGCTGCACTCGTTGACAGCGTCCGCACGAATCACCGCCACGCGCGCGAGATCCCCCCATCTCGAGTCGACCGGAGCGCCGCGAGGAGGGGCGAGGTGACCCCTCGCCTCAGATCCGATCGGAAAGTCGAAGGGAGACGAAGGCCATGTATGGTCACTTGCGGAGGACACTCGCTCCCTTCCGGGGGCTGGCTCACCCGGGAGTAGTCGCCCTCTTCCTGGCCGTTCCCGCTTTGATCCTCGGAGCGTGGTCGACCGCGGGGGAGAAGCCGGCGATCGATTTCTCGTCCAAGCACGACATCCTCATCCGAAGCGAGGATGGCACCCTCACACCGATGGACGTACCGTATTTCAGGGCGACGGTCGTCGCTCCTGGAACATGGCAGATACTCAGCGACGGGGACTACAGCTACCTTGTCGAGGGTGACGACGAAGCCCTCGTCATCGACTCGGGCTATGGCGCCGGCAACATACGCGAGTACTGCCAGAGCCTCACGAAGAAGCCCGTCCGGAACATCGCCAACACGCACGACCACTTCGACCACACGGCGAACAACAGCTACTTCGAGCGGGCGTACATGTCGGCGGAGACGAAGAAGAAGGCCACCCTCCCGTTCCCGAGCTTCGAAGGCATCACCTTCCCCCGGGACTACCCGATCGAGGTCATCGGGGACGGATACAGGTTCCAGCTGGGCAACCGCGAGCTCGAGGTGTTCGAGATCCCCAACCACGCGTCGGGAAGCCTCGCCTTTCTCGACAAGCGTGAGCGCATCCTGTTCTCGGGAGACGAGATCATGCCGATGGGCGTCCGGCTCAACTGCAGCGTCGCCCAGTTCGAGAAGAACATGCGCAAGATCGCGGCCCGCAGGAGCGAGTACGACACGCTCTGCGCCGGCTTCGGCGTGTTCGCGGCGTCCTACATGGACAAGTTCCTCGCGAACGCCCGGTACATACTGGCGGGCCAGGAGGGAGAGCCCGTGAAGCCCCGGCCCCGCCCGGCGGCGCCCGCGGCCGCCGAGGGCGGTCCGGTCACCTACAGCAGGCGCATGCCCCGTCCGGGCGACGTGCCGAGGAACGTCGGCCAGACGAACGAGTACCTGCGGACGATGACCCATGCGGGCTGCGACATCACCTACGACGTCCGCCGCATCAAGGACTGAGACGGGAAAGGACACTCATGCTGAAGTCGATCGGTGCTCTTCTCTGCGCGGCCGGCGTGGCACTGCCACCTTCGGCGTCCGCCCAGCCACCGGTGCACACGGAGAGCGGCCCCGTCGTGGGCGTGCCGGCGTCGGATGCGTCCG
>MEKI01000080.1:16628-17085 GCA_001766905.1 Acidobacteria bacterium RBG_13_68_16
GCGGCGATGGCGCGCTCCCCAGCCGCCCGCACCGTGGACAGCGGTCCGCAAGGCCGACCGGTTCGGCGACAGCTGCGTCCAGAACATCGTCGAGGAGCGCAAGCCCTGGACCCACGAGTTCATGGCGCACACTGCGATCAGCGAGGACTGCCTGTCCCTCAACGTGTGGACCCCGGCCAGGACCGCCGGCGCGAAGCTGCCGGTGTACTTCTGGATCCACGGCGGAGGCTACGTCGAAGGCTCCGGGGCGGTCCCCGTCTACGACGGCGAGAACCTGGCCCGGCGAGGTGTGGTCGTGGTGACGATCAACTACCGCCTCGGCGTCTTCGGGTTCCTGGCCCATCCCGAGCTGACGCAGGAGGCCGGGCGGTCCGGCAACTACGGCTCGCTCGACCAGGTGGCGGCGCTCGAGTGGGTGCGGGACAACATCGCAGAGTTCGGGGGCGACCCCGGGAAC
>MEKI01000081.1:0-4694 GCA_001766905.1 Acidobacteria bacterium RBG_13_68_16
GGATCGACGAAACGGTCGAGCTTGTCTATGACGCCGGCGAGTCGTTCGACGTGCGGCTCGGAGAGATCGCGCTGGAACGGCGTAGGGGCAACCTTCGCAATCGGCAGCGCCGCGAGAACGTGCCAGTGCCCGCCGACCGGGTCCCGATAGGCGCCCAGGAACGAGCCGCCGTCGTCCTCGATCGCACCACGGAGCGAGTCGACCTTGGCCGGCGGGCTGCCCGCCGCGACCTGTGTCGCCGTCAGCCCGCGCGAGGCCGGCGCGGCCCCGGTCTTCTTCCGCTTCGCGCGCGTCTTGCCGCCCTTGGCCGTGCTCTTCTTTTCACCCGCCATCGCCATCCCTCCCGGGGAACGCCCCGCGGCCAATATCCTACTGCCGGTTGCCTCCCGTGTCGTCGGCTGTGAACTCTGGACCGTCGGCCGGCTGGCAACACATCAGAAAGGTGCCAGGAAGGGTGCCCGATTGGATGAGTAGGGCAGTCTCTCGGTCTGCGGCGAGGATGTGACCCCGTCCTGGGATCGTGGTGATCCCGTCGACCCCGAGGGCGATCCACCAAAGGAGTATCCTTCCCGCGTGACCCCTGGAGCGGGGGACACCCGGCCGAAGCGCGCGGTCAGAAGCACTGTGATGTCAGGAGGGGAAGATGGTTGAAAGCGAGGTTTCTGCGCTGAGTTCCGTCGAGCTCATGCGGAGGCTCGTCGCTCTGTTGCCCGGTGGTTCCTCCGAACAAGTCCAGCTCTTCGGGGTCATCAAGGGTCTCTCGACCGTGGGTTTCGACGGGCAATTCGGCGATGGCAAGCCGTGGCAGGCGGGCGCAGAGGGCCGAGCCCGACAGGTGATGCGTGCGATCCTCCCGAAGCTGTCGGAGCAGCTCCCCGGGAACCCCCTGGTCGCCGAGCTCGCCAAGCGGTACCTGGCTTCAGGCGCCAAGGCCTGAGCGTCGTCGGCCTCGGGTGCCAGGCCGAACCTCGTTGCTCGATAGAAACACTTTTGTATGAGCAGGCCGGTCTCCAGGCTTGCGGCGAAGCGTGCGACTCCCCCGAAAGGGCCGCGCCGACCCGCGGGGAGAGACAGGGCGTCTCGGCCCCTGACTTCCCTCATTCGATGTTCATTTTTCGCAGCAGCGCGACGAAGCGGGGATGACCTCGCAGGTCGGTGAAGAGGAACGAGCCTTTGATGCCGTACACGGCGCCAGCCCGCTGCTCGTAGGCTCGCTCCAGCCAGTCAATCGCGGCGTCGTGCTCGCCCAAGCCGGTGTGGACGTAGGCGAAGTGGTACGGGGAGACGTACTGCTCGGCAGCCAACCGGTGGAGCTCGGCCAGCACGGCGCGCGCCTTCTCCGTGGCACCCGCGATCGCGTACGCCTGGCCGAGCTGGGCGCGGAACATGGTGACGTCCGGGGAGAACTCGGCGGCGCGCTCCAGCGCCGCCACCCCCTCGGCCACGTGGCCCAGTTTGAGATGAGCCCAGCCGAGGATGGAATTCGCCCGGGCGTAGCCTGGGTCGGCTCGGACAAGCGGCGTGGCTTCCGCGAGCGCCTCCGCGTACCGGCCCGCTCGGACGAGCTCGGAGGCGACGTCGGAGCGATGGGCCAGCGGGTCCAGCTCGCGGGCGCGCCGCACGGCCGCGATCGCCTCGTCGTATCGGCCGAGCGACGAGCACAGCCAGCCGAAGTGATCGTAGATGTCGGCACTTCCAGGACTGAGCGCCATCGCGAGGCGGAGCTCGCGTTCCGCTCCGGTCCAGTCGAAGTCGCAGACGAAGCGCAGCAGGCCGGCAATACCGTGCGCTTCTCCGAGGCCGTCGTCGAGAGCGAGCGCCCGGGCGACGGCCTCCTTGGCCCGGCTGTACGCCAACGCCGGTTCCCAGCCGATGACCCCCTCGATGCCAAGGTGGGTGTAGGTGTACGCCAGCGCGGTATGCGCCAACGCGAACCTCGGGTCCCTCGCGATTGCCTGCTCGAAGAGGGCGACGCCTTGGCGGTACCCCTCCGGGGTGAACTTCGTGAAGCACTGTCGCCCCTGGAGGTAGAGCTGATACGCCTGCAGATCCGCCGTTGGCGGCCGGCCGATGCGCGCCCGTTCAACCGGCGACAGCTCGGCCTGCAGCGAGGCGGCGATCTTCAGCGCCACGTCCGTCTGGATCTCGAATATGTCGTTCAGGTCGCGGTCGTACGTTTCGGCCCACATGTGCTCGTCAGTCGCCGCGTCGATGAGCTGCGCGACGATGCGGACGCGGTTTCCGGCCCGGCGGACGCTCCCTTCGACGATGGTGCTCGCCCCGAGCGCCGCGCCGATCTCCCGCAGGCTCAACCCGCGCTTCTTGAACGCCATCACCGAGGTACGCGAGATCACCTTGAGGGAGCGGACCTTCGCCAGGTGCGCGATGACGTCCTCGGTGATCCCGTCGGCAAAGAACTCATTCTCCGGGTCGGCGCTCAGGTTGATGAACGGCAGCACCGCCACCGATGGCGACCTTGTCCGGCCAGGCTCGGCCCCGGCACCGCCGGAGATCGCTGCCAAAGCGCCAGCCAGCTCCGACGCGGAGGGGAAACGTGCCTCCGGATCCTTCTCAAGGCAACGCAGGACTACGCCGTCGAGCCCGGCTGGAAGCGGCGTCTGACTCCCCACGAGCGGAGCGGGGGAGGCGTCAAGGACCGCCGCCAACGTCTCCGCAGCGGTTGCGCGTCGAAAAGGCCGCTCGCCCGTTAGCATCTCGTAGAGCACACAGCCGAGCGAGAATATGTCGCTCGGCGCGTCGAGTTGCCCGCCCTTGATCTGCTCGGGCGACATATAACCGCTGGTGCCGACCATCGCCCCCGGCATCGTCAGCTGCGTACTCGGCAGAGTGTCGCTGCCGGTGTCGGTCGGCGTGGTCGCGACCGACCGGGCGAGCCCGAAGTCGAGGATCTTGACCCGCCCGTCGGCCGTGAGGAACACGTTTTCGGGCTTGAGATCGCGGTGAATGATGCCACGCGCGTGGGCGGCAGCGAGACCCGCAGTCACGGCCCCCGCGATCTCGAGGGCGTCCATCCAGGGCAACGCGGACCGCGACAACCGGGTTCGCAGGGTCTCGCCCTGAAGCAGCTCGGTGACCAGGAAGGCGGTCTCACCGTCACGGCCGATGTCGTAGATGGTCAGGATATTGGGATGGGAGAGGGCAGCGGTTGCGCGGCCCTCGCGCTCGAACCGCGCGAACGCATCCTGGTCGGCTACAAGGCGCGGGGAGATCGTCTTGATCGCGACGTCCCGGGCGAGGCGGTCGTCGCGCGCACGGTAGATTTCACCCATCCCCCCCGCATCGATGAGCGAGAGGATCTCGTAGGATCCAAGGCGCGTCCCCGGGCTGAGAGCCATTCTCAGTTTCCGACCATCGTCATTGTACGCCACGTCGTCGAGCAGGTCGGAATCTCGGGCTACGGCGCAGCGTAGCGTTCGTCAGAAGAATTGGACAGGCTCGAGGCGCGGGCGGCCGAGCGGGCGGGGTTTCTCAGGGCAGGTGGACAAGGTGGCGTCGCGGGCGGTGTAACTGCTCACAGGTTCGCACCAGCACGCTGCCATCGGAGGTTACGGCGAGCGTTCGATGGCCGGCGGCAACCAGGCGGACAATCGTGGACTGCGTCGGCACACCCTCGCTGCGCCAAAGCATGGCATCAGCGCTCGCCAGCAACGTGCCCCCTTCACCGCCGCAGACGAAACCGTCGGTCGTGGTGGCGACGGCGTACAGCGAGGTCGAAACCCCACTGCTCTGCACGCTCCAGACCAAACCATCCGAGCTCGTGACAATCAGGCCGCTCATGCCCACAGCGACAAGCGATCTGCCGTCCCATGCCACATCGTGGAGGTAGGGATACGCGCCGCCCGCTGGCGGAAGCAGTTGGGCCGACCATGAAACCGTATCCCTTGACGTGTCCACCCAGGGGTTGGGGCCGCCCACCGCGACGTAGAGGCTCCCCGTGGAGATCACCTGGAAGACGTCCCCGAGGCGCGGCTGCTCGACGATCGACCAATGCTTGCCATCCGGGCTGGCCTTGAGTTGTCCGGCGCCCCACAGAAACGGCGGGCAGAACGCGAAAAACCTGTCTCCCGCGAAAGTGAGGAACCGCGGGTTGAGGTTGCCGAAGTCGGTGGGTACTTCTATCCAGGTGACGGCATCGAGACCTCTCCAAACCTGCGGGGGCATCATGGCGAGGAGCTCCCGTCCGTCCCAGGCGAGCATGGGGTTTGAGGGTAGAGAGAAGCGCAAGGCGACCGTCCAGTCGAGGCCCGTTTCGCTGGTCGCCACGAGTTGGCCGGACGTGTCCCAACCCAATGTGACAAAATGGGACCCGGTCCACACTGCCGTCGTCATGCGGATTGAACTGCTGGGCGCGTCCCAGCGACACTGGGCAGGGGCCGCCCCTGCCATCAGACAGGCGCAGCCAAAGCACACGGCACTGAGCGCCGATCTCATCTCCGAACAATGATACGTCCACGAACCTCTGCCTGTTTGCATGAGCAGCGCGATCCCCCGAGGGGTCGCCTGCCGGCGAGCTCGGTACGAGGGGGAACAGACTTCAAGCCCCCAAACAAGGGGTGACCGTGCGCGAAGCAAAGTGACCGTGGAATGAGTCAGGCTCCGCGGTTGGTTGGCTAGTTTCGACATGGCGACAGCCGGGCGGAAGTGGACGAGATCGTGAAAAAGACGGTCGCGGC
>MEKI01000081.1:4711-15715 GCA_001766905.1 Acidobacteria bacterium RBG_13_68_16
TGGACCTGGTCGACCACGGTTTCATGTACGGCTGGAGCTTCTACGACCCCGACGGTCATCACTGGGAGGTTCTCTGGATGGACCCCAAGGCGATTCAGCAGATGACGTAGGGGGACCTCGCGCAGCCGGGGCACGGCTCGCCCAAGAAGGAGGGTGAACGATGGCGAAGAGGCAGAAGATCACGACGTTCCTGTGGTTCGACGGCAACGCCGAGGAGGCGGCGAAACACTACACCTCGATCTTCAAGGACTCGAAGATCCTGGAGGCGGCTCGATACGGAGACGCGGGACCCGGACCCAAGGGGTCGGTCATGATCGTCAGGTTTCAGCTCGAGGGGCAGGAGTTCATCGCCCTGAACGGCGGGCCGCAGTTCAAGTTCACGGAGGCGATCTCGCTGGCGGTGAACTGTGATACGCAGGAGGAGGTCGACGAGCTGTGGGCCAAGCTCAGCGCCGGCGGGCAGGAAGGGCAGTGCGGCTGGCTGAAAGATAAATTCGGCCTGTCGTGGCAGATCGTCCCCTCCGTCGTGCCCGAGCTGTTACAGGATCCGGATCCCGAGAAGTCGAAGAGGGTCATGCAGGCGATCTTCCAGATGAAGAAAATCGACATCGCTCGGTTGAAGCAGGCGTACGCCGGGCGTTAGCCGAACGACCACGAAGCGGACGGAAACCGAAAGACGCCGCCGCCCGGGGGAGTCTATCGGGATGGAACGGCGCGAGCGCGCAGAGGCAAGCACCAGCGGTTCAAAACGACGCTGCACAAGTGAGCGTCCTCGCTCACGGAAAGGAGAGGACTCATGGCCACACCCATGAAGAAGCCCGTCGTCACCTCGACGGTATCCACACCGACCGATCGTGAGATCCGCGTGGAGCGCGTGTTCAACGCGCCCCGCGAGACCGTATGGCGCGCGTTCACCGACCCTAAGCTGATCGCGCAGTGGTGGGGTCGGGGTAACAGGCTGGTCATCGAGCGCATGGAGGTCGAACGCGGCGGCCACTGGCGGTTCGTGGAGCACGCGCCCAACGGCGCTCATGGCTTCGAGGGACGCTTCCGTGAGGTGGCGCCCCCGGAGCGCCTCGCGCAGACGTTCGAGTGGGACGGCATGCCGGGTTACGTGTCGGTCACGACCTCGGCGTTCGAGGAGCTCGGCGACGGCCGCACGAAGGTCATCTCCACGATGCTGTTCCACACCACGGAGGAGCGCAACGGCATGCTGAACTCGGGGATGGAGCGCGGCCTCAACGAGAGCTACGCCGCGCTCGACAGGCTGCTTCGGAATGGGGGAGGTCGGACGGGGGAGAGGTGATCGTGGGCCTCTCGATGTCGCTGAACGCCGTGATGAGGGATCCGAGCACCGGCATGACGACGGGTTCGGTGCAGGTAAGGAGGGAAACGTGACCACAAGAGGAACGGCCCGCGCGGCCGTCATCGTCGGGGCTGTCCTGGCGCTCGGCGCCGGCTTGGCAACGAAGGCAAGCCAATCTCTGCCTGCCGTCCGGAGCGGCTACGCGCCGGTCAACGGACTCCAGATCTACTATGAGATCCACGGTCGCTCGGACAGCCGGAAATCGCCCCTGGTCCTTCTTCACGGCGGCGGATCGACGATCGAAACGTCGTTCGCAGGGACTCTGGCCCGGCTTGCCACGACTCGGCAGGTCATCGCGTTCGACCAGCAGGGCCACGGACACACGGCCGACATCGCCGATCGTCCGTTCACATTCGAGCAATCGGCGGAGGACGCCGTCGCCCTGCTCCGCTACCTCAAAATCGGGAAGGCCGATTTCTTCGGCTACAGCAACGGAGGCAATATCGCGGTCCAGATCGCCCTCAAGCATGCGGACGTGGTGCGCAAACTGGTCGTCATGTCCGCGATGTTCAGCCGGGAAGGATGCGACCCCGGATTCTGGGAGTCGTTCAAGCACACCAAGCTGGACGAGATGCCGGCGGAGTTGCGAGAGGCCTACCTCCGCGTGGCCCCGCATCCGGAGGACCTGCCGAGTTTCTTCGCAAAGAGCGTGCAACGGATGCTGGATTTCAAGGGTTGGACCCCGGAAGAGATTCAGTCCATCGCCGCTCCCACTCTGGTCATGATCGGCGACCACGACATCGTCCGCCCGGAACACGCCGTGCTGATGTTCCGCCTGGTCCCGAACTCTCAGCTCGCCGTGCTGCCGGGCACCGACCACATGACGGTGGTGAACCGTTCGGACTGGCTGGTCTCGATGATCGGGGCCTTCCTCGATTCACCGATGCCGAAAGGCAAGGAGAAACCTTGAAAGGGCACCAGGCCGCGTCAACGGCCGGTGAAGGAGAGGACGGACGATGAGCAAACTGAGGTGCCAGATCACGATGACGCTCGACGGCTACGTGGCGGGGCCCAACCAAAGCGTCAAGAACCCGCTCGGCGAGGGAGGCTTCCGGATCCACGACTGGGCCGTCAGGCTGAAGAGCTTTCGCGAGCTCCACGGCGACACCGGTGGCGGGGAGACGGGAACGAACGACGACGTGGTGCGGGAGGCGTTTGAGAATCTCGGCGCGACGATCATGGGCCGCAACATGTTCGGCGGAGGCCCCGGCCCGTGGAGAAAGGATCCGTGGACCGGCTGGTGGGGCGATAACCCCCCCTTCCACACACCCGTCTTCGTGCTCACCCATCACCCCCGTGAGCCCCTGGCGATGCAGGGGGGCACGACCTTCGTCTTCGTCACTGACGGGATCGAGTCTGCGCTCGAACAGGCGATGCAGACGGCGCGCGGCAGGGACGTGGCGCTCGGCGGGGGAGCAAACGCCGTCCAGCAGTACCTCGCCGCGGGCCTGGTCGACGAGATGGAGATCCACGTCGCCCCCCTCTTCCTCGGCGGCGGCACCCGACTTTTCGACGGTCTCGGCGGCTCCGACGTGAAACTCGAGCCGATCCGAACGATCGAGGGGCCCGGCGTCACCCATCTCAAGTACCGCGTGGTCAAGCAGGCTGGCGGTTGATCAGCGATGGCTTCCCGGTTGCACCCATTCGGTGAGTTCCGCATGGGAACGGTCGGTGCCCGGTTCCGATACGGTCCCCCAGTTGGGAATAGCCTCCCGCCAGCGGCCGCTTTGCCGCAACGGAGGGCGCGTCCATGACGATGACGGAGTGGTTCCGCGCGCAAGTCAGCGTCCAGGCGGGTCGGACGCGCCGCGCGCTCGAGCGCATACCGGAAGGGCGGGAGGAATGGACGCCGCACGAGCGTTCGATGCCGTTCGGGCGCCTGGCAGCGGTGGCGCCCTATTTTTTCGCCTTTAGCTTTCCTAGCGCTGCCTCGGTGCCGAATCTCTTGGGGTCGAGCTCGAGCGCCTTCTCGTAGTTCTTGATCGCCAGCGCGCGATCGCCGCGGTTCATATAGGCCTCGGCCAGGCTGTCGTACACGTTGGAGGAATCCGGGTACGCCTCGACGTTGAGCCCAAAAACCTCCACCGCGAGGTCGAGCTTCTTCTGGCCCATGAGCTCGTAGCCAAGTGTATTGATGTCGCGCTCCGCGGTAACGTAGGCGTTCTGAGGGTTTGCCTTGAACGCCCGGATCGCCGCCCGCGCGGCATCCGAGTCGTTCCTCTCGACTGCCCCGCGCACCTGTTCGCTGATGCTCGACTGCGGGACGTAGCGGAGGATGGCCTCCATCGCCGGGTCCACGTTGCGCCGGTAGTCGTCGAAGCTCATCTCGGCCGCGATCCGAGGCGCCAGCCACTTGCGCTGGTCGCGCTGGTCCATGTCCTGCCACCACAGCGTCGAGGCCCGGATCTCGAGGCCGCTGTTCGGCAGCGTGATCCGGGCCGGGTCGCCGAACATGTTGGGCGCCTCGCCGGTCGGCTCGCCGACGAAGATCGTCTGCGTGTACTTCTGCATCATGTTGACGAAATTCTGCGCGGCGGAGAACGTCTGGCGGCCGATGATGGTGAACATCTTCCCGGGCTGGTTCACCTTGTCCACGCGCAGGAGCCAGCGCAGCAGCGGGAGGTTGAGGTAGTTGTTGCCGCCGCCGTTGAGGCGCACGTCGATCACCAGCTTGTCCACCGGGTTGGCGTCCAAGAAGCGCGACACGCGCTCGAAGAATGCCGACACGGGCTCGTCCGGTTTGTTCTGCACGGCGTTGTACTGGACGTAGAGAACGCGCGCATCCTTGAGGTACTCGAACCAGTAGAGGTTGGTCGGGTCCTTCAGCCAGAGCGGCGACGCCGAGGTGTCGCGGGCGCCCACCCAGCCTGCCGGCAGCGGGGGCCAGTTGTGCCGCAACTGCTCCGGCTCGACCGGCTCGGGGTGGAGAACCGAGGCGACCTCGCGGCCGCCCTTTTCGACGACGATCGAGGCGTTCTCCATGTCCTTGATCAGGTCCAGACCGTCCAGCAGCTCCGGGACGCTCAGCAGGCGCGCCCCTAGGTTGCGGCACCACATCTCGTTTTCGCGCTCCCGCGGGATGATCGTGCGGATAGCCTCGTACGCCCGCTCAATGGGGGTTTCGCCGATGCGCACGACGCGACCACCGACAATTCCCGCGTTTGGCTGCGACGCGCTGATCACGTAGATGCCGTCGGTGAAGGAATACAGGCGCAGGGGGTAGGTGCGGACACCCATCGAGGCCGGGTTGATGTGGGTGTGGCCGTCCGCGACCATCGCCACCAGCTTCGCGAACCCCACGACGATCTGGGTGCGCCGCAGCCCCGGGATCCGCCCGTCGAGGTCGCGTACCGCCGCCTCGAACCGCTCGCGCGGCATGACGTGGAACGCGTTCATGTGCACCTTCGGGAGCTGTTCGGCGAAGAAGCGCAGGTCGGCGCGCCACTTGGCGGCGTCCATGGCCGGCGGGGCTTTGGTCTGGGCGACAGCGGCGGAGGTGGACAGCAGGGCAGCAAGCGGCAGCAGGCGGACCGCACGGCGGATCAGCGACATCGTGGCCTCCTCTTTGGAGCGGAACGCGACACGCCGAGGGATTGCGGCGCCCACGGCTCAACCGCCAAGCCGTTCCGGCTCATCCTCCCCGTAATACGCACCGCGAACACGATGGGTTCTGGCGGCCCGAGCGCCTTCGTGGCCGTCCGCGCGCGCAGAGCTAGGGAGGGGCCAGGATCGTTGGTCTCGATTATCTCGAGGAGGTCCGGACCCGCGGGTTCCCCGTGGTTCTTAGACCGGCTTCCCCGAGCCCCTCCCGGTGCGAATCGGGTTTCGCGGCTACTTGGCGAGCCCGATCTGTTTCATGAACTCCATGTTGTCCCAGAAGAGGTACTCCTCGTCCATCACGCCGTCCTTGTTCCAGTGTCCGATGGTCACCATCGGGATCTTGTAGGCCTTGCCGGTGGGAGGGATCGTCTTGCCATCGCCGATGGGCATCGGCTGCGTGAAGGTCCCCTCGAGCCAACTTGTCACGGCCGTCCACGGACCGGCGCCGAACCGTATCGGGTGAACCTCGATCCGATTGTCGGGCGCGAAGACGAACATCTGCTTCAGATCCTCGATGTGCTTCTCGATACCCGTTGTGGTGTGCCCGTCGGGCCAGTGCACGACGATGTCCTTCGCGTGGCTCCGCTGTAGCTCGTCCCACTTCTGGTTCGTATAGACGTTGAAGTCGAGGTCATCGAAGTTCTCGAGGTGAGCCTTGACCTGTTGCTGCTCGTCGGCGTGCGGCTTCGTTGACTGGGCGGCAGCGGAACCGGCCGCGATGAGGCCGGCCGATATGGCGAGAAAGCCGGTACCGACTACTCTTGGATACCTTTTCATCCCACGCCTCCTTTCACAAGGTAGTTGTTGAACACGTGCGGTTTCAGAGCATTCGCGTCCCGACCGCGATCGCGGACGCGAAGGATCGGTGAACGCGAGGGCCTTTGCGACATGTTCACTGAGGGTGATGCCCGGGCTGACCTCTTCTATTCCCACTCACGAGCGCAGCAGGTCGAACCCGATCTCGGTTCCCATCCCGAGCACGTACCCGAGCTGGATGTTGAAGTAACCGAGCGGCTCCAGGAGGCGGGCGTTCTTGAGCGGCCCCGGGTCGACCGCGTGGTATGGCCGCAAACTTCCGAACGAGAACACGGTTAGCCGAACTGGACCGAGCGCTTGGTGAACGCTCCCTCCATCCAGAAACCGGTAATCGGAAACGTGGTAGGGGTGCTCTCGCTGGCAGCCGCTCCGGCAGCGACGAGGACAGGCGCATAGTGCTCCCACGTCGGTAGAGCCATCTGGGCCGCCGGGGCGCGGTCGCGGAAGTTCATCAGCGCATCCGCGTCGAAACGGGTAAGGGCGTCGGCCGCCCAGGCGTCGAACTCCTTCGCCCACGAGGGGATTCCGGGCTTGAACGCGTACCTCATGTTGTGCGTGAGGAAGCCGCTCCCGAACACCAGCACGCCCTCGTCGCGCAGGGGAGCCAGCGCCTGCCCGAGCTCGAACAGCTCCTGGGGGTCGAGGCGCGGCATCGAGACCTGGAGCACGGGCACGTCGGCGGTGGGGTACATCGCCACGAGGGGAACGTAGGCGCCGTGGTCGAGCCCGCGCTCAGGCTCTTCGGTGTACGCGATGTCCTTCTGCCGCAGGAGATCACGGACTCGGGCCGCGAGTTCGGGCGCTCCCGGCGCAGGGAACTTTGTCTGGTAGTACTGGTCGGGAAACCCGTAGAAGTCGTAGACGAGCGGCACTGTCCGCGTGGCCCCGAGCGCCGTCGGCCGTTCCTCCCAGTGAGCCGAGACCATGAGGATGCTGTTCGGCCTCGGCATCGCGCCTGCCCACGAGGCGAGCTCGGCCATCCACGCGGAGTCGTCGAGTAGAACCGGAGCGCCGTGCGCTGCGAAGATCACGGGCATTCGCCCGGTCGGCTTGTCTTTCGTCGGTTCGATCTTCTTCTCTGTCATCCGTTGTTTGCTCCAATCCTGAACATGCGGGCGCCGTGGGTCGCGGCGCCGCGGGGGGAGGAGGAAGGCTATCGTCTATCTTGCCTCCCCAATCGTCACCTGATGAATGTGCCGCTCCGTAGTTCGCTGATGGCCTGCTCGAGTTCTTGCTGCGTATTCATCACGATGGGGCCGTACCAGGCGACAGGTTCCTTGAGCGGCTGGCCCGAGACGAGGAGGAACCGAATGCCTTCCTCGCCGGCCTGGACCACGACCTCGTCGCCGCGGTCGAACAGCACCAGCGAACGGTTGCCGGCGGTGTCGTAGCTGGTCCCTTCGCTCGAACCGACCTGCTCCGTCAGGACTGCACGCGGCTGGGACGCGTCGCGGAAGGCGCCCGACCCGGCAAATACGTATGCGAACACGTGCCGCGTCGGGTCCACGGGGATCCGCTTGCGGAGACCCGGGGGTACCGAGAGGTCCACGTAGCGCGGATCGGCCGCCACGCCTTCCACCGGGCCGGTCTTGTCCCAGAACTCTCCGCAGATGACTCGAGCCCGCGTGCCGTCGTCGTCCACGACCTCCGGGATGTCGGCGGCGGCGATGTCCTGGTAGCGGGGCTCGGTCATCTTCAGCGACGAGGGAAGGTTGGCCCAGAGCTGGAAACCGTGCATCCGCCCGTTCGGGTCGCCCTTCGGCATCTCCTGGTGGAAGATGCCGCGACCCGCGGTCATCCACTGAACATCCCCCGCACCAAGGTTGCCTTTGTTCCCGAGGCTGTCGCCGTGCGAGACGGTTCCGGCGAGCACGTAGGTTATCGTCTCAATTCCGCGATGCGGGTGCCACGGGAATCCGGCCAGGTAGTCATCCGGGTTCTCGTTGCGAAAGTCATCCAGCAAGAGGAACGGATCGAACTCGCTCGTGTCGCCGAAGCCAAAGGCACGGCGCAGCCTGACACCCGCACCCTCGATCGTCGGCTTGCTCTGCACGACTCGTTTAATCGGTCGGATTGACATTGTCGTTCTCCCTTCGAATGCGCTGTCATGCCACCTTGGCGGCCGGGTCGGGGTGGCGGAGCGCAAGGTTGACCGCGCCTCCGGCGATGCTGAGAACCAGCGCACCCCATGCGATTGCCGGAGTCCAGACCGCTGACAGGCCGAGCAGCCAGTCGAGCGAGTACGCTCCCGGCCCCGTGAGCGCCAGCGCCGCCGCGCCGGTCGCATAGAGAAGCGGTACCTCGACGCCGTTGGACCCCGCGAACACGCCGTTGCGCCAGTGCACGCTGCCCGCCGCCACGATCATGACCGCGATTATCAGGGCGGGGCCGAGTGGGCCGAGCAGGCCCGAGGCCACCAGCAGACCGCCCAGCAACTCGGTCGACGCCGCGGTCACGGCGAAAAGCCGGCCGGGCCGAAACCCGAGCGTCTCGAAGAACCGTGCGGTGCCGGAGATCCCGTGACCGCCGAACCAGCCGAAAAGTTTCTGGGACCCGTGGGCGGCCATCAAAAGGCCCAACACGAGCCTCGCAAGTAGTAGTCCGAAGTCCATGATCTTCACCCTCCGTCAATCACTATATAATAAGTAGTAGATACTTGTCAAGTAGGTACTTGAAAATACTATTCGAGGGTGCTACTGTTCAGTCGGAAGGGCTTATGCGAACGCCCCAGGACATTCCGTCGTTGTGCGAGCGGTTTCACCGTGCGAGCGAGCTGATCGGGCGCCGCTGGACCGGCGCAATCCTGTTCGTGCTGCTGAAGGCGCGGTGCCGCTTCGCGACGCTGCGGAGCGCCATTCCGGGGATCACCGACCGGATGCTCAGCGAGCGCCTTCAGGAGCTCGAGCACGAGGGGATCGTGGAGCGCACCGTCGTTCCGGAGACGCCAGTCCGGGTGGAGTACGCCTTGACGGAAAAGGGCCGGGCACTGGCCTCGGCGATCGGCGCGATCGAGAAATGGGCCGCCCAGTGGATCTCGCTCCAGGAGCCGGCGGCACGCGGGCCGGCAAAGGCGCGCGCCCGCCGCAGAGCCTGACGTGCCCCGCACGTCGCGTCACCTCCGGGTGGCGTAACTCGCGTTGCTCGGGGTGATTCCGCCGCGGGCGGGATCGGCTACCATTGGACGATGCGCGTCCTGATCACGGGCATCTCGGGGTTCGTGGGGTTGCACCTCGCCGAGCACCTGCTCGCCGATCACCCGGAGGTGGAGCTATTCGGGCTGCGGCGGTGGCGCTCCGAGATGCCGGCCGTGCCCGCCCTCGCGCCCGCGGTCGGGATCCTCGAGGGCGATCTGCTCGATGCGCCCTCGCTGGTGCGCGTGCTTCAGGCGAGCCGCCCCGACGTCATCTTCCACCTCGCGGCCTCCTCCTCGGTTGCCGGGTCGTGGGACACGCCGGCCGAGATGATCCAGGTCAATTCGCTCGGGACGCTGCACCTGCTCGAGGCCGTCAGGCAGCTCAACCTTGACGCTCGGGTCGTGCTGGCCTGCTCGGCGGAGGCCTACGGCGTCGTGGCCGAAAGCGAACTGCCGATCAAGGAAGAGCAGCCGTTCCGGCCGGTGTCGCCGTACGCGGTCAGCAAGGCCGCGGTGGATCTGCTGGGTTACCAGTACTCCAAGGCGTTCGGCCTGCGCACCTTGAGGATGCGTCTGTTCAACCACTGCGGGCCGCGCCAGTCGGCGCGCTTCGTGGTCTCCGCACTGGCTCGCCAGATCGCCGGAATCGAGGCCGGCCAGTTGCCCCCCCGGGTGATCGTGGGCAACCTGGACGTCCGGCGGGACTTCGTGGACGTCCGCGACGCTGCGCGCGCCTACTGGTTGGCGGGCACCCGGGGGGTCCCCGGCGAGGCGTACAACGTCGCCACGGGACGCTCGCACTCGATCCGCGAGGTACTGGACACCCTCCGGGCGCTCGCCGACACGAGCGTCGAGGTCGTGTTCGACCCGTCCCGGCTGCGGCCGGCGGAGCTGCAGGTGCTCGAGGGGGACGCGACACGCTTTCGCAAGGCGACCGGATGGCGCCCGGAGATCGCCTTCAATCAGACGCTGGCCGACACCCTCGCCTGGTGGCGCGTCAACCTCAAGGCCTGACCGAAGCGCGAGGCACTCGATCTCGACCGTCCGGACTTTCGGCGTCCTGAACCGAATTCTCGCTATACTCCCCCCATGAGTTCCGAGCTGGCGCTTCGCCCGCTGGTGAAATGGGACGGGTTCGCCCTCCAGGTGGACCTCGACATGGTCGAGCTGGTCGCGAACCGGGAGCTGGCGCGGCGGGATGCCGCCATTCGCCGGGTGGGCGTGACCGGGGAGGGCGAGGTCGTCGAGATCCACCTCGAGGTGGCGCTCAAGGGCCTGCCCGCCCGCGTCTCGGCGAAGGTCGCCGAACTGCGTGTCCACCGGCGCTTCTTCGGCTGCCGGATCGAGGCGCTCCACGGCCCGCTCGGGATCCCGCTGCCGATCGGCCTGGCGGGCGCGCTCGCCAGGCGCCTGGCGCCGGAGCTGCTGCGCTTCGACCCGGAGGACCGGATCCTGCTCGTGGACCTGAGGAGCCACCTCCCCGAGGGACTCGAGGTGAGGATCTCCGACGTCCGGTGCGCCGGCCGCTGGCTGACGGTGGAGCTCGCCGGGGGTTCGGTGGCGGCCGTCCTGGCGGCGATGCGGGAGATCTAGGCCGAGTGACCTACGGCGGCGCGCTGCGGAGTCGCTGAATCAGTCCTCGGCCGAGGACGGGAACAGCTCCTCCACCAAGCTGATGGTCTCGGGCGTGAGCTGCGCCTCGCCGGCCTTGAGATTCTCCTCGAGCTGCTCCACCCGGGTTGCGCCGGTGATCGCGCTGGTCAGGTGGCGCTTGGTCAGCACCCAGGCGAGGGCGAGCTGGGCGCGGGTCAGGCCCGCGTCATCGGCGACGGTCTTCATCTTCTTGACCCGCTGGACGTTTCTCTCCGTCCACAGGCGCTGGGTGAACTGTGGCAGGCGGGCGAAACGGGTATCCTCGAGGATCCCCTCGTCGTACTTCCCGGTGAGGAGGCCCTGCGCGAGGGGGCTCCACACCACGATACCCATCCCGGTCTTGGCCGAGGCGGGGAAGAGCTCCTGCTCCACCCGGTGGCGGTGGAGCAGCGAGTACTCGGCCTGCTCCACCGTAGGCGGATGCCAGCCGCGGCTG
>MEKI01000081.1:15732-23987 GCA_001766905.1 Acidobacteria bacterium RBG_13_68_16
AGACCGCGGTCGTTGACGTCCTTGGACATCGGGAAGTAGACCTTGGACGAGAGCACGAGGTGGTGGCGGGGGAACTCGCTCAGAACCGCGCCGATCTGGCGCTCGGCCTCGCCGCTGGCGTAGACGTCCGCCATGTCGAAGAAGTTCACGCCCGCGGAGAAGGCGAGTGACACGATCGTGCGAATCGTCTCGGGGTCGCGGACGCTGGCTGCAAAGGTCGTCCAGCCTCCAAGGCTGATCTCGGAGATCTTGAGGCCGGAACGCCCGAGCTTTCTGTACTTCATGGCCACCCCCGGTGCCTCGATGGACCCATTCTGCGCGTCCGGTGTTCCCGGACGCCCATTCTAGGCCACTCCGAGCGCGAACGTGAAACGAGGGCGCCTCCGCTTCGATCACCGAGACCACGGTGAGAGGCAGGGATCCTCCAAACGTGACGAATGTCCCGGACCGGTTAACCCTCCCGAGGGAAGGCCCGGTGTGTCCCGAGTGGTTGAAGTACCCGGGAGGGCGCGCGTGACGGAGCACGGCCTGACCGAGGTCTTCTACGATGGGGCGTGTCCCTTCTGCAGGGCGTCGCGCCGCTGGGCGGAGCGTCACGACTCCAATCGGCGGCTGGTCTTTTGCGACCTCAACGATCCTGCTGCAGTCCGCCCCGCTCCCACGCGTGGCGAAGGCCTCGCCAATGTGATGTGGGTTCGCCTGCCCGGGGGCGACCTTGCTAGCGGCTTCGCCGGCTGGCTGGCGGTCCTTCGTGCGTTTCCCCGCTGGCGTCCGCTCGCGCGGGTCCTGGCGTCTCCCCTCGTCCGGTGGGCCGGGCCACCGGTGTACCGGTTCGTCGCCCGCCACCGACACGCCCTCCCGATCCGGTGAGGTGGAAGCGGCCCTGATACACTCCGCCGAGGCGCGGCAAGGCCCCGCTCCGCAGACGAGGTTTCCGGGATGCCCGAGAAAACATTCGACGTGGCGGTTATCGGCGGTGGGATCGTGGGAACCGCAACGGCCATGGCGATCCTCCGGCGCCGCCCGATCTCGCTCGCGTTGATCGAGAAAGAAGATCGCCTCGCGGCTCACCAGACCGGCAACAACAGCGGCGTGATCCACTCGGGGCTGTACTACAAGCCCGGCTCGCTGAAGGCGCGCAACTGCACGGCCGGTCGGGAGGCGCTCTACGCCTTCTGCGCCGAGCGGGGAATCCCGGTCGAGCGCTGCGGCAAGGTTGTAGTGGCAACGAGGCAGGAGCAGCTTCCGGTTCTCGAGGAGCTGCGGCGGCGCGGGGAGGCCAACGGTCTCGCGGGCTTGCGCCGCCTTCGGCCGGAGGAGATCAGGGAGATCGAACCGCACGCAGCGGGGATCGCGGGGCTGTTCGTGCCGCAGACGGGGATCGTGGACTACGCGCGGGTTACCGAGGCCTACGCGGTGGAGGTGCGGCAGAAGGGCGGGGAGGTCCTCCTCGCCGCGGAGGTGCACAGCATCGCCCGCGACGGCGGCGGCCTGGTGCTCGAGACCGGCGCGGGCGAGGTGTGTTGCCGCTATCTCGTCAACTGCGCCGGGCTCCAGAGTGACCGGGTGGCGCGCGTGGCCGGGGTGGAGCCGGGTGTTCGGATCGTGCCGTTCCGCGGCGAATACTACGAACTGGTGCCCGAGCGCCGCGACCTCGTCAAGAACCTGATCTACCCGGTGCCCGATCCGGAGTTTCCGTTCCTCGGCGTGCACTTCACCCGGAGGATCGCCGGCGGCGTGGAGGCGGGGCCCAACGCGGTCCTGGCGTTCAAGCGCGAGGGGTACACGCGGTGGAGCTTCTCCGCGCGCGACCTCCTCGACGCCCTCTCCTACGGCGGCTTCTGGCGGATGGCCGGGGGCTACTGGAGGATGGGGGTCGGCGAGTTCTGGCGCTCCTGGAACAAGCGCGCGTTCGTTCGTGCCCTGCGCGAGTTGATGCCCGAGATCACCGCCGCCGACCTGGTGCCCGGGGGCGCCGGAGTGCGGGCCCAGGCACTCGATCCCGACGGAAAGCTGGCGGACGACTTCCGAATTGTGGAGTCGGAGCGGCAGATCCACGTACTCAACGCCCCCTCTCCGGCGGCCACCGCATCGATCGCCATCGGGGAGACCATCGCCGACCTGGTGGCGGTGCGCTTCGGGCTGGGTTAGGAGCCTGTCCGGGTAATACTCCGGCTGCGAATCCCGATGGCATTCGGCTGGCTGTGTCAGCCGTCGCGAAGAGTCCTCGACGTAGCTCTGGCTACGCCTCCGGGCTCTTCGCTCGGCTTCCTTGCCATCCGGCGCCCTCGGAATTCTCGCTTTCGTCGATTACCCGGACAGGCTCCTAGGTGCCGACGGGTTCCTGTACCTTCCCGGAGGCGTGCCGGGGGCGCGCAACCGAGGCCTTGATGTAGTCCCTGTTCAAGCGTGCGATCGTGGAAATCGAGATCCGCTTGGGGCACACCGCCTCGCACTCACGGTGGCTCGAACAGCTCCCGAACGCCTCGCCCTCCATCGCCTCCACCATCGCCCTAGCGCGGGCGAGGCGCTCGGGTTGCCCCTGGGGCAGCAGGCCGAGGTGCGTGATCTTGGCGCCCACGAAGAGGACGGCAGACCCGTTCGGGCAGGCGGCGACGCAGGCCCCGCAGCCGATGCACTCGGCCGCGTCCATGGCCAGGTCGGCGGTCTCCTTGCCGATGAGGATGCTGTTCGCCTCCGGGGCGCTGCCGGTGCGCGCCGAGATGAAGCCGCCTGCCTGAACGATGCGATCGAACGCCGAGCGGTCCACCACGAGGTCCTTGACGACAGGGAAGGCCCTCGCGCGCCACGGCTCGACGAAGATCACGTCGCCGTCGCTGAAATGGCGCATGTGGAGCTGACAGGCCGTGGTGCCCCTGCGGGGCCCGTGGGCGATGCCGTTGATGACCATCCCGCACGACCCGCAGATCCCCTCGCGGCAGTCGTGTTCAAACGCCACCGGATCCTCGCCCCGGCCGATCAGGTTCTGGTTGAGGACGTCGAGCACTTCGAGGAACGACATGCCTTCTTCGATCCCGCCCACCGGGTAGGTGACGAAACGGCCCTTCTCGCGCGGACCCTTCTGCCGCCAGATGTGGAGTTCCAGCTTCATGGGTTTGTTCTCCTTGACCTGTCTCGAACGCGGCTGGATCCCTTGCTACGCTCGGGATGACCGTGACGCCCCGTGAGGTGCGCCGCGGTCACTTGTAGCTCCGCTGCGCGAGACCGACGCTCTCGAACGCGAGCGGCTCCGTGTGCCGGACCGGCGGCGCGTCCCCAGCGTGCTCCCAGACCGCCACGTGGGAGAAGCTCTCGTCGTTTCGCAGCGCCTCGCCGTCGGGTGTCTGGAACTCCTCCCTGAAGTGTGCCCCGCACGACTCGCGGCGCTCGAGCGCGTCCAGACACATGAGTTCGGCGAGCCCAAAGTAGTCGGCCACGCGGCCCGCCTTCTCGAGCTCCTGGTTGAGGTCGTTCCCGTCGCCGGGTACGCGCACGTCCGCCCAGAACCCCTCTCGCAGCTCACGGATCTTGCCGATGGCCTCGCCCAGCGCCCGCTCACTCCGGCTCATGCCGCACCGCTCCCAGAGGATGGCGCCGAGCTCTCGGTGAAACGAGTCCACGGTGCGCGAGCCCCGCACCCCGAGCAGGCGGGCCGTCCGCTCCGCCAGCAAGCGCTTCGCGTCCGCGAAGGCGGCATCGTTCGGGTCAACCGCTTCGAGGCGCATGCCCGCCAGGTACTCGCCGAGCGTGTACGGGACGACGAAGTAGCCGTCCGCCAGTCCCTGCATCAGGGCACTTGCCCCGAGGCGGTTGGCGCCGTGGTCCGAGAAGTTGGCCTCCCCGAGCACGAACAGCCCCGGAATCGTGCTCGCGAGGTCGTAGTCCACCCACAGGCCGCCCATGACGTAGTGGGGTGCGGGGTAGATCCGCATCGGCACCCGGTAGGGGTCCTCGCCCGTGATGCGCTCGTACATCTCGAAGAGGTTCCCGTACCGGTCGCGAATCTCGTCCTGGCCGAGTCTGGCGATCGCATCGGCGAGGTCGAGGTAGACGCCTCGGCCGCCCGGCCCCACGCCGCGGCCGTCGTCGCACATGCGCTTGGCCGCCCGCGAGGCCACGTCGCGCGGCGCCAGGTTGCCGTAGCTCGGGTAGATGCGCTCGAGGAAGTAGTCGCGCTCGGCGGGGGGTATCTCGGCCGGGTCGCGGGTGTCGCCCTTGGTCCCCGGCACCCAGACGCGCGCGTCGTTACGGAGTGACTCCGACATCAGGGTGAGCTTGGACTGGTGCTCGCCGGCCTGCGGGATGCAGGTCGGATGAATCTGTGTGAAGCAGGGGTTCGCGAACCCGGCACCCCGCTTGTAGGCGCGCCAGATCGCGGTGGCGTTGCACCCCTTCGCGTTGGTCGAGAGGAAGAAGACGTTGGAGTAGCCCCCGGTGGCGAGGATCACGGCTTCGGCCGCGTGACCTTCCACGCGGCCGGTGAGGAGGTCACGGGTCACGATGCCGCGGGCCCGACCGCCCACGACCACCAGGTCGAGCATCTCGGTGTGGGGGTGCATCTCGACCGCCCCGAGGCCGATCTGCCTGGCGAGCGCCGAGTACGCCCCAAGGAGCAGCTGTTGCCCGGTCTGGCCGCGCGCGTAGAACGTGCGCGAGACGAGGGCGCCGCCGAACGACCGGTTCGCGAGCATTCCGCCGTACTCGCGCGCGAAGGGGACTCCCTGGGCAACCGCCTGGTCGATGATGTTCACCGAGAGCTCGGCAAGGCGGTAGACGTTCGCCTCGCGGGAGCGGAAATCGCCGCCCTTGATCGTATCGTAGAACAGGCGCCACGTGCTGTCGCCGTCGTTCTGGTAGTTCTTCGATGCGTTTATCCCGCCCTGGGCCGCGATCGAGTGAGCGCGCCGGGCGCTGTCCTGGAAACAGAACGCGACCACGCGGTACCCGAGCTCGGCCAGGGTCGCCGCCGCCGAGGCCCCGGCTAGCCCGGTGCCGACGACGATCACGGTGTGCCTGCACTTGTTGGCGGGGGATACGAGCTTGACGTTGTCGCGGTAGCGCGTCCACTTGCTCTCGAGGGGTCCTTCCGGAATGCGAGGGTCGAGTCTCACGGGACCACCTACCTTACGGTGCCTGCGAGCACGGCCGCGGGGACCGAGCAGCTTCCCAAGACGATTACGACCGCCGCCGCCAGCGCAAACGGCTGGCGCCACCGATCGTACGAGGGGTGGCTGGCTCCGAGGCTCTGGAAGAGGCTGAACAGCCCGTGGTAGAGGTGGAGCCCGAGCAGGACCTGCGCGAGCATGTAGAACGCGGCCACGTAGGGAACTGAGAAGCCGACCACGACGTTGCGGTAAACATCGCCGTGCACGAAGTCCGGGTGCATGGTCCCGATCGACAGGTGCAGCAGGTGGTAGACGACGAAGGCGGCAATGATGGGCCCGCTCCACACCATTGTGCGCGCCGCGTAGCCGGTGGCCAGGTACCGCTGCCTCTCGTAGCCCACAGGCCGCGCCGCCCAGTTGCGGAGGGTGAGCTGGACCGCGGCCACGACGTGTACCGTCACCGCGGCCAGCAGCACGAGCCGGGCCGCCCACAGCAGCGCCGGCTCCACCCGGAGGAGGCGAGCGTATCCGTTAAGCGCGTCCCGGCCGAGAAAGATTTGCAGGTTGCCGAGCATGTGGAGCACGACGAAGAGGAAGAGGATGACGCCGCTGACCGCCATCGCGTACTTCTTGCCCACCGTGGAGGCGTACGCACGTCCAAGAGGGTGCATTCCGGCTCTCCCGAGTCCCACCGTCGGGCGTGCCTCTGCGGGCCGTCCCTGTGGCGCTTCTTCTCTTCGTGGGGGGAGGGAATAGAATCTACCCGCGCGAAGGGGCCGTGTCAATCCGGAGTCTCGATCGCAGTCGATGTGAGGGCGCGTTCAGGGATGCCGTTTAGCTGCGGGCCGCAGCCAGCGCCATCGCGAGGAACCCGGCGATCAGGAGCACGCCCCCAAGCGGCGTCACCATGCCGAGCCACCTGGGCCCGCCCAACGCCAGCACCCCAACCGTGCCGCTGAACACCAGTGCCCCGATCGACAGGAAGATCCCCGCCACGCCCCATCCGCGGCTCGGACGGGTGTGCGCGGCGAGTCCCAGCGCCAGCAGGCCGAGACCACCGATGGCGAGGTAGCGGACCGCGGTTTCCCAGAGCGCGAGGGAAGCCGCGTCGAGATGTGACCTCAGGGCATGCGCCCCGAACGCCCCGGCCGCAACGGCAGCCGCCAGCAGGACAGATCCGAACGAGAACCAGGCTCTCCGCACGACCCGAGCATACATCGTGCGCTCGTTTGTATCGGAACGGTGTTTTTCGTCCGGCAAGAGGACACCGGTCCTCCAGAGAGGGCAGAGGGGACGGACGCCGATCGTTGCGCCTGAGACTAAATCTGGCATGCGACTTGCTAGCCCGGTCGCGTGGATGAAGCGAAGCGCGGGAATGAGTCGCCTCGAGGAGCGGCTTTCTGGGTGTGACTGGGGCCCACCGCAGGGAGCCGCGACAGACGGCCGTGGCCGGAAAAAAGGGGGGATCAGTCGTGAGAGTCTCACTGGCACTTGGAGCATTGGCATTGGTCGCGTCCGCGGCTGGGGCGCAAACGTTCAACATGACGCTGTTGGGAGGTCGCGAGACCGGTGCGGGAGGGGATCCCGACGGCCGCGGTCTCGCGGTCATCTCGTTCGACGGAACGACCGTGATGTACTACATCTGGGTAAGGGACATCGCGCAGCCGACGGCAGCCCACATCCACACCGGGCTCGCGGGTCAGTCCGGCACCGTCGTCGTGAGCCTGAACCCGTCGTTCTCTAGCCCCAGCGCAGGGGTGTACGTGGCCCGGGGTTCGGTGACCTCCGACAGCGCAACGGTCGACGCGATCCTCCAGCGTCCGAACGCCTACTACGTCAACGTTCACAACGCCTCGTTTCCGGACGGTGCGGTTCGCGGGCAGCTGCTGGGCGACGGGACGAGCTCGTTGGCTTACGCCTCCACGCTGAGGGGCTCGCGTGAGCCGGGCGGCGGCGATCCGGCGGGCACCGGGTACGCGACCGCGATCCTGGACGGAACAACGGTCTACTACTTCCTCTGGGTGAAAGGGATCGCGACACCCACGCTGGCGCACATCCACAGCGGCTCGAGCGGCCAGAACGGGCCTGTCGTGATCAACTTCTCGCCTTCGTTCACGAACGGTGTCGCGTCCGGAAACGTGACGGCCGATACGGGCCTGCTCGCACAGATCGTTGCCCAACCCGAGAGCTTCTACTTTAACGTGCACAATGCCTCCTTCCAGAACGGCGCCCTGCGTGGCCAGCTCGGACCCACAGAGACCGACATCTACTTCCCCGTGGTCGCGCGCAACCCCGGTCTGGGGACGAGCCTGTTCAAGACCGACCTCCGCATCGTGAGCCTCACGGACGACGCGGCCACGGTATACGCGGAGTGGTACCCGAAGACTACCGCCGGCTCGTTAGGGCCGGCGCAGGTGGCTCAGGTCTCGGTCTCCCCAAACGGTGAGGCCGTGATCGATGACGCGGTGAACGTGCTGTTCGGCGCGAACGACCGCGGTGCGCTGCGCCTGCTTTCCGCCTTCCCGATGCGGGCGGTCGTCCACAACTTCAACGACCAGCGGTCGGCAGGCACCGGCACCTTCGGGCTGTCACTCGATGGGCTCTCGTACGACGGTGCGCTGACCTCGGGCTTGCTGGTCTTCAACTCGCACCGTCCCAAAACCGACGGTCTCGACTTCCGCACCAACATCGGCTACTTCAATCCCAACCCCTCGGCGGTCGTCGTCACGTTCAACGTGCGCAAGCCGGACGGCACGCTGGTCGGGCAGCCAAGCACCCGGACCATCCCGGGTTGGGCGAACGAGCAAGGCTTCTTCTACCAGACCATTCCAGGCATTCCCGCTAACCAGCAAACGCTCGCGAATTTCTACGTGACCTTCATCGCGTCCAAACCGGTCTTCATGTTCTCGGCGGTCGTGGATAACCGGACCGACGACGCGTTCCAACAGGCGGCGATACCCGTTCCTGCCGGTGTCACTTCGGTGCCCGGCGCACCGCCCACGGCCGCGATCACGAGCCCCAGCGGCAACCTGACCGTCGCGACGGGTCAGGCGGTAAGCTTCGTCGGCACTGGGAGTGACCCCAGCGGCCTCTTCTTCACGGGGCACTGGGACTTCGGGGACGGCGTGAGCGTGGATGGGCTGTCGGTCA
>MEKI01000081.1:24077-24320 GCA_001766905.1 Acidobacteria bacterium RBG_13_68_16
TGACGGTGACCGCCGCGGCGACCGCGACTCTGAGCATGATTCAAAGCCAGATCTTCACGCCGCGCTGCGCGGGCTGCCATCCGCCCAACGAGGGCATGGATCTGCGGGCTGCGAACGCCTTCAACAGCATCGTCAACGTGAGCTCTTCCGAGCAGCCGTCGTTGATGCGGGTGAAACCGGGCGACCCCGACAACAGTTATCTCTACAGAAAGGTCCTCGGTGCGTCCGGGATCTCTGGGTCCC
>MEKI01000082.1:0-11509 GCA_001766905.1 Acidobacteria bacterium RBG_13_68_16
GTGACGAGGACATCTTCACCCTCGTCACCAGCTACCTCTGTGACTTGGTGCCAAACCAGGCCTAATCACCTTCCGTTTTAACCTTTCCCCTTTGTCCCCTGTGCCAGCTCTCCCACCTCGAGGCGAATCGTCCGGTAGGCACGGACCACGTCGGTACCCTCGATCACGACCCCGGCGAAAAGCACCGCCATCCCGATCACGAACACCGGGACCGGGTGCGAGAGCTTGAGCCACTCTGGACCGGCCACGCGCAGGCCGAGGAGCAACGAGGTAAGGACGAAACACCCCACAGCTACCACCTGGCACAACACCGCGTTGCGCAGCAGGCGGACGCGGTCCATGAGATCCTCGAGCTGGCGCAGGACGCTTGCGAGACGCGCGACCTCGAGCGGCACGGCCTCGGCGGGGGGCGTCGTGGCGCGCACCAATCGGCGCCGCTCCTCGCTGAGCACGCGGATCCGATTCATGATCACGGTGTAGCGGTTGAGCAGCGCAAGCAGCAGCAGCCCGCACGCGGAGACCATGATCGCCGGAGCGAGGATGGCCTGGATCGCCTCCACCGCGAAGCTGTATTGAGTGTCCATCCTCAGCCCTCCCACGCGGCGCCGAGCCGCGGGGCCGCCGCCCGCGCCGCGTCCGCCACCGCCGCTGCGCTCGCACCGGACCGCCTCGCCGCAGCGAGAACCGCATCGTGTTCGGGCTTGGCCGAGACCACCCGGCCCGCGAACACGCCGACCTTCACCGGGATCGCGCCGAACGGGGTCAAAACCTCGACGGTGTGCCGGTCGAGCTCGGGACGCGTGCACTCCACCAGGCGCACCCCGAGCGTGGCCCCCTCCTCGAAGACGGCGGCGGTCACCGCCGCCACCTGCGAGGGGTCGAGGACCGCCCGCAGCTCCACGACCGGCCGTCCCTTGCGCCCCGTCCCCGGCAGGCACCAGGCATCCAGCGCCCCCGCCTCGCGCACCCGCTCCAGCAGCGCACCCAGCGCCTCCCCGGTGATGTCATCCACGGTGGTCTCCAGAACGACCATCGGTCTCCCGGCCAGACGACCCTCTTCCTCGACGAGCAGAGCGCGCAGCACGTTTGGGAGCCCGGCGAACTCCCTCGCTCCCAGCCCGACTCCCACCCCCACGAGCTTGCCCGCCGGCAGGGGCCCGAAGCGCTCCACCAGCGTGACGAGCAGCGTGGCGCCTGTGGGCGTTGTCATCTCTCCTTCGGCCGCGTGGGCAGCCAGTGGCACCCCCAGCAACAGGCGAGCCACCGCCGGCGGAGGCACCGGGAGCAACCCGTGAGCGGTCTGCACCGTGCCGGACCCCACAGGGACCGGCGCGCACGCGACCCGGCCGACGCCGAGCAGCTCGACCGCGGCGCACACGCCCACGATGTCCACCACCGCGTCCACCGCGGACAGCTCGTGGAGGTGAGCCCTTTCGAGGGGCACGCCGTGCACCTCCGCCTCGGCCTCGAACAGGCGCCGAAACGCCGCCAGGCTCCGCTCCCGCACCCGCTCGGGCAGCGACGCGTCCGCCAGCAACCTCTCCACGTCCAGGAGGTGGCGTGCAGGGTGCCTCGCCTCCTCGACGCGCACCGCCACCCGTATGCCGGTGAGACCCTGCTGGCGGTCGCGGGTCGCCTCCAGGCGCCACCCCTCGAGGCGCAAGCCTGCGAGCACCTCCTGCAGGCGCTCCTGCGAGACCCCGAGGTCAAGGAGCGCGCCGAGAAGCATGTCGCCCGCGGCGCCCCCGAACGGATCGATGTAGAGGACCTTTGCCATGCCTCAGCCTCGCCTCAACGGGGCGCGAAAGTCAAACGCGGCGGTATGCAAGACGGTGGACCTGCCGGCTCTCGCGGGCGTACTTGACCTCGAAGTTCGTGACAGGGACCCCTTCGAACGCCGCCTCGACCGCCGTCGGCGCCAGCCTGGGCTCGTCCGCGAGCACCTCGCGAATCACCGAGGCGTAGGCATCGTGGTCGGTCTTGACCCGCAGGAGCCCTCCCGGTGCAAGCACGTCGGCTAGACGCGTGACGTTGGAGGGCCGGAAGAAGCGTCGCTTTTGATGGCGTTTCTTGGGCCACGGATCCGGGAAATACACATGAGCCGCAGCCAGGTTCCCCTCCGCAAGGCAGCGGAAGAGGAGATCTTCGGCCGTCGTGTGCACGAGGCGCACGTTTGCCAGGCCCTTGCGGGCCGTCCGCAGCGCCGCGACCTTCATGTACTTGCGCACACGCTCGACGCCGATGAGCCCGACCTCGGGATGCGCGACCGCCCACTCGAGCAGGAAAAGCCCCTTGCCGACGCCCAGCTCGAGCTCGAGGGGCACGTCCGAGCCGAACACCTCGCGACTCGTGAGCGGCAGCGTCACGCTGCCGAGGTCGAGGACGATCCCCGCTGGCTCCACCGTCGGGGTCAGCCCTCGGAGTCCGAGGCGTCCTCAGGGTTCTCGTCGCCGAACACGATGCCGATTGCCCGGGCCGCCTTCATGAGCTGGCACTGCGGGTCCACTTTCTTGAGACGCCCGATCGCGTCCGCCAGCGGCACCGCCACGATCTCGTCGCCGCGCAGCGCCACCATGCTCCCGAAACTCCCTTCGACGGCCAGCCGCGCTGCCTCGATGCCGAAGCGGGAGGCGAGGATCCGGTCGTTCGGCACGGGCGTGCCCCCACGCTGGATGTGCCCCAACACCGTGGCGCGGACCTCGTAGCCCCCACGCGCTTCGATCTCTTGGGCGATCGAGGCCGAGATGCCGCCCAACCTCTTCCAGCCCGTGATCGCGTCTTGCCCCGCGAACACCTGGGAGCCGCCCGCCGGCGCGGCGCCCTCGGCCACGACCACCAGGGAAAACGGCCTCCCGCGGCGCTCCCGTGCCTGGAACTTGGCGATCAACGGCTCGAACCGGAAGGGGATCTCGGGGATCAGCACCACGTCGCCGCCGCCGGCCAAACCTGCGTGGAGGGCGATCCAGCCCGCGTCACGCCCCATCACCTCGAGCAGCATGACCCGGTGGTGGCTCTCGGCCGTGGTGTGCAGGCAGTCGAGCGCCCAGGTCGCGGACTGCACGGCGGTCGCGAACCCGAACGTGTAGTCCGTGGCCGAGAGATCGTTGTCGATGGTCTTTGGCACCCCGACCACGGGGATGCCGAGCTCCCGCCAGAAGCGCTCGCCGATCGAGAGCGAGCCGTCGCCGCCGATCACGATAAGGCAGTCGAGGCCGAGCTTCTCCACGTTCTTCTTTGCGGTCCCGGAGGCGTCGACAAGCTCCTCCACCCCGTCGGGTCGACGGTAGGCGTACCGGAACGGGTTGCCCCGGTTGGTGGTGCCCAGGATCGTGCCGCCGCGCACCAGCAGGCCTGAGATGTCGTCGAGGTCCAGCTCCCGGGCCCTCATCTCCACCAGCCCCGTGAACCCCTCCGAGATCCCGACCACCGTGACGCCGTAGGCCACCTTGCAGGCCCGCACCACGGCGCGGATGACCGCGTTCAGCCCGGGAGCGTCGCCCCCTCCAGTTAGCACCCCAACCCGCCTCACTGTGCTCATCGCGCGTCCTCCAGCCCCAGGTGGATCAGCTCGATGCCCGCCTCCCGGGCGTATTGCGTGATGCGGTCGTCGCGGTAGAACTCCCCGTACAGCACGCGGCCGATTCCTGCGTTCGCGATCAGCTTGAAGCAGTCCCAGCACGGCGAGGATGTGACGTAGATGTCCGCCTGCTCGATGCGCACACCGTGGCGTGCCGCCTGAAGGATCGCGTTGGCCTCGGCGTGGACCGTGCGGACGCAGTGGTCGTTGTCCATCAGGCACCCGACCTCGCTGCAGTGGGGCAGGCCGCGGATGGAGCCGTTGTAGCCCGTGGCCAGGATGGCCTTGTCGCGCACCACCACCGCACCCACGCTCTTCCTGGGACACGTCGAGCGCGTCGCCGCCTGTACGGCGAGGTTCATGAAGTAGCGATCCCACGGCACCCTGCTCATCGCGTCAGTGTAACCGGAAACGGCGGGCCACCGGGAGGGGCTTCTCGCGATTGTCGGCTAGTGGAGGCCGTTGGCGGCGGCGAGCTCCTTGACGAGGTTGCCGACGACCGCCTTGGCGTCGCCGAAAACCATCAGGGTCCGGTCCATGTAGTAGAGGTCGTTGTCGATCCCGGCGAAGCCCGCGCTCATGCCGCGCTTGATCACCATCACCGTCCTAGCCTTGTCCACGTCGAGGATCGGCATGCCGTAGATCGGGCTGGACTGGTCGCGTCGTGCGGCTGGATTGGTCACGTCGTTGGCCCCGATCACCAGCGCCACGTCCGTCTGGGCGAAGTCCGAGTTGATCTCCTCCATCCCCACCATCCTGTCGTACGGGATGTCGGCCTCGGCGAGCAGCACGTTCATGTGCCCCGGCATGCGCCCGGCCACCGGGTGAATGGCGAACCTCACCCCGATGCCCAGCTTGGTGAGCGTGTCGAAGAGCTCCCGAACCTTGTGCTGCGCCTGCGCCACCGCCATCCCGTAGCCCGGGACGACGATCACCGAGCCGGCGGCGCCGAGAATGGACGCGGCCTCCTCCGGCGTGGCGCTGCGCACGATTCGCTCCTCGCCGGCCGCCGCCGCGGACGCCTGGACCTGGCCGAAGGCCCCGAACAGGACGTTGGTGAAGGAGCGGTTCATCGCGCGGCACATGATTACCGACAGGATGAGGCCCGAGGATCCGTCGAGCGCGCCGGCGATGATCAGCAGGTGGTTGTCCAGCACGAAGCCCATCGCGCACGCGGAGAGCCCGGCGTAGGAGTTCAGGAGCGAGATCACCGTCGGCATGTCCGCGCCGCCGATCGGGACGATGAGCAGTACGCCGAAGACCAGGGAGAGGCCTCCGAGCGCCGGGAACAACCAGGTCGTCCCCGGGCTCACGACGAGGGCGACACCGGCGGCGACCGCAAAAACGAACAGCGAAAGGTTGACGACGTTCTGGTTGCGGTAGGTGATGGGCCGGGTCGGCAGGATCTCCTGCAGCTTGCCGAACGCCATCAGGCTAGCCGTGAAGGTGAGAAAACCAAGCAGCACCTCCAGCGCCAGCGCCCCCATCGTGAACCGGTCGATCCCCGGAGCCCTCAGGTAGTACTCGGCCGTTCCCACCAGCGCCGCCGCCAGCGCGCCAAAGGCGTGGGAGAGCGCAGTACGTTGTGGCACGGCGGTCATCGGCATCATCGCCATCGGAACGCCGATGATCGACCCGAGGACGATGGCCACCGCGATCCACTTGTAGCTGACGATCTCGGGGTTGAGCAGCGTTCCCCCGACCGCTAGCGCCATGCCGAGAACCCCGACGAGCACCCCGCGGCGCGCCGTGGCAACCCCCGAAAGCCACTTGAGGGCGAGGATGAACGAGGTGGCGGCCGCGACGTAGAGCAGCGGGATGATCTGCTCGATCATCGCCCGTCCTTCCCGCTCCTCTTAAACATCCTCAGCATGCGGTACGTGATCAGGTACCCGCCGACGATGTTGATCATCGAGCAGGTCACCGCGGCGGTTCCCAGCACCGTCGAGAGCGTCGTCTTCTGCTGCCCCGCCACCAGGATCGAGCCCACCACCGCGATGGCGGAGATCGCATTGGTCAGCGACATCAGCGGTGTGTGAAGGAGGGGCGAGACCCGCCGGATCACCTCGACGCCCAGAAACGTGGCCAGCACGAACACGAAGAAACTCAGCTCGAAGTCAGAGGCCATATCGTCTCCCCTTTGCTCGCGACCCGACGGACCTGCTCATGCCCGTGCCGGGGCTTTGCCGAAGCGCACCTCGCCCGCGTGGGTCACGAGGCAGCCCCGGACGATCTCGTCCTCCAGGTCGAGCTTGAAGGTCCCTTCCTTCCAGAACGCCAGAACAAACGCGGTCAGGTTGCGGGAGTACAGCGTGCTGCCGTGCCAGGGGACCTCGGCCGGGAGGTTCTCGGGGCCGACGATGGTCACGCCGTGGGCGACGACCGTTCGTCCCGGTTGGGTTAGCTCGCAGTTGCCTCCGGCCTCGGCCGCCAGGTCCACGATGACCGAACCCGGCTTCATGGCCCTAACCATTTCGGCGGTGATGAGCCTGGGCGCCTTCACCCCGCCGATCAGGGCGGTGGTGATCACCGCGTCGGCGGACGCGCAGCGCTCCGCGATCAGCTCCGCCTGTTTTCTGTAGAACTCGGCGGAGAGCTCTCTCGCGTATCCCGAGGCGTCCTGCGCGTCCTCCCCGACCTCCACGCCGACGAACTTGGCGCCCACGCTCTCCACCTGCTCTTTCACCACGGGCCGCGTGTCGGTGCCCTCGACCGCGGCGCCGAGCCGGTGCGCGGTCGCGATCGCCTGCAGCCCCGCGACGCCCGCCCCGATCACGAACACCTTGGCGGGGAACACCGTGCCGGCGGCAGTCATGAGCATTGGGAAGTACCTGGGGAGGTGGTTGGCCGCGATCAGCACCGCCTTGTAGCCAGCGATGTTCGCCATCGAGGAGAGCGTGTCCATCGCCTGCGCCCGCGTGATGCGCGGGATCAGGTCGGTGGCGAACGCCGTCACGTTCCTCAGCGCCAGTTTCTCGAGCACGTCGGGGTGGCGGCTGGGCACGAGCGTGCCGACCAGCATCGCCCCCTCACGCATCAGCTCGACCTCGTGCTTTGCGAGGGCCTCGTTGCGCCAGGGAGGCTGAACCTTCACGACGAGATCTGCGGTGCCGAGGAGGGGTTCGGGGCCGGAGAGGACCCCTGCACCGGCCTCACGAAACGCGGCGTCCGGGAAGAAAGCCGCTTCCCCCGCACCCGTTTCGACGTTCACCTCGATGCCCGCGTTGACCAGCTTTCGGCACGACTCGGGCACCAGCGCAACGCGCCGTTCACCCGGACGGATCTCCTTCGGTACCCCGATCCTCATGGTTTAGGCCTTCTCCGCTTGGCCACCGACTTCACGCAACCCAGTGAAAGCAAACGAGGTGAGGGTCTATTCCCCGGGGAAGCGGCGCAGCGCCGGCTCGGCACGAGCGCTCTTCCGCCGAAAGCCCCGTGAGCCGCATCCGACCCTCCCGTCGGCCCGCGGGGCCTCGACGTGTGAACCGAGCGACGTGGATTCCGGGCGTCGGGTGCGTTTCTCGCGCAAGGCGCGACTATGCGATACAGTTGAATTAGGCTCTGGCCCGTCGGGACGGGACAGTTTCATCGGGAACGCAGCGACGGAAGGCGGTCGGGGGTGTGTCACCCCCAGGCAGGCGAGAGGTCGGAAGCCAGACATGAAACCGTTGGACAAAGAACCCCCGAGCGATTCCCAGGCGTTCTCGGACCTGCGCGTCTTCCGCGTCTTCCAGCACGTCCCGGACGACCACCTCGAGCAGCTCGCCGCGTTCACCGCCGAGCAGCTCATGGCCCGCGGCCAGGTCATCTACGACGAGGGCGAGGTCGGCGAGGACTTCTACGTGGTGGTTTCCGGGGTCACGGAGGACTACTGCACGGCGCTGGGGAGGCGCCAGCCGGTGAGCCGGTCGCGGGTGGGGCAGATCCTGGGTGAGACCTCCTTCCTCGACGGGCGGCCCCGTCCAACGACCGCCGTCGCCGTCGAGAAGGGCACGGTGCTCCGCTTCAGGAGCGGTGGGCTTCGCCGGTGGCTTGTCAACGACCACGAGCTGGGGGCGGCGCTCGCCCGCTCGTTCTGGCACTCCCTGGCGGCCAAGATCCGGCAGGCAAACCAGTTTATGACGGAGATCCTCCCGCTCGAACAGACCGCGGAGCACCAGGACCGCCCGGCCGGGCAGCAGGTCGAGCTGATGCCCGGCGCAAAGATGGACCTCTTCCAGGAGACAGGCCTTTCGGCGGCCGCGCTGCGGCTGCTTGCCTCGACCCTCCAGGCCCAGCACTTTCCGCGCGACGCCTATCTCTTCCACGAAGGGGAGGCCGGGGAGTCGCTCTACGTCGTTTTCGACGGCGAGGTCCGCATCTCGCGGCAGATGAGCGGTCGGGGTGAGGAGCCACTCGCGATCCTCGGACGGGGGGAGGTTTTCGGCGAGATGGCCCTGGTGGACGACCAGGTGCGCAGCGCCGACGCTCGCGCCCACATCGACGGCTGCACCGTCCTGGTTCTGAGTCAGGCCGACCTGGACGCCGTGCTCCACATGCCGCCGGTAGCCGCCTCGCAGTTTCTCCACCTGGTGTGCGGCGTCCTGTGCTACCGCTTCCGCGCGATGATCAGCCTGTTGGCATCCTGGCGCACCAGGATCGGCATCGGACAGGACTACGAGAAGGACCCCCCGGCCGCGCAGGGGTGAGGGGCTTGTGCCGCGGCACCGTGCCTACCTGCCCAGGCGGGTAAAGCGGTCCGCGAGCGTCCGGCCGTCGGCGAAGATCAGGCCCTGCTCCTGCAGCCTCTTGGCCCGGTCCGACGGCTCCGGGTGCGTTCTTGCGAGGGAGGCGAACGATCCGCCGCTCTCGGCGGCCATGCGCCCGGCCAGTCTGAGCAGGAACTCCTCGTACGGCGCGGTCGCGTACCCGGCGCCGTGTGCGACCCGGCAGCCCCTGGTGTCGGCGTCGTACTCGTCCTTGCGGCTCATGCCACGGCTGATCAGCACCTCGGCGCCCTTCTCGCCGATCTTCCGCATCAGGTCGGCGGTCAGGCCCCCGCCTCCAGCATGGTCGGCCACGATCGAGACCCCGGCCGCGATTAGGTTGCTTCGCCGGATCTCGTTGAGGACGTGCTTGCCCGCCACGTGCCCGCACTCGTGCGCGAGCACGGTCGCGAGCTCAGCCTCGCTGCGGCAGGACTGAAACAGGCCGCGCGCCACGAATACGTATCCGCCCGGGCAGGAAAACGCGTTCACCGTGTCGGTGTCGAGGAGCGCGAAGCGCCACACCGTGTTCGGCCTTCCGACCTGACGCGTGATCACCTGTCCGACCAGGTTCAGATAACGCGTGCGAGCGGAGTCCTCCCACAACGGGTAGGTCCCCAGCACCCGAGCCGCCACCACCCTGCCGAGCTGCTGCTCCTCCTCAGGCGTGAACTCGCGCTGGCTGGCCGCCACCGCGCTCCCCGCCTTCACGACGTCCTCCGTCGAGAGCGGACCGAGGTTTACACCCGAGCAGCCCGCGAGCGGAAGTAGCACCGCCAGCACCAGCGCTGCGCGCCTCACGAGCCACCCCCCAGCTTGCCCTCACGGATGAACCGGTCCACATCGGCCCGATCAACCGCCGTCTTCTCGACCTTCTCGACGGCGGCGAAGTTGTAGCTCGAACCGAGCTTCTTCTCCTCCTCGGTGACGCCGCGCGCTCCGGCCGTCGAGGAAACATTCGGCTTGTCGGAGGCGAAGAGCCCGGCGGCCGCGTCGGCCAGCTTTCCCAGGCCGCTGCGCTGTTTCCTCGGCACCGCGAACGCGTCCGCGGCCAGCTGCGGCAGCGGCCCGCTCTCCGTACGCTTCACCTGGATCGCCCCAGCGGTGTAGCTCACGATCCCCTTTGCGTCGCGGCGGTACTCGACGGCCGGGATCTGGACCTTGCTCCCGGACTGGGGCTGGTACCTCGTGGGAAGTCCGCGCTCCGTGCGCACCCCCTGGGCCTTGGGGTCGAGGGCCACAAGCAGCGCCAGCACCCAGGCGTCCCCCTGCTGCCACCGCCTCTCCTGCCAGGCGACCCCGCCGACGCCGGTGATCGCCCACACGCCCTCGTCGTCAGTCACGAAGACGCTGGTCTTGCCGCCCGCGGTGACCTCCACCCTGGTGGCGGCCTCTGCCTGCAGGACAACCGCCTTGCCCTGATCCGGCCCGGCGAACACCGCGCGTCCCGTCGTCGCGAGCAGGCGTGCCGCGCGTACCTCGACGGAGGCCAGGGACAGGAGCACCAGAACGACCACGCTGCGCACTCTCATGAATCGATTCTAACCGGGCTGCCTCCCCGGCGTTCCGCGTAGGAGCCACCAGGCGCTGAGCGCGGCGGCGACCAGCACCAGCGCCCACCCTTGGGTCGAGTAGAAGCCGCCCGGCTGGGCGATCAGCCCGACCGCGGCCGGGATCAGGACGACCCAGGCCGCAGCCAGCAGGTAGGCGACGGGGTTGGACCCCAGCACGAAGCGCGCGAGGAGTGCCGCGCCGCCCAGCACCACCACAGCCTGGACCACCCCCGCCGCGATCTCGAGCACCGAGGCGCCTGACTGCACCGGGATGAGCGCCACCAGCAAACCCGCGGCGAAGAGCGCCTTGAGCCAGGGTTTCACCACCTCCCGCCAGAGGTGCAGCGTCAGCCCCACCAGGCCGAGGAGCAGCAACCCGGCCATCAGCGGGCCTTCGAGGCCCGCGAGGGCGGGCAGTGCGGTGGCCACTGATTCCGGAATCCCCACGGGGGCATCCGAGAACGCCCGCGGCACGGCCTTCAGTACGAACGCCACCAGCCCCCGGAGCGCCAGGACCGCCCCCACGAAGGCCAGCGCTGCGGCAGCCGAGGCCCCCGCCGCGGGGCGTCGCGCCGATGGGTCGGCAACGGCCCGCGCCGCGGGGAAGCAGGAGGCCAGGGTTCCCAGCACCAGCACGGCGAGCGCCGCGAAGACGAGCGTCAGGATCGCCATCCCGATGACGCTCGTGGTGCGGAACAACGCTTCGGGCATCGAGACGCTGTACGTCGCCCAGACGAGCGGGTACGCGAGCCCGACGGCGACGACGAACAGGGCAACCACGCCGCAGCTCGCTCCCAAGACGGGCTTCCATGGAACCACGCCGGCACGAACACCGCGGTAGAACGCCAGCAGGCCATGGGTAATCAGCAGTGCGACGATGCCGAGCACCACCGCGAGACGTGCGTAGTACGCTACGGTCGCCTTCTCCCGCGCCCGTTCCCACGCCTCCGGGAGCTTGATCCGGCGGGACATCCGGTCCACCGAATCCCCTTGCACGGTGACGTCCAGCAGGTACTCGGCGTCTGCGACGGTGCGGCTCGGATCCTTCCAGGTGAAGGTGTGGTCGAGGCGGGCCGGCCGCTTCTCGGTCTTGGCCTCCTTGAAGACGAGCGTGCCGACGTCGAACCCCGACGCCGTCACCGCCGATTCCGCCTTCCGGCGGGCCTCTTCCACGGCGAGACTCGCCCCGGGTGCCTCCTCCCGCAGCGAGTGGTCGAACCGAACCACCTTCCCCGCGGGGTCATCTACCGCGAGCTGCCACTCCTCCCGCTCCTCGGGCCGGAACGCACGCACCTGCCACTCGGGAACCTCGGAGACGAACCGCTCCACCTGGGCGACGCCCCCGTTCTCCAGCAGGTAGCGCCTCGCGTTGCCCCCGAGCATGTCGCCTCGGGCCGTCACGACGAACCGCCACTGCGACGGGTCCACGCCGCGCTCGCCGAAGAACGCCTCCGCGCTTGCTCGCACCGCGGCGGGCCGTAGCTTCACGCCGACGTTGCGGCCCGGGTTGGGTGCACGCCAGGCAAGCAGGATTCCAACAACCGCGAGCACCAGGCCCACCGGAAGCACCAGACGCAACGGTGGGGCGGCGATTGCCGCCGGCGGCGCAGGCGTCACGATGACTGGCTCGGGTG
>MEKI01000082.1:11537-40772 GCA_001766905.1 Acidobacteria bacterium RBG_13_68_16
CGGGTCCTCGACGAAACCGCCGCGCCGCAAGGCAGCGACCAGCGTGGCCGCCAGCGGTATCAGCAGCACGCCCGTGCCGACGATCGCGGTGATCATGAAGTACGGGTTACCGGAGCGCACCAGCAGCATCGAGGTGTAGCCCGCGTCCACCACGTAGTGCCAGACCAGGCACGGGAGCACCCCGAAACGGTAGAGGATGATGCCCACGACCAGCCCGGCGATCGAGACCTCGACACCGCGAATGTAGAACGGCTGCGCAGGGTAGTTGGCGTGGGCAAAACCCCAGATCAGCGCCGGGATCACGATCGCCGCAACCTTCGACCGCGCGAGCCTCTCCACGAGCGGGATCGAGAACACCCGCGACATGAACTCCTCGTTCACCGCCGGGTAGAAGCCGATGAACAAGACCGCCAACCAGGGGAAGGACGTGTTGAGCAGGTTGTCGAACGGCACCTCGGCCGGGTTCCAGGCGCCGAATCGCGACCCGACCAGGTAGAACGCCACCTGGTAGGCGATGAAGAGCGCCGCCAAGCAGTAGCCCAGGATCAGGCCGAACGCGAACTTCCTGCTCTTCCAGCCGACCCGTTCGAACAGCGCCGTCACCCGAAGATGGCCGGCGAAGCGCGCCCGGTAGAGCGGCTCTCCCGCCGCCACCACGATGAAGATCAGCAGGGACTGGACCCCGGCGCCGGCGAAGCCGGCGAGCACCTCACGGGCCAGGAAGGCGCCGTACGTTCCGGTGGTGTCGAAGCCGTAGGTGGCGAGCGGCAGCTGGTTGAGCGAGAGCAGAAAGAACAAAGAGAACGAAACGGCGGTCAGCAGCAGCACGAGCCGCCAGCGCACGTTGTTGCGGCGGCCCTCGCGGAACAGGACGATGACCGCGGCCAGCAGGGTCAGCACGATGCCGAACGCCGCGATCAGGGCGGTCGTGTTGTTGGCGGACCGCAGGCGCTGGTACGACTGGGTCCAGACATCGGGCACCTTGAGGAACTCCCGGTAGGCCGCGGCCTCGTCGCCGTGCACCTCAACCTGCATCCGGTACGTGGCGTCCTTGGCCTTCCACCCCGATCGCTCGAACGTGAACGTCCAGTCGCGCCGGTGGGGGCGGTCCTCCCGCTTCGACTCGATGAAGGTGAGCCCGGCGGCGTCCATCTTGAAGGCGCCGGCCAGCAGCTTCTCCGCGATCGCCCTGGCCGCCGCCTCGTCCAGAGAGGCACCTGTTGCCTCCTCGGGGATGAGGTGGGCAAAGCCCATCACCTCGCCCTCGGGGGTCACCGCGACCTTCACCTCCTCCTTTGCGAGTGGGCGAAACCATCGGTGGGACCAATCCCACAGTCGCACCTGACGATTCCGGGTCAGCTCTCCGAGCGTCTCGAGGCCCGTCTCGCGCTCGAGGTAGACCTTGGCCCTGTCGTCCACCTGGAAGATCGCCGCGTGCCGTCGCCCCGCGAGCGACGCTGCGGCGGCCGGGGCGTGCTGGCGCAGAAACGCCTCCGCCACCGGCAGGGAGGTGGCCCGGTTCACCGTGAACGTCAGGTGCGCTTCGGGGAAAGCGCGCTTGAAGTTGGTCCAGGCGAACGTACCGGCCGCCACCGCCAGCACCACCGCCCCGAGCAGGAACAGCTTCTCTCCGCGCGTGAAATGACTCATGGCGCCCTCCAGCACGACGTTGGTAGGTTCAAGGCTCGCCATCATCGCATGCCCGCAAGGGACAGGAAAAGGTCAAAGGGCAAAGGGCAAACGAAAGACAACGGCAAGAATCTGCCCTCCCTTTTCCCATTGGCTTCCTGTTTTGATGTGGCGTGCAAGTGCTGAAAAGAGGCGGATTTCGTGGACATGGGTACTAGAATTGGAGAATGTCAGGTTCGAGCCGAAGAACGGCCCTCGTCGGCCTGCTGCGCCAGCGCATCGTGCTGCTGGATGGGGCCACGGGCACGGCCCTCGCGGCGCTCGACCTCACCGCGGAGGACTACGGCGGCGAGGCGCGCTTCGGTTGCCACGAGGCGCTGGTCCTGCAACGGCCCGATGCGGTGCTGGAGCTCCACCGCTCCTACCTGAAGGCCGGTGCCGACGTCGTCGAGACCGACACCTTCGGCGCCACACCGGTGGTGCTCGCCGAGTACGGTCTGGCCAGGCGCTGCAAGGAGATCAACCGCAAGGCGGCCGAGATCGCTCGCAAGGCCTGCGCCGAGTTCGAGGGCAAGGGCAGAAAGCGCACGCGTTTCGTGGCGGGCTCGATCGGCCCCACGACGAGGTCGCTCACCCTCACCGGAGGCATCACCTTCGCCGAGCTTGTGAAATCGTACACAAGCCAGGTGGAAGGGCTCGCGGAGGGCGGCACCGACGTACTGCTGATCGAGACCAGCCAGGACCCCCTGAACCTCAAGGCCGCCCTGATCGCCTGCCGCGAGGCCGCACCCGACCTGCCCGTGGCGGTCTCGGCCACCCTCGAGCCGACCGGAACCACCCTCGGCGGGCAAACCATCGAGGCGGTGGCGGTGATGGTCGAGCCGTGGCAACCGCTCTGGGTGGGGATCAACTGCTCCACCGGCCCCGGCCCGATGACCGAGCACGTGCGAGCCCTGGCCGCGCTCACCCCTTCGTTTGTCTCGGTGGTCCCCAACGCCGGCATCCCCGACGGCGAGGGCCGCTACCGCGAAAGCCCCGAGGAGATGGCCCGGACCATGGAGCGCTTCGCGGCCTCGGGCTGGGTGAACCTGATCGGTGGTTGCTGCGGCACCGGTCCGGAGCACATCCGCCGACTCCGCGAGGTGGCGGACCGGCACACGCGGCGCGAGCCGCCCTCCTACGACTCCGCGAGGCTGGCCGGCGGCGAGGTGGTGGAGTTGGTGCAGGACCCGCCCCCGCTTCTCATCGGCGAGCGCACCAACGTGCTCGGTTCGCGCAAGTTCAAGAACCTGGTGCGCGAGGGGCGCTTCGCGGAGGCGGCGGAGATCGGGCGGCGCCAGGTTCGCGGGCGGGCCGGCGTGCTGGACGTCTGCCTCGCCGACCCCGAGAGGGACGAGAAAACCTCGACGGTCGCGTTGCTCAGCGAGCTCCGCCGGGCCGTGCGTGTACCGCTCATGGTGGACTCCACCGACCCCGAGGTGATGGCCGCGGCGCTGGAGCTGATCCCGGGGCGGCCGGTGCTCAACTCGGTCAACCTGGAGGACGGCGGGAGCCGCCTCGACCAGGTGGCTGCGCTCGCGAGGCGGTTCGGCGCCGCAGTCGTGGCGGGGTGCATCGACGAGCACCCCAGCGAGGGGATGGCGCGCACCGCGGAGCGGAAGCTCGAGGTGGCAGCGCGGCTCCTGGAGCGCCTCGAGGCAGCCGGGCTTCGCCGCCGCGAGATTCTCCTCGACGCGCTCGTGTTCCCCGCCGCCACTGGCGATCCGAAGTTCCGGGCGGCGGCCGCCGAAACCGTGCGCGGCGTCAAGTTGATCAAGGAGAAGTTGCCGGGTGCCATCACCGTGCTCGGGATCTCCAACGTCTCGTTCGGGGTACCGCCCTCCGGGCGCGAGGTGCTCAACGCGGTTTTCCTGCACAAGTGCGTCGAGGCCGGGCTCGACGCCGCGATCGTCAACAGCGAGCAGCTCGTGCGGTTCAACACTATCGAGCGCGAGGAGGTAAAGCTCGCGGAGGACGTGCTGTTCTCCGGCGAAAAGGCCTCGGTGGACGCGTTCGTCGCCCGCTACCGCCAGGCGCGCCCACGGGTCCCCTTCGTGGACCGGCACATGCCCGCGGCCAAGCGGCTCCGCCGGATGGTGGTCGAGGGAGCGCGCATCGGCCTCGATCAAACCCTCGAGGAGCTGCTCACGCGTTCCACCCCGCTCGACATCATCAACGGGCCGATGATGGCCGGAATGGCTGAGGTGGGTCGCCTGTTCGCCTCCGGAAAGCTCATCGTGGCCGAGGTGCTCGTCTCCGCCGAGGTCATGCAGGCCGGGGTGGACTACCTGAAGCCGTACATGGCCGGCGATGAAACCGCCTCCCGCGGTTCGCTCCTGCTCGCGACCGTGCGCGGCGACGTCCACGATATCGGAAAGAACCTGGTCGGAATCATCTTCTCCACCAACGGCTACACGGTCGTGGATCTAGGCGTGCAGTGCCCGTCGAACAGGCTCATCGAAGCGTGGCGCGAGCATCGCACCTCCCTGATCGGGCTCTCGGGCCTGCTCGTGCGCTCGGCCCACCAGATGGTTGCCACCGCGGAGGACCTGCGTGCGGCGGGGATCGAGGTCCCGCTCCTCGTCGGCGGGGCGGCGCTGTCAGACTCGTTCACCCGCGACCGCATCGCGCCTGCCTACGGCGTCACCGTGCGTTACGCCCGCGACGCGATGGCCGGCCTCGCCATCGCCAACGAACTGACCGGCGCCGTGGCGGCCTCTGATGCCACGGCAGCGGTCCTCCTGAGCGAGGCCCCGGGCGAGCGAGGGATCCCACCGACCCCTGATCCGCCCGCCTCCGGCGCGCGGCGGGATTCTTCGGGCGCCGCGCGCCCTCAGAATGACACCTCTACCGTTGGCGTCGCAGCGATCTGGGAACGCGAGCCGCTTCCGGTGGCCGACCTGCCGAAGCCGCCGGATCTCAAGCGCCACCTGCTGAACGACCTCCCAATGGACCAGATCTTCGGCTACCTGAACCCGCAGATGCTGTTCGGGAAGCATCTGGGCGTGCGCGGCTCGGTGCGGCGCCTGCTCGAAGCTGGCGACGAGAAGGTCGCCGAGTTGAAACGGCGCGTGGAGGCGCTCCAGGACGCCGCGGTGACCCGCAAATGGCTAAAGCTTGCGGGCGTCTACCGCTTCTTCCGCGCGTACGGGCGGGGCGACACGGTGGTCATCCTCGATCCAGACGGGCGCGAGCGGGCCGCGCTGCCGTTCATGCGCCAGGGCAGACCGCCGCACGCCTGCGCCGCCGACTGGGTGCACCCGGACCCGGAGGCCAGGGACACCGTGGCGATCTTCGTGGTCACCGCTGGGATCGGCGTGCGGGCGCACGCCATCGACCTGCGCGCAGAAGGCAGGCTGCTGGACTCGATCGCCCTCCAAGCGCTGGCCCTCGAGACCGCCGAGGCTACCGCGGAGTGGCTTCACCGCAGGCTGCGCGAGCTGTGGGGGTTCCCGGACCCGCCCGAGATGACGATGGAGGAGCGCTTCCGGGCGCGCTACCGCGGCATCCGGCTCTCGTTCGGCTACCCCGCCTGCCCCGACCTCGAGCCGCAGGTGGACGTGTTTCGCCTGCTCAACCCGCAGGAGATCGACATTCGCCTCACAGAGGGGTTCATGATGGACCCCGAGGCAACCGTCTCCGCCGTCGTCCTCCACCACCCCGACGCCAAGTACCTCGCGTAGTCCCGCGCTCATTCACGCTTCTGTGGAAAGCGCGGCCCGGGTGTGCTCGTCACTGCGAGTCCCCGGAAGGGGGCGAAGCAATCTCGGCCAAATCGATGGGATTGCTTCGTCCCCCTCGCTTCGCTCGGCGTCCTCGCAATGACAAGCGAGCGCAAAGCCCTCGTTCCACGGAGACCACGCCATCTGCCGCTACAATGCGGAGATGGCTCACCGGAGGGTGCTCGACCGGTTTGCGGACCACATCGTGGTGGCTGACGGCGCGATGGGGTCGGAGCTGCTGGCCCGGGTGCCGGGCGGTGCGCACCTGGACCTGGCGCCGCTCGAGCGCCCCAACGAGGTCCTCGCCATCCACCTCGCCTACCTGCAGGCCGGCGCCGAGCTGATCGAGACCGCTACCTTCGCCGCGTCCCGTCCCAAGCTGGACCGGCTTTTCGCCAGCGAGGTGGTCGAGGCGGTCAACTCCGCCGGCGTCAAGCTCGCCCGCGAGGCGCGCGACATCTCGGGCGTGGACTGCCTGGTGGCGGGCTCGATCGGCCCGCTCGCCGGCGTGATCGACATCGACGAACCGGACGGACCTGGGCTCATCGCGGTCGCTCACGCGGAGCAGGCTGCGATCCTCGCCGGGCGAGGGGCCGATCTCCTGATCCTCGAGACGTTCTTCCGCCTCGACGAGCTGCGGCTCGCGATCGAGGCGGTTCGCGACGTGACCGACCTGCCGCTGGTGGCTTGCCTCTCGTTCCCGTTCGAGAAGCTCCCCGAGAGCCACCCGGAGTTCGCCGAGCAGCTACGCGAGCTGTTCGCGTCCGAGGTACTCGCCGCCGGGATCAACTGCGCGCCGGGTCCCCAGGTCACTCTCGACATCCTTGAGTACCTCGGCGGGCCCCCGGGAGCGATCGCGGTGATGCCAAACGCGGGATCTCTGGTGCGTCGCGACGGCCGTATCCTCCTCCCGCCGGCCACGCCCTCGTACCTCGCGCAGTTCGCCCGCCGCGCCGCCGAGCTGGGCGCGGGTCTCATCGGCGGATGCTGCGGCACCGGCCCGGACCACATCCGCGCCATGGCCGAGGCGGTGCGCGGCCTGCGCCCGGTTCACCCACGCGGAGCCCGCATTGCGGTCGAGCATCCGCCGACTCCCATGCCCTCGCCCCAGCCGCGGCTGCAATCCACGCTGGCGGCGAAGCTGGCCTCGGGGGAGTTCGTCCACGTCGTGCAGCTCGACCCGCCCAAGGGCACGAACCCGGATCGTATCGTCGAGGCCACCAGGGCGATGGCCGATGCAGGACGGGTGGACGCGGTGGACATCAACTCCAACCCGCTTGCGAGGCTGCGCATGGACTCGTTGTGGCTGGCTGCCGAGGTGCAACGCGAGACCGGGCTCGAGACCATCCCCCACATCACCCCGCGTGACGCCAGCCTCATGGGCCTGCAGGCACAACTCCTCGGCGCGTGGCACGCCGGGCTCAGGAACCTGCTGGCGATCTCCGGTGACCCCTCGCAGCTCGGCGACTACCCGGGCGCCCACGACGTCTACCACGTGGACATCTTCGAGCTGGTGCGCTCGGTCTCCCGATTGGCCGAGGGGTTCGACTGCGCCGGCAACCCCATCGGTGAGCCGCCGGGGTTCCACCTGGGCGTCGCGGTCAACCCCGCCGCCGACGACCTCGCCCACGAGGTCGAGCGCCTGCGGCGCAAGGCGGATGCCGGCGCGCACTTCGTCATGAGCCAGGTGTTCTTCAATTGGGAGCCTTGGGAGCGCCTGCTCGACCGCTTCGCTGGGAGGCTGCCGCTGCCCGCGCTGGTGGCGATCTGGCCGCTGCCCTCGCTCAAGCTCGCGCTGCGGCTGCACAACGAGGTGCCCGGGATCTTCGTGCCGGACGAGCTCCTCAAAAAGCTCGAGGCCTCGGGATCCGAGGCCTCGAAGGTGGGCATCGAGCGAGCGCGGGAGCTGCTGTGGGCTGCCCCGCGCTACGCCGCTGGCGTCTACCTCATCGCCCCGTTCCGCAACCCCACAGAGATCCTTCACCTCCTCGACGACGCCTGAGAAGGATCGCTGTGGGGCGGACGCTACGCGCCTTTGTCTCCGGAACAGTCAAACAAAAAGGCACGCCCGGAGGGCGTGCACTAATGCAACCAGGTGAATCTGTTCAGTCTCGGGCCGTGTGGGGCGGACGCAGCCAACGGAGTAGCGGCCGGGCCAGCCCCTGCACCGCCAGACGCACCGGCCTCAGCAGGTAATAGAGGAAGTAGAGGGAGTCCGGCAGCCGGACCCACTGCCAGTCCTGCACCGTCGGCGCCGCGGCGCGGATCCAGCAGTAGCTCACCCTCGCCTTCCGGCCGTCCAGGACCCGGAGCTGGAACCGGCTGGTCTCCAGGAGAGAGGGCTCGACGTTCTTGGGCAGGAAGAGCCCACGCAGCACCGAGGCGCGCAGGGTGGTCACGGCAGGGTCGCGCGCCGCCAGGCCGCTGACCTCCCACGGGACCGGCGCCTCGACGAGCTCCGCCGCCAGCGACAGGCCGAGCAGCAGCATCCGCAACAACCCCTGGGCGCGCGCCCTCTCGACGATCCATGGCCAGTCCCAGCCCTGGTGTGTCTGGACCAGTTCGGCCACGTCGCACACCATCAGGATTTTGGACCACAGGTGAAACGCGCCGTTCACGCACAGCACCAGCAGCATGTCCTCCGGGTCGAGCGATGGTGCCGTCGCGTTGCCCATGTTGACGCGCCGCCTCCGGGCAAGCGCCAGGCCGGCGTCTGGACCGCCGCCCAGATAGTCCGCCGCGAACCGCCAGTGCACGTCAAGGTAAACCCGCCCATCCGGCAGGTCGAAGCCGAGCTCGCAGGTGCGTTTCAGGTGCGCGCGCTCCTGCCTGGGCGTGAGCGTGTACGACGCCGCCCAGCCCTCGGACTTCAGCAGCACTTTGACCTTCCCGAGGTCGAGCCGGCTCACCAGCAAGTCGAGGTCGGAGAACTGCCGGAGCGACGTGTCGCCGTAGGCCACCGTCGCCAGCACGGGGCCCTTGTAGGCCACCACCGGCACGCCGACGGATTCGAGCATCGCGAGCACGTTGAGAAGCTCTCTGGTGAGCGAAAGGTTTCGGTACGTGTTGGCCAGGTACAGGGCGCGCAGGTCGCTCAGCAACGACGCGGGCGCCGCCTCTGGGCCGAGGATGGGGAAGTTTCTGTACAGCAGCGGCACCACCCCGTGATCGACCGCGGTCATGAGGACTGCCGGCCAGTCGATCCCGCCCCGCAACAGCTCCTGGGCCCGCTCCGCCTGCGCCTGCGCCCCCCGTGTCCGCGCCAGGCACAGCAGCAGCTCGTGCTCCGGCAGAAACGTCTCGCGCCAGGATCTGTCGGACATCAGTCGCTCAGCTCCCACCGCCCCGCGCTAATCCTTGAGAAGCTGCGGGACAGCCGCAACGCAGCCGTGTTTTGGGGCGGGCGAATCGAAGAGGCACGCGCAGAATGCGTGCCCCACACCAAGAACAGACGCGCTTGTCACTTGTCGGTTTGCGGGCGGGACGGGGCGAACCACGTCTCGCGCAGCTCCTCGCGCTGACTGCTGGAGAGAGCGCGAGTGAACCGCGGGAAGCCCAGCGTCCGGATCAACAGGATCGCCACGATCTCCACGATCACGAGGGTGATCCCGAGCCCGGAGCTTTTCGTGAGCGCGACTGCTGCGGCCATCGCGCACGACACCAGCACGAATCCATAGAGTACGCGCACCACCGTCGGCCTGCTCGCCCCGTGCCGCTGCATCAGGTGGTGCACGTGGTTACGGTCCGCCTTGAAAACGCGCAGCAGCCGCTCAACGGCACGACCCTTGGGCCGTTCCAGGAAGCGCACACCCATCACCGCCAGCGTGTCCATCACCGGAAGGCCCAGCGCCAGGATGGGTATCAGGATGGCAACCGCCGCTGAAGACTTGAGCGCCGCGTGAACGCTCATCGCGCCAAGGAGAAAGCCGAGGGTGAGTGCTCCAGCGTCACCCATGAAGATCTTCGCCGGCATCCTGTTATGCGGCAGGAACCCGAGGCACGCGCCCACAACGCCCGCCATGAGGATGACCGTGAGAACGTTGCTTTGAGTTAGCGAGTACACCAGTATGCTGGCGGCGACGATCGCCACGACCCCGCCCGCAAGGCCGTCGAGGCCGTCGAATAGGTTGATCGCGTTGGCCACGCCCACGATCCAGAGCACGGTCACAACACCGCCCATCACCCCCAGCCTGACCTCGCCACCGCCGGGAAGCCCAAGAACCGAGAACCACCACCCGGCATAGACGATCAGCACCGCCGCAGCGAACTCCACCAGGAGCTTCTTTGCCACCGAAACGCCGACGATGTCGTCCACCAGCCCGACCGTGAAGACCATGGCGGTGGCAATGAAGAGGGCGATCACCTCGGCCTTCGAGGCCCGGCTCCCCCATGTGGCCCACCTTACCAGCGCCACCGCACCCGCGCCGAACGCTGCCCCGGCAACGATTGCCACGCCGCCGAGCCGCGGCACGGCGCTGCCGTGGAACTTGCGTCCGCCGGGGTAGTCCACGGCGCGCACGGCGAACGCGATCTTGGCCGCAAACGGTACCATCGCAGCGGTAACCACCCCGGCAATCACGGCTGCGACAGCCGAGGCAATGGCGATCTCAAGCATGCTTCGGCTCCGGCACCCGTCTCGACTGTAGCACGCGAGACACGAGTTCGGCCCACTGACGCGTGCACAACCTGCGTTCGTACTTCTTCTCGAGCAGATCGCGGGCCCTTGCGCCCATCCCGTCGAGCGCCTCGGGATGCCGGCAGGCGTCCAGAAGCGTGTCGCGCACGCCGTTGCCCTCGTGGTCGCAGCGCCACCCCACGCCCTCGCGCCCGATCTCTTCCCACATCCTCGTTCCCCTGCCACCCACCAGTAGCACGGGCTTGCCGGCAGCAAGGGCTGACGCGTACTTGGACGGGACAACCATCCCCGAGACCTCATCCCGGAGCGTCACCAGGTGCACATCCGCCCCGTTGAACAGCCTGCGAAGACTCTCGCGCGGCTGGTATGGCAGGAATCGCACGTTGTCCAGGCCCCATGCCTCCGTCTGAACCTCGCGCAGCCGGGGCCCGTCGCCCACGAACAGGAACAGCACCTTTGGTTCACTCTCCGCGAGCGCCTTCGCGGCACCCAGCACCGCGTCGAACCGGTGGGCGAGCCCAAGGTTGCCGGAGTAAAGCACAACAAACCGCCCTTCCAGGCCATGCTGGCGTCGGAACGCTGCGCCAGTCTCGGCATCAGGCCGGATGGCACGGCCGTCCGCCCAGTTGGGGATTACGTCCACGCGGTGCGCGCCGCGCTCCCGCAGGACCGCAGCCATCCCCTCGTCGAGGGCCACCACGGCATTGGCGCGCCGCAGCAGGAGCCCGGACAGCGCGCTCGAGCCGCGGGCAATCAGCGAACCCGCCTGCAACGTCCCGAGCATCATCGCGACATCGGGGTACAGATCCTCGACCTTGTAGACGAACCGCGCGCCACGCACGCGCGAGAGCCACCCGAGGACGCCGACGAGCGGTGGGGTGGACAGGCAAATCACCACGTCGCGCCGCCGCCCGAACAGCACCGCGACCTTGGCGGCCGCCAGGAACGTCAAGTAGTCGGCGACCCTGCCGAGCGTGCGCGCCCTCCCGAAGCTCGTGCACCGCACCCGCCTGATCTCGACCCCTCGCCACTCCTCTCGACGCGGCAGCTTCCCTACCATGCCCAGGACGTAGGAACCCCGCCCCGCCAGCGCGGTCACGGCCGCACCGCCTGCGCCAAGGTCCTCGGCCAGTTCGGCAAGAAGCTGCGCCGTCGCCGCGACATCCGGCCAGAAGTACTGGTTGATCAGCAGCACCCGGGCCGGCCCGCTGGCCATCACGCCACCCTCCTGACCACGACGTTTCCCAGCACGAGCCTGTCCATCCTCGTGCGCAGGAAGCAGTCCAGCGCCTCCGCTGGGGTGTTTACGATCGGCTCGTTCTCGTTGAACGACGTGTTCAACACGATCGGCACGCCCGTGCGCTGCTCGAACTCGCGGATGAGCCTCCAGTAGCGGGGGTTGGTGCGACGCGAGACCGTCTGCAGGCGGCCGGTGCCGTCCACGTGCGTGACGGCCGGGATCAGCGGGCGCTTCTCCGGCCGGATCGGGTACACCTTGATCATGAAGGGATCGGGGTGGCCGATCGTGAACCAGTCCGATGTGCGCTCCTCCAGGATCGAGGGCGCGAACGGCCGGAAAGACTCCCGCCGCTTGATCTTGAGGTTCAGGACGTCGCGCATGTCCGCCCGGCGGGGATCCGCCAGGATCGAGCGGTTACCCAGCGCCCGTGGCCCCCACTCCGCCCGTCCCTGATACCACCCGACCACCTCGCCGACGGCCAGCGCTGCGGCTGTCTCGGCGCACAGGCGCCCCTCGTCGCGGACCGTCTCCACCGTGTGCTCGCCGTAGCGTCCATCCTGCCCTTGAGAGCCGGGGATCCCGTCCGCCAGCGCCGTGCGGATCTCACTCTCGCCGTGCTCCGGGCCCCAGTACGAGTGGTCCATCACGAAGTCGCGTGGCGCGGCGAACACCGCGTGCTGTACGTACAGGGCCGCGCCAAGGGCCGTCCCCGCGTCCCCGGCCGCTGCCTGGATGTACACGTCCTCGACATCGGTCCGCTCGAACAGCTTCCCGTTGGCGACCGAGTTCATCGCGCACCCGCCGGCCAGCGCCAGGCGCTTGAGTCTCGTGCGGTCCAGGACCTCGCGCACCAGCGCAAAGAACCGCTCTTCGTATACGGCTTGCACCGAGGCCGCGATGTCCTTGTGCCGCTGACCGATCTCCTCCTCGCGGTGACGGCGCGGCCCGAGAAGCTTCTCGAGCGCGGGTGTGAAGACGTCGCCGAGCCCGGGCTCACCGTCGTCCCAGGTCATGTCCACGCCCTCGGAGAGGTGAGAGAAGTAGCGGAGGTCGAGCCTGAACGTTCCGTCCGGCACCGAGGGAACGAGTGCTCGGATCTCCTCGGCGAAACGCGGCTCTCCGTAGGCCGCGAGCCCCATCACCTTGTACTCGTCGCCGTACTTGGGGAATCCGAGGTACTGGGTGAGCGCCGTGTACAACAGACCAAGGGAGTGCGGAAAGTGGACTCGTTGCATCACCTCGATGCGGGTGCCGCGCCCCGCCGCGAGCATGGTGGAAACGAAGTCGCCGAACCCGTCCACCGTCAGGCAGGCCGCCTCCTCGAACGGCGAGCAGTAGAACGCCGACGCGATGTGGGCGACGTGGTGCTCGACAGGGAACAGCTCGGGGACCCTGGTTCCCGCGCCGGCGGTCTTGACGATGCGCTCCTGGAGGGCGCCGACCTGAGTTAGGTTTCGTGCCCGCGAGAGAGCGCGCCCGAGGCTGCGGGGATGGGTCAGCGCCAGCGCCGCCTTGCGCCAGAGGTGCGCCCGCGGCTGACGCGAGACGGCTAGCGCCCCCACGCCCATGAGCGAGCCGTCTCCCACCTCGCCCAGGCAGTGCCTCATCGCCAGTGCCGGGAACCCGGCCCAGTGCTTGACGCGGGTGAAGCGCTCCTCCTCGACGCCGGCCACGAGCTTGCCGCCCGCCAACGCGGCGACCGCTGCATCACCGTGGAACGCGTTGAGCCCGAGGACGATCATGTTCTGAGCCTTGATATCCGTACACCTAATACCAGCCAAGAGCTTAGTCTGGCATCCGGGTACTTAGGGCGGCCGCCTGTCTTCGAGCCGAACCGAAGCCTGTCGCCCAAGGGGCGACGCCTATCGCGACCTATTTCCGGCACTCCACACCCAAGCACTCGCGCCAGCGATCCGCGTCTTCGACGTCTGCGAAGCGCTTGTCATCTGAGTCGGCGAACTCAGCCCTTCGGACACCTCTGAAACCAGCGTTGCTCAACTCGGCCGAGATTCCCTTGAAGTCCCACATCCAGAGGTGAGCGCTGTTTCCCAGCCATTGCCGCAGGAAACCCACGAGACCTCTTGTCCGCTCAACGGATCCCAAGAGAGATGCCTCCATGAACTGCGAGCAGGCATCTGGGGCCGCGGAACTCAAATACGCTCCTGCAATGGTTTCCAAATCTGGCAGCACGAACCGAAAAATGCCTCCGTCCCTAAGCAAAGCATGGGAATTCCTGACAGCCACACGGAAGTCCTGCAGCGAGAGATGCTCAAGAACGTGCGAACAGTAGAGCCCATTGCATGACTTACTCGGTACTGGCAGCCCCTTGAGGATGTCCCCATACTCGGTGTTCTTCGGGAAAAGCGGAGGCAAGAAACGTCGGAAGAAGAACCCGACTCCTGACAACTTTTGAAGCCTTAGTGACGGACTAGCGTCAAAGTTGCGCCAGGTTGTGGGGGCGCTTAGCCCGGAGCCATATTGGACATACATCCTATCCCGCCTTCGGTGCGCAGAGCGTTCTGTAGAGATCCTCCATGGTGGCGATGGGTCCATCCCAGGAAAGCTCACGCGCCACCGCCCCGCACTGGGCGCAAAGGCTCTGCCGCAGGGCATCGTCGGTGAGCAGCCGATTCAAGCCGTCGCGAATCCCATGGATGGTGCAGGGCACGACAAGTCCGGCCCGATCCTTGAGCAGCGGAGCGATGCCGCACTGATCGGTCGCCACAACCGGAGTCCCGCAGGCGATCGCTTCGGCGGCGGCGTTCCCGAAGCTTTCGTACCGGGAAGGCAGCACGACGAAGTCCGCGTCCACGAGTGCCTCGAGCCTCTCCCTGCCATAGAGAGGGCCCGGAAAGGCTACCATTTCCCCAGCTTCGCGGCGGATCCAACGTAGGCAACCGTCACCGTCGTCCGGCCCGACGATGGCAAGGAAAGCTGATTCGCCCACGCCTTTGAAGGCCTCGACAAGAAGGTCGAGGCCCTTCACGAACGCGATCCGCCCGAGGAACACCACCAGCGGCTCGCTGCCGATGCCCAGCCTTGCCCTGAACGCCCCTTTGTCGGGGAGGTTTTCAAACTCAAAGAGGTCCAGCCCGTTGCGCCTGAGCACGACCTTACTCTCCGCGATCCGTGCGTCTAGGAGCTCACCGCGCTCGCGCTCGGAGGTTGCCACGATCCGGGCGGACCCTTCCAGGAGCCGCCGCCCCGCCGCCCAGTGATATAAGCGCTTCTTGCGCAAGCTGCGCACCCTCGGCTGAAAGGCTCCCAGAGGCTCGACAACGTAGGGAATGTCCTCCCTGCGACAGAACCAGGCTACGACAACGCCAAGGAGGTCGTAGAGGCCGTAGATGTGAACGACGTCGAACTCGGCCAGTCGTCTGGAGCAGAACTGGACCACGCCGGGGCTCAGGGTCGCGGTCCTGTAGCGCAACCAGGCCGGGAGGTAGATCACCTCGACGCGGTCGTTGTCAGGGACGGCTGAAGCAGGGTCCTGCTGACCCAGGTTGACCGTCAGCACGGTGACAGAGTGTCCGCGAGCGGCAAGGTGCGAAGCAAGCGCCCTGACGGCCGCGACCGGCCCGCCCTTCTCCAGGTACGGGTAATAAACCTGGGTTACCTCAAGGATGCGCATGGGTGCGCCCGTTACGGCGAATCAGGAGCATGAAACTCAGCCAGAACGGAAACGCCTGCGAATTCCCCATCGAGTAGATCCAGCTTTCGAAAAAGCACGCAACAAGAGCCGAAATGAGGACGCCTTGCAGCCCGTGTTTCAGGTCGAGCGTGTCGTCGTGAAGGCTGCGGAGGGCGCTCGAGACCAAAAGGAAGATGAGGGGTCCGAAGAATGCCAGCGCTCCGACCACGCCCGTTTGCGCCGTGAGGCCCAGGTAGGAGTTGTGCAGATACGAGCCTGTGTGTTCCCTGAAACTCTTGGGATCGTACCCGTACGCCTCGAAGAGGAGGTCTTCCGTACCGAACCCGTGCCCAAACATCGGGCGTTCACTGATGATGTTCATTGCTGCAGGCCAAGCCTCACTGACGCGCCCGCTGCCCGTCCTTATCGTTTCCGCCCGCACGTATGGGTTCTCGATCCACCTCTCCTTCAGGCGTGGGCTCGTACCGACCCAGAGGGCGGCGACCACCATCGCGGCCGCGCTTGCGAGAAACGCCCGTCGCCGCGCCCTCCACATCACATATGCGGAACCGAGCAGCGCCGCGAGGATGCCCCCACGGCTACCCGTGAGAACTAGGCTTACCGCCATGATCCCGACAAGTGCCCAGTATTTCGGCCGCCGCTTCGCAAGCAGGAGTTCCAGGGCAACCGGGAAGAGCACGCCCGCGAGTAACCCGAGCGAGTTCGGGTTCTCCATCAGGCCCCGGAACCGGCCCCGCAGCCACACGCCGTCGTCCAGCGGCAGCATGAGCAAGCCGGCAACGCAGACGAACGAGCATGCGCCGAGCACTATCTCGATGGTTTTCTCTTCGCCGTGTTGGCCGGCGCACCGCCACCCCGCCCAGAACACGGCCATGTACATCAAGAGCAGCGTTACGGACCGTTGGACTGTCAGCACCGGCGCGATCGAGTACAAGACAGTGAGGAACGCATATGCCACCCACGTGAGGATGATCACATCGAGAACCCGCGCGCGCCTCGTGCGCTGGCCGGCGGATGCAATGGCCATGAAGTAGGCGAAGCCCATCAGGGCAAGCGCGACCCAGCGCACATTGCTTAGCGACGCGTGGACGATGTCGAAACGCGTCTGGGCGAGCATCAATACGAGCGCGGTCAGGAAGATCAGGGTGCCCATGTGTGATGGCCGGAAAAGCTCGTCTCCCCCGCGCAGGTCGTGATCTGCACGGAGGGGACCGTGGCGACCTGTCGAGAAACCGCGGGACTCCTCACTGAATGCCGACCCGCGCGACGCCGCCGACGTTGGATTTGGTCTGCTGGCTTCTCCTCAGTAGCAGGACCAGGCAGACCCAGAATGGGAAGGCTTGGGAGTTACCCATCGAGTAGATCCAGCTTTCGAAGAGGCACGCGACCAGGGCCGCAATCAACGTCCCTTCCAAGGCGTGAGTGACCTCGAGGCGCGCATCCCCCAGGCTGGCCCTGATCCGGCGGTAGGCAAAGAGGATCAGGGGCAGGAAGAACGTCACGGCGCCCACCAGACCTAGTTGTGCGGTCAGGCCGAGGTAGGAGTTATGCAAGTAGGAGCCCGTGTGCTGCAGAAAGCTCTCCGGATCGTACCCGTACGACTGGAAGAGCAGGTCCTCCGTTCCGAAGCCGTGCCCAAAGAACGGGCGCTGCCTGATCATACGCAAGGCGACCGGCCAGACCTCCACCCTCCCCCCACCAGTTGCTAGGGTCTGCGCCCGTAAATACGGGTCCACCATCATTTCCGCCTCGCGCTCGTGGGGGTTTGCGAGAATCAGAATCGCGGCGGCGAGGCTCGCCAGCAGCCCGAGCACGAAGGCGCGCTTGCGGGCTTTCCAGAGCACGTATGTGGTACCGATCAGCGTCGCAAGCATCCCACCCCGGCTGCCGCTGAGGACGACACTCACGACCATCACAGCCACGAGCAGGTAGTCACGAAACCGCCCCCTCGACAGCAACCGCTCCACAGCCGGCGGCATCAGCAGGGCCGTCAGCAGCCCTACGGAATTGGGGTTCTCCATCAAGCCGGAGAAACGCTCCCCGAAGGACAAACCGCCAAGCAACGGCGCAAGCAAAAGCCCGCCGCAGAAAACAACCAGGGTCGCAAACAGGATCAAATCGACAACGCTCTCCTCGCCCTTTCTGCCGGCGTACCGCCACACGGCCCAGAACACCGCCACGTACATGAGCACGAGCGTGGCCGCGCGTCCCAGCGTTAACGATGGGGCGATCGAGTAAGAAACCGAGCCAAGTGCGAATGCAAGCCACAGCACGATGTAGGTGTCGAAGCCGTGAAAGCGGCGTCCCGAGCGACCCGAGAGTGCAGCCTCGACCAACACCGCAAAGCCAAGAAGCACAAAGGGGAGCCACCGCGCGCGCTCAAGCAGCTCGCGCAGGAACCCCACGTGCGTCTGGTGCAGCATGAGGATCAACGCGGTGGCGAAGATTAGGGCGCCCACGGACGAATCTCCCCCCTTGGCGTGAACAGCCCCAGTTTCGGGCCGTTCTCCATGGCGCTTCGACAATCACGCGATCGAACCGGCATCATCACCGTTGCACCCGCGACAAGGCCTGCAGAGCCTCGAGAAACCCTTCCGCACACGCAGCCGGGGAAAACGCCGCAATGACTTCCCGGCACGTTTTGGACATGGTGACTTTGGACTCCGGGTCCTCGATCAGGCCAAGGATCCGCGCCGCATACTCTGCCGCGTTGCCGCAGCGGTACCCCGTCACCCCATCCGTCACTAGATCATAGCCCGCGCCGACCACGGGTGAGCAGAGCACCGGCACTCCACAGGCCATCGCCTCGTTGACCACGAGACCCCACGGTTCCGACACAGATGGCACCATCAGCACGTCGGCCTGGCCGTAGTAGAAGGGCAACTCTGTCTGGCGCACGAACCCGAAGAAGACCACGTTCCTTAGGCGCCGCTCGGAGACGAGCCTCTCGTACTCGCGCCGCCGGGGACCGTCGCCCACGACGAGCAGGCCGACCTCGAGCCCCTGCGTCTGTAACGCGCCCACCACATCTACGGTCACTGGAAAACCTTTTTCGGCGGAAAGCCGGCCCATGAAGAGGACGTTGAACTCCGGGAGGAAATGAGCCTTCCGGAATCGCTCCCTCGCCTCGTCCGTCTGGGCACGCGCCGCACCCTCCCTGAAGAATTCGGAGTCCACGGCGTTGGGGGCCGCGAATATGCGCTCATCCGTTACCCCGTACGTCGCAAGGTACTCGCGGCTTGCCCGCCCGGGCACGATGAAGCTGTCACACCTTCCGATGAACCGGACCTTGAGCCGCTCCGTGAACCTCGACCCGTTACGGGCGTCGTGCACCGTGCTTTCGCACCACAGGCACAGCTTCACGGCCAGCCGACGCACGTTCCGCGCAGCCAGAAACGAGGTTACGTGGTTGTAGCCCCCCACCACCACCAGAGAAGGAGCGAACCGTTCAAGGGCGCGTCCGACACCCGGGTTCAGGTGGCAGCCGAAGCCGCGCCCCGACCACGCGCGCAGATTCAGTCCACCCAGAACCTCGTGCGCGAACCTGCTTTTCTCGAGCGAGGGCTCCCACTTGCGGTTTGGGGCGCGAAGGGCCATGAAGAAGACCTTGAAGCGGCTGCCGAGTCTGTCCCCGAGGTCGTTGAACACCGGGATCCGATAAGGCGTCGGCACGTCCACGACCAGCGCAAGACGACCCCCGCCATCGCTCCGGCCACCAGCTTCACTACCCTGCGCTGCCAACTTGATCCCCCGCTTCTGTGCGGCCATTCGACTCGCGCGAGAACTGCTCGAGTAGCTCCACGATCCTCGCTGCCGCGGCAGGCCACGTGAAGAGAGTTGCCCGGGCGCTACCCTTCTCCGCCAGTTGGGTGCACAACCCCCGGTTTGACAGGACCCGTTCGAGTGCGCCGGCGAAACTCACTTCGTCGTCAGGGGCCAGCAAGAACCCAGCATCCCCGACCACTTCCGGCACGGAGGTGACGTTGGAGGAGATCACCGGAACCCCGCACGCCATGGCCTCGGCCAGCTGTAGCCCGAACCCCTCGTACAGCGTCGGATCGAGGTAGGCCTCGGCGCCCTGGTACACACTGACTAGCGTGTCGTCGTCCACTCGCGCGAGGAAACACAGCCCCGGGCCGATGCCGAGGCTCTCGCCCTGCTCCCTGAGACCCCGGATGTCGCTCGGCTTTACGCCGACGAGCAGTAACGCCAGGTCAGCGCCTGTGTGCGAGATCATCCGCGCGAAGCTCGCAAGAGCGACCTTCGTGTTCTCGCGCGGGTCTCCAGTAGCGAAGTGCAGAACGTACGCCCGCCCTCCGCAAAACCGGTCCCGCGCGGCCTGCTTGGCATCGGCGCTCCCCGGAAGCCGGAACCGCTCGCTGATTCCTGGATGGACGACGTGAATCCGGTCCTCGCGAATGCCATATTTCTCCCGAAGCTCCCGCCCCGTGGCCCTCGAGCTGACGATGAAGTGACTCACCTTGCCCGCGATCTTGCGGAAGCGCCAGAGCGAATATTTCGCGACTGCCTTCGCCAGCCGCGGTGCACCGCTCTCCAGCAACGCCTGGGTGCGGTGGTCGGGCACTTCGAAGAGGTAGACCACCGTGGCCGCGCGCGGCTCGCACAGTGTCCGGTCCCTGCCCGTGAACACCAGTCGGGCGCCATCGCGCCGGGCCCGGCGAGGCAAGATTGCCCCTTCCCACAGCACCGATGGCCGAAGCCGCACGGGGCGAACGTCGAGCGAGGGCCAGCGCCGACGCGCCTCGTCGGCATGCGTGCCGTCCACATAGGCGATCCAGGACCGCGACTGAGGTCGCGGCGCCATTTCATCCAGGAAGCCCTCGATGACGACGCCGAGCCCCTTCCGTCCGGGCACAACCGGGGTCGCGTCAATGGCCAGTCGCACTTGGCCCGCCGAGAAGCTCGGAGTAGAGTTCGCGGATTTCCGCTAGCATCTTCTCCTTTGTGAACCTGGAGGTCACGCTCGCGCGACCCCGTTCGGCCAGCGAGGCCGCAAGGTTCGGGTCGCAGAGGAGGCGATCCGTGGCGCGGGTAAGCGCATCGACATCGCCTGGAGGCACGAGCAGACCAGTTTCTTCGTCCGTGATGATCTCCGGTACGCCGGCCACATCGGTGGCGATGACCGGTACACCGAGCGACATCGCTTCCAAGAGCACAACCGGAAATGCTTCCGTAAGCGAGGGCAGGACGAGTACGGCCATGCGGCGCATGAGTGCCAGCACGTCCTCGACGTGACCCCAGAACTTGATCTGGTCGGTGATTAGCAGGTCTTCGGCGAGGGCTCGTAGCTCCGCTTCAAACCTCCCATTGGTTTGCTGGTCCTTTCCAACAAGCCAAAGCTGCGCGGTCGGGTGTTCCGGGGCTAACTGCGCCAAGGCCCGGATCAGTTCGCGTTGGCCCTTGCTCTCGGCAAGTCGAGCTACGCAGCCGATCACCGGCTGTGCGGCAGTCGCGCCGTCGGGCTTCTGCCGTGGATCCTGGTCACACGGGATTCCGTTGTAGGCGACCCGGACTTTCTCCGGCGGATACCCCTGGTTGATCAACGTCGCCGCAGTGTGTTGGGAGACGGCCACGAAGCGATCGGCCCACCTCGCGGTCCAGGTGTCCAGTCGCCGCACCAGTTTTGCCTTTGTGCTTTCGCGGCCGAAGAAGTTCTCCGCGTGCACGTGGTTGAGCAGGCGCACGCCTGCAAGGTGACACACCATTCGCCAGAGAATGTTGCCCGGGACCATCACGTGGGTGTGAACCAGGTCTGCGCGCGTCCGGCGAAGGAATCGGATCAGCTTCGGCACTCGCCAAAGGTCCCAGAGTCTTCCGGATCGAAGCACTTCCACCCGAGTAACGCCGGCACACTGCTCAGTGAACGGGCCCCGCCCCGGCGCCACGACAATCACGTCGTCGCCAAGGGAAAGTCGATCCTTGACGATATCGAGGCAGACCTTCTGTCCGCCCGCCATCTCGCCCGAGATCACGACGTGGACGATCCGGGCCACCGCGTGCCTTTCGGTCTTGTCCGCAGGCTGGCAATGGGGCGATCCAGCTGTCGGCAATTTGCCAAACGGCCCATCAAGCCTCGCATACTGCGATGACGTACTCCGCCCCCCTGAGGTCCCCTTTCACGACCGCCTGGTCCCGCGCAACCATCTCCTCAAACGGGGTGGTGCCGAGCCTCGAATCAACCGCATGTCGCAGCCTCGCCGGGACGAACCTACGGAGGTGGAAAACGTCGAATCTCTGGAGCCAGTGGTGGGCCCCGCTCTGCACACGCGCCTGTCCGTAAGCCTCAACGTCCCTGAAATGCGCCCGGAGGAGCACGACGAAATCCCCAGCGGAGAACTCAACAGAATGGTGGGGGTTCTTCGGCCGCCGCGTGGTTCGTCTCGCCCGAGGTGTCGACACGATGTAGACGCCGCCGGGCGCAAGAACACGGCGAACTTCGCCAAGGTACCGCGGGATCTCTGCCAGGTGTTCGATGGTCTCGAAGGAGACCACAGCGTCGAAGTTTGCGTCCCGAAAAGGAAGCCTAACCGCGTCCCCAACGGTGAACCTCAGACCCTCATGCCGGTAGTGCGTTCGCGCATGCGCGGCGGCGCCGACGTCCAGGTCGAGACCCATCACGCACCGGGCGACGCCCACAAGCATGTCCGAGCCGTAGCCGGCGCCACAGGCGACGTCGAGGACCCTCTTCCCCCTGCAGTACGGCACCGCGAACTCGTAACGGACCCGGTGGACCGTGAGCACGCCGATGGGCACGATCGTGGGGTCGATCCGTTCGCTGTGACCTTCGCCCTTGAGCGACCCGTCAAGGTCAACGGACAGCGGCACCAGCTGCCTTTCGCTTCCTGGAGACCGAGGCAAGGAGCATTTTCGTGAGGGCCTTGGCAATGAACAGAATGTGTCGGGGCCGCGCCAGAAAGGCGAACGAACCAGCGGGCATCCTCTTCAGGGTCTTCAACGCCTCGGTGGGCCGGGCCGAAGCGTAGTGGCATCTCGCCGTCGAGAACAAAAACGCGCGCTGGGCGGCATGGTCCGGGTCGCGCGCCGGATCCTTCTCAATGCTTTCAAGGTGGTGTTCGTTGACCGCAATGTGGGCCTCGCCGAGCCCAGCGCCGGACCCTCCCGGATGCGACCGGTAGCGGACGAGTTCTTCAGGGACGCACCCAATCTTCGAGACCCGGCTCACGCGGAGGTAGAGATCAAGGTCCTCTTTCTGGTGGAATTCCTCGTCGAAGCCGCCGACCATCTCGAGGACCGGTTTGCGCACCATGACCGTGGACGTGAACATGAGGCAGGAATCGGCGAGACTCACGTATGAGTGCCCACGCGGACAAAGCTCAGCGTAGAGCTTTCGGTGCACCGCCGTCTCCCACGCCTCCACCTGGCCGACTGCGTCGATCACCACGGTCCGGGTGTGGCACAGCCCGACGTCCGGACGCTCCCCCAGGAATTCCACCTGCTTTTCCACCTTTCCGGGTATCCACTCGTCGTCGTCGTCAAGGAAGGCCACCAGCTCACCGCGAGCCTCCCGCACGCCGATGTTCCGGAGGTAGCTGCGTTCCTTTCCCTGAAAGCTGAACGAGTGAAACGGGAAGGGCGGCCTGTAACCCCTGAGGAACTCGAGCGTCCCGTCCGTCGAGCCGTCGTCCAGCACGAGCAGCTCGACGTCTCGATAACTCTGTCTCTCGACCGACAGGAGCGCCGATCGGAGATAGCCGATCCGATTGTAGGTCGGGATGAGGACGCTGACGTGTGGCATCACCGGAGTCTCTCAGCGCAGGCTCTGCTCGATGGCCGTGCGGGGGCTCGCCGCGGCCTTTGCGTACATCGAAACGTAGGCTTCCTTGAGGCATCCCCAGGAAAAACGGCGGACTACCTCCGGCCGTAGTGCCAGCGCCCTCCGCCGGAGCGCTTCGGCCTGGGCGCCTGTGTCTCGGATAGCTCCTGCCAGTCCGGCTGTGTCAGCCATGTCTGTGAACAGATCCCAGTTTGGGCCGACCAGCCAGCGGAAATGGGAAGCGTCGTGAAGCAGGACCGGAACGCCGGCGAGCAGCCCCTCGATGACGACCAGGCCAAAACCCTCGAGCAGCGAGGGCACCACCAGCAGGTCGGCAAGCCCATAGACGTCGTTCATCTCGCCGGGTGGAACATTGAGATGCGTGAGCCGGCCGGTGAGCTTCCGGCAGGCCTCCCTGAAGATCGAGCGATCTTCAACAGTGCCGCAGAGCACGAGGTGGTGGCGTTCGTCCAGCAGTTCCATGGCCTCGACGAGCCGGTCCACGCGCTTGGAGCTGCGGTTGATCGCCGCGACGCACAGCACGACCCGAGCGGCTTTCGGCACGCCGAACCGCGCTCGCAACTCCAGCTGGTGCATCGGGTCTACCGGAAAGAAGCGAGCATCATCCACGCCTAGCTCGAGAAGCGACATGCGATCTGGTGGCACGCCGAAGCTTAGAGCTTCATCGTACGTGAGGCGCGACACCTGGTGGAGGTGATGGCATCGCACGCAGTGCTCAGGCTTCATCCTCAGGCCGTGCGTGAACAGGCGCCGAGGTGACTCCTTTGAGAGGCGCTCGAGCCGCATGAACACGTTGTTCAGAGCGGGCTCACTGTAGTGGACCAGATCGTAGGAGCCTCGTACGATTCGCGGCCAGGCCAGGACCGCGAAGGACAGCTGTTCCCAGACGAAGCGATCGTTCCAGACCCTTCCCAAGAGCTTCGTCACCCACTGGTCACGTTCCAAACCCCCGATCGGGATTCTCCGCTCGTTTTGTTCGCCGCTGCCCGTAAAGAAGGCGATGTCGAGGTCATGCCGGAGCGTGTCGAACATGCCCTCAGCAAAAGCCTCATAACCCCTCTCCGCCCGCCCGACACCTGAGCACAGCAGCGCGACTTCCATCACTGCTCACTACCCGCTTCGCACAGGGGCGAGCCCGTGATTGAGTGAGATTGGTGGCGTCGTGCGCTAGTCCCCACGGGATGGGTTGCAGGGATGAACGTAGACGGCTGAGAACCCTTCAAGAGACACCGGCATTCACGATCCGCTCGCTGTTCGTCTTGCGCCAGACATCAGGCTGGGTCCCCGTGGCAGCAGAAAGACATCGGCGCACGAATCGTGTGGAACTGCCCGGAGCTCCTCGAAACCACGCACGTTTCTCGCGCGGTACCCCATTTGCCCGATCAGGACGTCGTTGACGTACCGGCGGACCACCTCGAAGGTCACCTCACAGACGAGCACAGGCTGGTGCGTTTCCAGTACGCGCGTCGCGCCTCGTAGCACGGCAACCTCCTCACCCTCGACGTCAAGCTTCATCAGGTCCAGCCTTGATTCCTCGAAACAGGCATCAAGGGGACGGCAACGCGCCGTGCCCGCCTTCCTCCATCCCTCCGAGGCCTGCACGCGCGTCCCCGCCGTTGGGCCGCCCCTGTGGCCCGGCGGCACGAACAGATCAACGGTGCCTTCCTGCTCCCCAAGAGCGATGCCCTCCACTCGGACATTGGTCAGGTCGTTGAGCGCGACATTCCGCCGAAGGTGGGCGATGTTTTCCTGCATCGGCTCGAACGCGATGACCCGCCCGCCATCCGAGAGGTGTCGCGCCATCGTTACCGTGTGCAAACCGACATTTGCTCCAATATCAACAAAGACGCCCCGTGGGGGAAGGAGCGAACGCATCAGTTCCAGTTTCCGCGTCTCCGTTTCTCCGAGGAAGTAGAGCCTCTGGTTCCAATCCCCGAGGTCGAGGTCAAGCAGCACGCCCTCACGCTGGGCAACCACGCGCCCTTCGGCGGCAAGTCCTGCCACCGGGAAGGCTGCCGCTGTGCGGATTCGGCCCGGGAGCAGCCGAACAAACACTGCTGCGATGCGAAACAGCAGTGATTCAGCCCGTTTTCGAAGCAAGCCATCTGCGATTCTCCAGGGCACCGTACTCAACCGCCCTTTTGCCGATTCAAAGACCTCGCCCGAGCTACCTAGCGCCGCCGAAGCGCGCGTCGGACGCGGGTTCCAACCAGATTCCGGATTTGCCCGAGTTTGTCGGCCGCTGGGATGGTTGCGTACCGCCAGTCCGGGTAGGCGTCATGGCGGCGAACAAAGCCGAGGATGATCCGCTTGAATGAGGCCATGTCGAGCTCAACACGCTCCTCGTGGCTGAAGGTGTCCTCCCAGAAGAGCCAGGTCACGCGCTGCTCCGGCGCGAGGCGGCGGCACACGCGCTTGGGGAGGTGGTACTGCCATGACCCGTGGATGAAATGAGGTTTCATGAGGAACACTACGCAAGTGTCCACCGGGTTCATGTCGACGAGCCACCGGTGATGGTAGTAGCCCGCGTACGCCCGTGACTCGGTCCCGAACGCCAGTTCTGCCAGCATGGATGGGGTCTCGAGATAGCCCCGCTTTGCAACCCGGTTCAGCTCCGAGCACAGGAAGACGGGATCACGGATGTCCTCCAGTGTGTGTGAGCAGACAACAAAGTCGAAGAACCCGTCCTCAAACGGGAGCCTTTCGTTCGAGCTAACATTCATTTGAACCCAGGTTTCTCTTGAAAAGCGCTCCTGCTCCGGGCCCTGCCGGCCCGCCCAGCCCCGGGTGTCATACGGCATCAGGTCGACGACCCAGTCGGCGCGGGTGAACGGTTTCGCCCACCCCCCAACATCGAGTACACGATCGCTGGCCGCAATCGAGCCCAGAATCCGAGGGAGGTTGGCGTCAAACATCGAGTATTTCACGTGTACGATGGGAACGTGCCTACCGTAACCGTTGCCGTTCCCACACGTGGGGACCGTACCAGTCTCATGAGAACGGTCCAGAGCGCCGTGGACGACGCCAGGGCCGTATCAGTGGGCTCTGAATTCCTCGTCGTGTGGTCCGGCCGGACGGAACCCCCAAGTTGGGCGGCTGGGCTCCCCATGGTCGTCCGCCACGCTTTCGCGCTGATGCCCGGCGTTGCGGTTGCGCGAAACGTGGCGCTCAGGGAGGCGCGCGGGGCTCTCGTGCTCTTCACAGATGATGATGTCGTCTGCCGGCCCGGCTGGATCGAGGCCGCGTACATGGCGTGGCGCGGCGGGGCCCACGTCGTGGGGGGCCCCATCGTCCTCAAGTGGCCGAAAGAGAAACCTGCTTGGGCGACCCCCTTGGCAGCCTCACTGTGGGCCGCCTTCGATCTTGGCGAAACTCCGTTCGACCTGCAAAGCCACCAAGCCTTCGTTTCAGCGAACATGGCAATGGACCGGGACCGGGCCTTGGAGGTCGGTGGCTTCAACGAACACCTGGGGCATGGCGCAGGGACATCGCTGATGGGTGAGGAGACCGATTTTTGCACGCGGGCAATTGAGGCTGGACTGCGGCTGCGATACGAACCTAGCGCGGTCGTTGAGCACCATGTGCAACCTGCGGAGGTTTCTAGATGTCGTTTCCTGTCACGCATGTACCGCTTTGGCAGGACGATGACCGTGGTCCGACCGCCAACGAGAGCGGCCTGCCCAATCATGAGGCGGCTGGGGAAGGCGATCTTGCTTGCAACCTCAGCGCCCTTCAATCGGAACCCCACAGCAAAACTCGGTGATGCTGCGTTCCTTTTGGGGGCCACGTCGATTCTGGTGTCGTCGAAGCGTAAGGTGTAGCGCTCGCTGCGCTCAGGACTTCCTCGCGATCCCAAGGCCACAGTCAGACAGCGGATGGAAGTCCAGGCGGTATGCCTGCCCTCCGACCGCGTCTCCAAAGGCGCTCCAGGTTCCGCTGCCGGTGGGTGGGTTGTGGGCCGGAGAGCAGACATCGTGGCACACGGCGACAGCGCCCGGCGGGAGGTTGGGCCAGACCGCGCGAATCTCGCGCCCGACGTGTTCGGGTGAGTGGTCGCTGTCGTGAAAGAAGAGGCCACACTGACGAACGAGGCGGGGGTTCGCTTCAAGCCAAACCACTGAGTCTGACTGCACGGGCGTGACCCACTCGTCGGACTCGAAGCCTGTTGAGGTAGCCGGATTGAGGTCCACTGAGTAGATACGGCCGGCGCCGTTGCGGGAAACCGCCAGCCGCAGATGCCGGGTCGAGCAGCCCCGGTAGGTTCCGGTTTCAATAATGACGGTCGCGCGAAGCGCTCTCGCAATCCCGTACAGGAAGATCCCCTCGATCTCCCAGATGCTCCCACCCGGAAAACCCCGGAGTTTGCCGCCCTCACGGTCTTCTTCCCTGAAGTACCCGTTCAGGTCCACTGGGAGGCGAAGCCTTGGTGCGACCTCGCGCGTCACCCACTCGAGCTTCTCCCAAATATCCGACCGCCGACCCAGCACACCAAGCCGGCGAAGACCCCGGGCGTCCTCTGACCGCCGGAGAAGGTATGAGATCAACCAGGTTAGTCGTAGGCCGTAGGCGCGTGGCGATTTCATCGCGGTCCTTGCGCCTCGAATTCCGCCATCCATTCGTTCATCTCGCGCTCGATCGCTTCCCGAGGTATCCCGTCAAAGTCCTGGCGGCCCGGTTCGACCTCCAGGCGCGTCCCGTACCACTGGTGGTAGACGACACCGCCGTACACGCTTCCCACGTACGTCGCCTGATCCGGCCTGTCGGCGAAGATCCTCTCGATCGGCTCGCCCCGCTGTTTCAACACCCACGAGATCCTCTCGCCCGTGTCCCAGTAGAGGCGCCCGTTGTCCGGGTCGTCGTGCCGCATCGGGAACGCCGGGTACTTCTCGCTGAAGCTGAGACGAAGCCGTCTCAGCGTGCCTGTGCGGATCGCGAGGCACGATGGGTGGATGAAATCTCGTTCGTGGCGGATGCCGGCGATCGCGGCGCCTTCCCTCAGTGGATTCAGCAATCGCGCGAGCCACTGGTTACTGACCGGCCAGGCATCGGAGTCAAGCGCGATGAAGAACTCCGTCTCCGTGTACCAGGCGGCCCAGTCCAGAGCCGCTCCGTGTCCGAAGTTCTGGGGAAACTCGTGCACCTGGACCACGTCGTTCTCGTGGACCTTGGCTACTCCGTCGCCGGAGTGATTGTCGACGACGATCACCCTTCGGAGAATGGCCGGATCGCTGTGTTTCCTTATGCGCGCCAACTGGATCTTGAGGTGTCGCGGTGTCCGGTAGTAGGCCACGCCTACCGTGGCCGTCCCTGGCTCGACCCGGTCCGGAAAGGCACGCAGCCACATTCCCATCAGCTCCGACTGCCACCGCCTCACCCGTGCATGTTTCGACAGCCTGGATAGCTGCGCCTTCATACCTCATCCGCTGGCGCCGCCTCGGTGCGCCATTCGAGCGCTGGCAGGGTGACTCCGGGCCACCTCACGAGGTCGCGACCCGCGACGCCGCCGGTCTTCACGACCTCGAAGTCAACGGCTCCAGGCTCGTAAAGCCGTTCGGCGACGTTCGGCTGGTCGGCCCGGGCCGCAATCGAATACGTGCCTTCGTTCAAGAAGTGACCAGGGACCACACACCGGCTCGTGTAGCGACCGGCCGACCGGACGAGACCCTCCCCCTCCGTCGCGGCCGTGTCCATGGTCATGAACACCGTGGTGCCGTCGCCCGCATAGAGCACGAAGCCGACGCGCAACCCCTCGGCAGGCTCGACTACCTCGTAGCCCAGCTCGACCACGAACGGTCGCTGAATGTCAACAGTGGTGGATGGCCCTCCGTCAACGGTCAGCGCGACGTGTTCGAGGCGAATCGGTCCCGATCCCGGTCTTGCGTCGCCTTCCCATCGGCGAACGGCGCCGCCGCCCCGCTCTGGTCGGAGGTAGTCCGAGACGACATCGCTGGGGTTCCCCTGCGCGCGCACCTTGCCGCGCTCGAGCCAGATCGCGCTGGTACACAGCCGACTGATTGCCGCAAGCTGGTGGCTCACGAAAAGGACCGTCCGGCCACCGCGGGCAACCTCGCGCATCTTGCCGAGGCATTTCCGCTGGAAATTGATGTCGCCAACCGCGAGCACCTCGTCCACTACGAGTATTTCGGTTTCCAAGTGCGCCGCGACGGCGAACGCCAGACGCACGTACATGCCGCTCGAGTACCGTTTCACCGGCGTGTCGATGAAGCGTTCGACACCCGCGAAGAAAACGATCTCGTCAAACTTTGCTGTGATCTCGTGTTTGCGCATCCCGAGCACCGCACCGTTCAGGAAGATGTTGTCCCGACCCGACAGCTCGGGATGAAAGCCGGTTCCTACCTCGAGTAGCGATCCGACGCGCCCGTGCAGCCGGACCTCGCCGCGCGTTGGTGGGGTAATCCGTGAAATGACCTTCAGCAGCGTGCTCTTGCCCGCGCCGTTGAGCCCGATGATGCCGAGAGCAGCCCCCTCCTCGATGTCGAG
>MEKI01000083.1:0-1452 GCA_001766905.1 Acidobacteria bacterium RBG_13_68_16
GCCGAGTACCAGACCGTGACGCGGTGCTTGGCGATGAAGGCGTACCAGCGCTCGGTCGAGAAGCCCGAGTCCAGGACCACCTGTGTCGTGCCGTTCGACCACGGACCTATGATCCCGTAGGAGGTGCCGGTCACCCAGCCCGGGTCGGCGTTGCACCAGTAGACGTCGTTGGGCTGCAGGTCGAGCACCCACTTGGCCGTCAGGTACTGGGCGACGATCGAGTAGTGAACGTGCTGGGCGCCCTTGGGCTGGCCCGTTGTGCCCGAGGTGTAGTGCAGGACCGACGGCGTCTCGGATGTGGAAGGGTAGGGGTCGAACCTCTCCACTCGCGGTAGCTCGTCGAGGGTCATGGCCACCTCGCGGTCCTGCAGGGGAGCATCGCCCGCGTCCACGACGACGATGTGCCGAAGCTCGGGAAGCCTCTCGCGGATTCTGCGCACCTTCCCCACATGCTTCCTCTGGGTCACGATCGCCGAGGTCTTGGCATCGGCGAGACGCGTGAACAGCGAGTCCTCGCCGAACGCGGAGAACAGGGGCTGTGCAATACCACCCATCTTGAGGATTCCGAGGAAGCCAATGTACAGCTCCGGCACGCGGTCCATGAAAAGGCAGATCCTCTCGCCGGGCCGCAACCCAAGGCCGCCGAGGTAGACCCCGATGGTGTTGGAGAGCACACGAAGGTCGTCGAAGGTGTACGTCCTGCCGTGGCCTGCGAAGTCCTCCCAGATGAGGGCGGGCTTGCTCGCTTGTCCCAGCTCGCAGATGCGGTCGCTGCAGTGCCACCCGATGTTGATGCGGCCACCCTTGTTGACGCCGAGGTCGCGCTCGGCGACTCCCCAGTCGAAGTCCGCGCACAGCCCTTCGTAGCTCGGGTGGGTCGCAACGGTGCTCATCCGTTCACCTCTCTCCGGTGGGGGTACCGGCTTCTCGGGACTCGAGCACGACGGTCGCGGCGGCGAGCTCGGCCGTGTGCGACAGGGACAGGAGGACGGCGTCGATGTGCCTGCCGCGGACCAAATCCCCGGTCCAGCCGTGCAGGAGCACCGTGGGTTTTCCGGTTGGCTCGTTGCAGATCTCGACCTCGCGCCAACGCTGGCCGCGCGGGACCTCCGTCCCCAAAGCCTTGAACAGCGCCTCCTTGGCGGCGAAGCGCGCGGCAAAGTGGCGCGCGGGGTAGCGCTTGGCCTCGCAGTAGGCGATCTCGCCCTGCGTGAAGAGCTCGTCCCTCACCGGTGGGCCTTCCAGGCGGAGCTCCGCCTCCATGCGCGAAACCTCGAATACGTCGTGGCCGACACCGACGATCATGGCAGCGAACCCAGTGGCGAAGGTCTCAACTGACGGCAACGTCCTGAGGAGAGCGTTGCAACCTAGAACCCAGTTCCGAATATACGGTTGGCCGTCGAAACGTGTCAAGAGCTTGTACAGACATTCACTTTTGGTGCTTGAGACCGG
>MEKI01000083.1:1480-17196 GCA_001766905.1 Acidobacteria bacterium RBG_13_68_16
GGGGGGCGAAGGCCGCCGAAAAGCACAAGTCCCAGGGCAAGATGCTGGCACGGGAGAGACTGGGCGTGCTCCTCGACCGCGGCACGCCGTTCCTCGAGCTCGGGCTGTGGGCGGGGTGGGGAATGTACGAGGAGTGGGGGGGCGCGCCCGGCGCCGGCTGTGTCACCGGCGTCGGCACCGTCTCCGGGCGGACGTGCGTGGTGGTCGCCAACGACGCCACGGTCAAGGCCGGCGCCTGGTTTCCGATCACACTCAAGAAGATTCTTCGGGCGCAGGAGATCGCCCTCGAGAGCCGGCTCCCGATTGTCTACCTGGTGGACTCGGCCGGGGTGTTTCTGCCTCTGCAGGAGGAGATCTTCCCCGACAAGGAGCACTTCGGGCGGGTGTTCTACAACAACGCGCGGCTCTCGGCGGCCGGGATCTATCAGATCGCGGCGATCATGGGGCCGTGCGTGGCGGGCGGGGCCTACCTCCCGATCATGTCCGACGAGGCGCTGATCGTGGAGGGGACGGGCTCGATCTTTCTGGCCGGACCGCACCTCGTGAAAGCCGCGATCGGGGAGAAGGTCGAGACCGAGGCGCTGGGCGGCGCGGAGGTGCAGACCGACGTGTCCATGGTAGTCGACGATCGTTTCCCCGACGACGCGTCTTGCCTGGAGGCCGTGCGCACGCGTATCGGCCAGCTTGCAACACCGCCTCTCGCACCGTTCGACCGCACCGACTCGGCCGAGCCCGCGACGGACCCCGCGGAGATCCTGGGCGTCGTTCCGGTGGACCGGACGCGGCCCTACGACACATATGCGTTGCTTGCGCACCTCTTGGACGGGTCCGAGTTCGAGGAGTACAAGTCCACGTCCGGACGCTCCCTGGTGTGTGGCACTGGTCGCATCCTGGGGTGGGCGGTTGGTATCGTGGCCAACCAGCGCGCGATCGTGGCACGGCGCCGGGGCCTCGGGCCCAAGGAGCAGGAGATGCAGATCGGAGGCGTGATCTACTCCGACGCCGCCGACAAGGGCACGCGGTTTATCGAGCTCTGCAACCAAAAGGGAATTCCACTGCTCTTCCTGCAGGACGTCACCGGCTTCATGGTGGGCTCCCGCGCCGAGAAGGAAGGGATCATCAAGGACGGCGCCAAGATGGTCAACGTGGTGGCCAACAGCACGGTGCCGAAGATCACGATCTTCGTCGGCAACTCGTACGGAGCCGGCAACTACGCGATGTGCGGCAAGGCGTACGGGCCGCGTTTCATCTTCGCCTGGCCCTCGGCATCCATCGCGGTGATGGGCGGCGAGCAGGCGGCTCAGACGTTGGTCGCGATCCAGCTCAAGAACCGCCCCGGCGAGGTCAGCGAGGAGGAGAAGGCAGCGCGCCTCGCGGACATCAAGGCGCGCTACGACGCCACGACCGATCCACGCTACGCCGCGGCGCGTCTCTGGGTGGACGGCATCCTCGACCCGCGGCACACCCGCGAAGTGGTGGCGGCGTGCCTGACCGCCTGCGCCCACCAGGGCGAGATCCCGCCGTTCCGCTGGGGTGTGCTTCAGACGTGACTGCGGTCCGCTCGGTCGCGGACCGCAGTCACCCTGACCCTGAGCATAGCGAAGGAGAACGGTCCCGGCGTGCCTGGAGCCCGCCGCTATCGCAGACGAATGGTGACGTCGCCGACCCCGACCTCGGCGCGGATCTCGGCCTTGCCCGGACCCTTTGCACTTAGGTTGTGGGCGATGAACCCCTCGCCCTCTTCGCGGCCGGCCGGTGTTCGGAGCGAGGCGTCGCCTACGCCGCAGGAGGCGCGCACGCTCCCGAAGGAGGCGTGCAGCCCTTCGACCTTCACGTCGCCCACCCCCAGCTCGGCCTTCACGTCGCCGGCCACGTCGAGCACGGTGGCATCACCTACCCCGAGCTTGATTTCGGCCGCGAAGGCGGCCGGCACGTAGACGGTCCAGTACTCGACAAAGTCGTGGTCGTCGTGGCGGTCCGGCTTGAGGCGAAGCGTCAGCCTGCCGCCCGAGACCGAGGGCTCGATCGCGAGACTCTCGATCTCGTCGTCCGAGCTCTTCGAACCGAACCACCCCATGTGTTTCTTCTTGACCTCGACCCGGGCGCGCACCGTGTTGCCGTTGTCGCCGACGATCTCGACCTCGCCCACTCCAGCGGTGATGGTGACGCCCGTGAGCTCTCCGGCCGGCTGGCTGTGCTCGAGGGTGCGCAGGTTCCCGCCGGCGGCCACCGCGCCGACGAGCAGGGTTGCGAGGAAACAGGCTAGGCGTCTCACGGCTCCATCCCTCCACCCCGTTAAACGCACCGGCAAGCCCGCGGGTTCTGCTGCCGGTACGGAGCTACGGCGCCGTCGCGCTCACGAACGGGTTGCCCGCCTTCTCGGCCCCGATCGTGGTCTCCGGGCCGTGTCCCGGGATGACGCGGGTGGCGTCGGGCAGGCGGTAGAGCACCTCCCGAATCGACCGCTCGAGCTGTACGAACGACCCTCCGAACAGGTCGGTCCTTCCCACCGAACCCGCAAAGAGGACATCCCCGACCAAGGCGAGCGGCCCCTGAGACCGGTCGCGGATCAGCACGATGTGCCCTGGGGAATGGCCGGGGCAGTGGCGCACCAGCAGGGCTTCCTCCCCGACGGGCACACTCTGGCCGTCGCGAACCAACCCGTCCCAGGGGACCATCTCCGGTGCCTGGAAGCCGAAGATCTGGCCCTGGCCCGGCAGGTCGTTGTAGAGCGGGAGATCGTCGGCGTGCAACATGACCGACGCCGAAGGGAAGGCGCCCTTCAGCGCGCCGACCCCGCAGGCGTGATCGAAGTGGGCGTGGGTCAAGACGATTGCGGTGGGGTGAAGGCGCTCGCTCCGAACCGTCCCGATCACGACGTCCGGTTTGAAACCCGGGTCCACCACGATTGCCTCTCCCGTGGCCTCGCACCCCAAGATCACGCAGCGCGCAGAGAACGGCCCCAGTTCGAGGGAGATGACCTTCACGGCCGCTCCTGGACGAGCTCGGCGATGAGGCGCTGGAGCAGGCTCTCCAGACGGTCGTGTGCGGCCCTGCCGGCCTCGATGACCTCTTGGTGGGTCAGCGGGCGCCCGGCGATTCCCGCGGCCAGGTTGGTGGCGAGCGAGAGAACCAGCACCCGCATGCCCAGGTGATGGGCGGCGATCACCTCCTGCACGGTGGACATTCCCACCACCGTCCCGCCCATGCGCCGGAACGCCTCGACCTCGGCCGGCGTCTCGTAGTTGGGCCCGAGGGTCGCGACGTAAACGCCCTCCCGGACCGGGAAGCCCGCCGCCTCGGCACAGCGCGTCGCCATAGTCCGCAACCGTCGGTCGTAGGCCTCGGTCAGGTCGGGGAACATCGGCGCCCGCCACTGGCCCCACTCGCCCAGCAACGGGCTCGTCCCTTGGAAGTTGAGGTGGTCCCGCACCACCACCAGGCTGCCGGGCAGCACTGCCGGGTCAATGGCTCCGGTGGCGTTGGTGGCGACGTAGACCGGCGCGCCCAGCAAGCCCGCCAGGCGCGGGATCGCGGCCACCTTCGGTGCGGTGTAACCCTGGTACAGGTGGAAGCGGCCGTTGAAGACCAAGAGGCCGGCCCCACCCTTGCGCCAGACGGTGACGGTGGGCGTGTGCCCCGGCAGCTCCGGGACCGGGAACGGGAAGACCTCGGCGTACGGGGCCTCGGCGGCCTTCTGCCAGCCCGGCGCCGAGAGCGTGATCCCTGAGCCGGCGACGAACGCCGCGACGAGCGTGCCCGTCGGGTACGAACTCGCGAAGGAACGAGCCGCCTCTTCGAGCGCGCGGGGCGCGAAGGTATCCACTGTCAAGAAGCATAGCGCAGGAAGGGTCGGGGGCGCGCCGGCTGCCTTAGTGCCCTGGCCCGAACTTCTCGCCGGCCTCGATGCGCACGGGAAGCTCGTTCTGTCTCGGCGGTAGCGGGCAGGTCGCGTACGGCGTGAAGGCGCACGGCGGGCTGTATGCCTTGTTGAAGTCGAGCGCGACGGCGGTCGAGGGTGCCTTCGGTACAGGGGTGTCGAGGAACCTGCCGGCGCCGTACGTCTCGGTGCCGCTGGTTGCATCTCGAAACACGAAGAAGAAGCTGGTGTCGTCCGGCGAGGAGAGGAACGGCTCGAGGGCAAGGCTGTTGCCGCCGAGTCGGAAGCGAACGAGGCCGGGTGCGAGCATCTTCTGCTCGGGCCCCTGGACGGTTGCTACCGCCACCTCCCGTGGGGTCGGGTAGGGCTCGAACGTGCCCTCGACGCGATACTCGGGGTCCACCGGGAAGTACCGGATCCCCGCAAAGCCGACCCGCCTTGCGCTGTGCAGGTCCTTCACGCGCACCGCCAGTTTCCCTCCCCGCTCGATGAGGTAGAAGCGCACGGCGCCCGCCGCGAGGACGTCGGGTCTGCCCCTGCGGTCGGAGGCGAGCACTTGCTCGGTCGCCGGCGAGCCGGCAAGCGTGACGCCCGTCCCCGGGCCGGGGTGGAGGAGCACGGTGCCGTCCTGCCGGAGTTCGAGGGTGCCGGCGACGGCCGGCGTGCCCTTGCCGGGCAGCACCACCTCGTTTCCGGGGTCGGCGCCGAAGCGATTCTCCCCGCTGTGAAGCCAGAACAGGCCGACCACCGTCAGCCAACCGTCGTCGGAAGTGAGCGATGCCAGGCGTTCGGCTCGCCACGCCTCGATGTGCGCGAGGTAACCCGGGTCGACCGCAGGCGTTCCCCTCCCGCAACCCGAGAGCGTTGCGGTTGAAACAAGCACCGCGGTAGCGAGAAGCGCGGTGTGCCATGCCATGCGCCGGTTCAAGGAACTCCTCATCATCTGGCTTTGTATCACGACGTCGTGATCTTTGCGATAATGGCTTCCTCGGAGTACCGCCGATGGGATGCCGGGATTGGCAAAGTGAAGCGAATCGTCAGGGCAGCCAGCGCCGGAAGGTGTCCCGCGTCGCGACTCAATCGAAGGAGGTCAGAATCGTGATGAGGAAATCCGTACCTGTTTGCCTGCTCATCGTGCTCCTCGCGGTGCCGGCTCTGGGCGCCGACGAGGCTCCCAAGTCGCCATGGAGCGGGTCCCTGGGGCTCTCCTTCCTCTCCACGACGGGGAACTCACAGACGCAATCCCTCGGCCTCGATCTCGGGGCCAAGTGGGTTTCCGACCCCTGGGGCCTGGAGTTCGTCGGAAAGTTCCTGCGCTCGAGCAAAGGTGGGACCACCGACGCCGAGCGGTCCTTTGCGGGTGTGCGTGGCACGCGTAGCGTGAGCGAGCGCTGGTCGCTGTTCGCCGGGTTCTCCGGCGAGCGGGACACGTTTGCCGGTTTTGACCTGCGAGCGGTGGTGGAGGGTGGCGCGACGTACAAGTTCCTCCTGGGTCCGGTCCACGAGCTCGCCTTCGACGGAGGTCTCACCTGGACGCGCGAGAACCGGGTCGTCGGAAAAGACCGGAGTTTTCTCGGTGGGCTGCTCGGCGCTACCTATAAGTGGACCCTCAGCGAAACCGCGGCCTTCACGGAGAAACTCCGCCTCTACCCGGACTTCGACCAGACGAGCGCGTGGCGAATCACCTCCGAGAGCGCGCTGAAGGCGAGCCTCACGGGTCGCCTGGCGCTGCAGCTCGGATACGACGTGCGCTACAGCAACCGACCCGTCCCGGGCTTTCGCAAGACCGACACCGCCACGACCGTTTCGCTGGTGGCGTCTCTCTGAGTGTCCTGAGGGCGCATCTCTGGTGAAGACGCTGCGCGCGCTCGTCCTGCCAATGTTCAGAGGGCGGTGACCGGCACGGTCAGCGCTGGAAGAGCGCCTTGACGAGCGGGTAATCGCCCTCCCGCAACGCGCCTGCCCGGATGCAGCGGACCTTGCCGCCGGGTGCGGCGATGACCTGCAGCGGTATCGAGCCGGTGGGCGCGCCGGGGAACCCCGCCAGCCAGCGGTCGAGGTTGGGAGCCGCGGCGAGGCGAACGGAGTTGCCGGGTGCCACGGTCGGGTTCTCCTGCAGAAAGCGGGTGAGGTCCTGCTCCTTGACGTCCACCGAGAGAAACCAGAGGTCGGAGGCAATCCCGTCCCTTCCGAGCTGCTCGTGCCAGCGCAGCACCAGCGGCATCTCGCGCCGGCACGGACCGCACCAGGTCGCCCACAGGTTGACCCACACCCAGCGGTCGGCACGCAGCGCGGGGAGCGGCTGCCCCGGACGGGCCGGGACGACCTTCGGGAGGACGAGCGTGGGAGCGTCGGCTCCGGTGTAGAAGCGGTCACACCAGCGCTCGGGGGCGGGCGCTTGGCCGCTCGCCGTGACGCCCTCGACGCGCGAAATCGGTGGCTGCTCACCACCGCCGCAGCAGGCCAGTACGGCTGCTGACAGCACCAGCGCGAGCGCGGTCAGAGCCGACAGTCGATCCAGGCGATGAACGCGGATCGGTTGAGGTAGGCGGTGTTGCACGATTGGTCCGGCCGCGAAAGTTTCCATTGGCAGAAGTCCCGGTCGAGCTGGGCGAACTCTGCGCCCAACCAAAGCAGCCCGACCTCTTGCTCGAGGTCGGGGTCGGCGAACTTGAACTTGACGTGGTCGAGAACCGCCTCCGCACGCTGCCGGGAAAGCTCCCGGTTGTAGCCGAGTGGGCCCTCCGGCGAGGCGCGCGAGACGACGAGGAAGTACGACGCGCCGCGCTGGTCCGCGAACGCCGTGTCGAGAAGCGCGATCGCGGCGGGGTCCAGGTCGGCGCTGTCCTGGTCGAACTGGATGATTGCCGCGCGTTCGGCGAGCGGCAAGAACAGGGCGTTGAAGTCGTCGCCCGACATCGCTGCGACGCTGCGCGCCTGCAACGGCTGACAACCGCGCTGGGAGCCACCCTTGATAAGGCCGCAGGAGGTCAAGACGCGCCGCAGGATCTGCTTGAGCGTGCCGGTGCAGTACCCCTCGTCCGCCGCGCTCGCGACTGCCGCGCTGGGGCCCTTGCCCTTCTCCGCCTGCAGCTCGGCGAGCCTGTGCGCCGCGGACCGCACCCACACCCCCACCAGCGCCGACAGCACCGCCAGTGTCACGACAAAAAGGATGAAATGAACCCGTGTCGGTCTCATGGTCTCACCTCGCCGCAGGGCTTGGCTCATCCGGCCGCTGCCCGGCGAGCCTTCGGGAGAGCACGTACTCGAGTCCGAGGTCGGTGTCCTCGTCACAGATCTTCTGCCCGCGGACGAAGAGCTGTGGGGTCACGACGGGCAACGAGTTGGCCACCGCCCAGCGCAACGACCGGTTGAGCCTCGACCTGACTGCGGGCTTGCCCAGGCAGCCGGCCAGTTGCGGGAACTGCTGCGCGATCCGCGCGTACACGCGGTCGGGGTCCTTCCCCAACTCCCGAAGCTCGGTCTGGTGGTCGAACGCCCACTCGAGGACGCTGTCCGCCTGTGCCCCGCCGCAAAGCACGGCCTCGGACACCGCACAGGCACCAGGGTGAACCGACTCGCTCACCATCCAGTTGCACTCCTTGTCGAGCGGGAAGAGCACGAGCTCGCGTGACAGGCTCCCGGCCAGCCCGCTTGCGGCCAGCCGCTGGGAGAACCCCTTGCAGGCCGGGCACAGCGGGTCGAGCACCTCGATCGCCGCGGCGCCGCCTGGAGGGCTCGTCAACTTCACCCGCACGCCGTACCGGTCCTCTGGGTGCAACAATCCGCCACACCCGGCGACGGTTCCCGCGTATGCGGGCTTGAGCACGAGGTAGAGCAGCACCGGTACGAACACCAACGCAACGCCCTCGAGGAAGTAAGCGGCATACTTTCCCCACGCGATCGGCCGCGGGCGACCACGCTGCGCCGCTTGGCGGTAGGCCACAATGGCGGCGACGAAGGCTCCGATCGAGGCAACGTACGTTCCGACACACAGCTTGCACACCGCGCCGACACGCAGGATGGAGATCAGGAAGTAGATCACGGAAACCACGACCGGCAAGAGCGTCGCCGCCACCATGAACCGTGCCTCGTCGGCGTCGGCCGCGAGACGCCGGAGCAGCAGGTCAAGCGCCCGGAACAGGAGAAAGAAGAACACTGCGAGCGCCGGCAGCGCGATCGGGATTCCGCCCCACGTCAAGGTACGGAACACCGCCGAGTAGGGGCTCATCAGCACCGCGTGGCAGCCGGAGGAGCCGGTCGTGTCCAGCGCCCCGATCCCGGGCACGAACGAGCAGGTGATCGCGTGTACCTGCCGGTCCAGGAACGCCGCGTAGTCGTAGGTGGAGACGGCGGAGAAGATCACCCCGACCAAGGCGAACACGGCCAGGGCCACGGTTGCTGCGTTTCGAGTCGGGCCCACGTCGCCACCCTCCAGTCCCGGCAGCGAGAAGGATTGTCGGGTTCTGCCTCGCGGCGATAGTAACACCGGCCAGGTGCGGGTCAAGCCGACCGCTGCCCTGGAGCGCTGCGCAGCGGTTGAGGCACGGGCTCCATCGTGTAGCATGCGGGGCGAGTTCCAGATGGCTAACCTCTCGGTGAGGCGAGCGATCCGGAGGGCCGGGCAGGGCGTCGTTGCAGGCGTCCTGGTTCTGGCTTTTGTGGGCGGCCAGACCTCGTGTGGGTCCCACCCCCGGGAAGTCCCCGCCCGGAGAGCGACCTCGGGGGTGGCTCCTCGCGACCTCGAGCGGGACGAGCGGGCGGGGGGCCACACGCTGCACCGACACGTGGGGCTGAGCGACGACGAACTGAGGGTGAGGCTACAGCGGGAGCGTCGCATCGCGGCAGCCTCCAGCTACACCGACCGGGCGACTGCGGAGCGGATCGTGGGGGAGACCCTGGACCGGTCGCGGAACCGGATCCAGGCGTGGCTCGCCAGGGCAGGCGCGCGCCCCAACCTTGTTTTGGACTACCGTGGCGACCCGGGCCGACCCATCGGGCGCTCGATCGGCAGGGGCGAACGCAGTGCCCGCGTGGCGTTCGATGCTGTGGTTGTGCTTGCTTGGGACGGGCGGCAGAGCTACTTCGTGCTCACGTCCTATCCGGAGGCCTCGAGGTGACCAGCGGAAAGATGCGAAAGGGGAAGGGCGAGAACCGAGGGGTCGCGGCCAGGTACGACACGCTGCGAAGCTTTTTTCGGGGATACCTGCATCAGGATTTCGGCCTCGAGCACGGCTCGGCCGAGGAGGCCGCTCGGGCGTACCGCTCTGCGGTGTCGGCAACGGAACTGCGCGCAGTGGCCTCCGAGTGGGCGGAGTTCGGCGCCGCGGTCAGGGGCATGCGCTGGCGGGACGTGAAGGTTGCCCTCGTTCGCGAGCTGGGGAGCTCCTGGCAGCCGGCTTCGCGGAGGGAGCTCGAAAGGCTCGGCTCCGTCCTGACAGGAGAGACACCTTGATGACCGAGCGGTCAGGTCAGCGAGGAGTGTCGAGGTGAACGCGGAGAACGATGCGCTGCTCAGGGAGCTCCTCACCGGCCAGCGTGTGCTTGCCCTCGGGGTGCTGGTCGAAGGCGAACCGTACGTCGGTCTGCTTCCGTTCGCCCTCAAGCCCGATTTCAGCTGCGCGGTGGTGCACGCCTCGAAGCTTGCCCGCCACACGGCGGGCCTGGTAACTGGTGCGCAGTTCGCGGCCCTGATCCACCAAACCGACCGGGGAGACGCCGATCCGCTCCAGGTTGCACGGGTCACACTGCAGGGGACGGTGCGGCAGCTCGAGCGCGGAACGCCTGCCTGGGAAGAGGGCCGGCGGCTGTACCTGCGGCGCTTTCCGACAAGCGAGCAGACATTCTCCCTCGGTGACTTCGAGCTTTATGAGCTCCGCTTACTGAGGGGCCGCCTGGTCGGCGGGTTCGCGCGCGCGGCGAGCGTCTCACCCGAGATGCTCGCGCGGCTGGCGAGCCCACCGCCGTAGCGTACCAGCCGCCTGGCCACGCGTGGCGGAGGCGGCTGGCTCAACCCGAGAAACGCTCGCTCGGGCGTGGCTCAGGTGGCGTCACGGGCCGCTCTTCGCGTGCTAGAATGCGCCGTTTTGGCGCACGACCCAAAGACCCGCCGAGGTGCCGTGGAACCGTTGGAGACGTTGCGAGCTCACCGTCGCGGCAAGCTCGACAAGCTCCGGCACCGGGGCCTCGATCCGTACCCGCCGCGCTTCCCCGTGGATGGTAGGGTCAGCGAGATCGTGGCGCGCTTCGCCGCGCTGGATGCAGCGGCACTCGAGGCCGGGGCTCCGCGGGTGCGGGTCGGGGGCCGCGTGACCGCGATCCGCAGCCACGGGAAGGCGACGTTTGTGGATCTCTCCGACGGCGACGGGCGCCTCCAGGTCCACCTCAAGCGCGACGTGGTGGGCGATGAAGGCTTCTCGCTGCTCGAGACCCTCGACCTCGGGGACTTCTGGGGCGCGGAGGGGGTGGTCTTCCGCACCCGCACCGGCGAGCTGACCGTTCGCGCCGAGCGGGTGACCGTGCTGGCCAAGGGACTGCAACCCTGGCCGGAAAAGTGGCACGGCCTCACCGACCACGAGCTCCGCGCGCGCCAGCGCTACCTGGACCTCGCGACCAACCCCGACTCGCGCCACGTGTTCCTCGCGCGGGCCGCGATTGTCCGCGAGATCAGGACGTTTCTTGACGCCCGCGGGTTCATCGAGGTGGAAACACCGATGATGCAGCCGATCCCGGGCGGAGCTGTCGCCCGGCCGTTCAAGACTCACCACAACACGCTGGACATGGATCTCTTCTTACGCATCGCGCCCGAGCTTTACCTCAAGCGACTGGTGGTCGGGGGTTTCGAGCGGGTCTACGAGATCAACCGGAACTTCCGGAATGAGGGGATCTCGACCAGGCACAACCCCGAGTTCACGATGCTGGAGTTCTACTGGGCGTACGCGAGCTACGAAGACCTAATGACGCTCACCGAAGAGATGCTGGCGGGGATAGCGGAGACGGTGGTGGGCGGCAGCGCCGTTCCCTGGGGCGACTCGACACTGGAACTGAAGCGGCCGTGGCAACGTTTCACCATGCGGGACGCGGTGCTGGCCCACTCGGACCTTCGGCCCGAGGACCTCGGAGGGCGGGCGGAGCTGGAGGCTGCTGCACGCCGCTTCGGCATCGACGACGTTGCGCGCCTCACGTCGGGCAAGCTTCTGGCGGAGCTTTTCGAGGCCACCGCCGAGCGCAATCTCCACGATCCCACCTTCATCGTCGACTTCCCGGCGGACATCTCCCCCCTGGCTAAGCGCAAGCCGGGCGAACCGGACCTCACCGAGCGCTTCGAGCTGTACATCGGCGGGCTCGAACTCGCCAACGCCTTCACCGAATTGAACGACCCCGACGACCAGCGCCGTCGCTTCGAGGAGCAGGCTCGCATCGCCGGAGGGGTGGTGGACGAGGACTATCTGCTGTCGCTGGAGTACGGAATGCCCCCGACGGCCGGTGAGGGGATCGGAATCGATCGCCTGGTCATGCTGCTGACCGACTCCCACTCCATCCGTGACGTGATTCTCTTCCCGCTGCTCCGCCCAAAGGAGTGAGCCGTGGCGTCGGTTTTGACGCAAGTCGCCGGTCGCTACCTGCTGGGTCTGCGGCGACGCACGCACGTCGCCGCGGTCAGCGCGATCAGCTTTGGGGCAATGGCACTGGGGGCGGCGGCGCTGGTGCTGACGCTGGCCCTGCTGGAGGGCTTTCAATCCACAATCCGGGCGCAGCTTGCCGAAAGTGGGATCCATGCGGAGCTTCGCCCGAGCACCGGGCGAACCCTTCCCCCCGGTGACTGGCTTGCCCTGCTGCGCGCCCGCCATCCCGAGCTCCAGGTCCGCACGGTGAGGGGCGGCGCGGTGTGGTGTCTGGGACCCGACGGGGCGGTCCCGGCCGAACTGGAGGCGGTGGACACGCTGTCCACGGTGGAGGTCAACCGGGTGCTTGCGGCTCGGCTTGGCATCGGCGCCGGCTCCGAGCTCGTGGTCGCGAGCCCCAGGTTGGTTCTCACTCCGCTGGGCCCGATGCCGATCCGGCGCAGGGTGGTGGTAGAGGCGGTAAGCTCGGCGCAGCCCGGCGACGAGCGAGCCGTCATTCGCGTCCCCGATCAAGTCGGGGCCGCCCTGGTGCCGATCGGTCGCCCGCGTTCGGTGGCGCTACGGACCCTCGACCCGGCCCAGGCGTGGAAGGTGGCATCGGTTGTGCAGGACGAAGTGCCCGAGGGGGTGGAGGTTGTGTCTTTTGCGGAGCTGAACCGTCCGCTGCTGGCTGCCCTCACACTCGAGCGCGTGATGATCGGCTTCGGCGTCGCGCTCGTGATGGCCGTTGCCGCGCTCAACCTGCTGTGCAATCTGGCACTCCTGGCTGCGGAAAAGCGTGCCGATGTGGCACTGCTCACAGCCCTTGGGCTCCCGCCGGCCCGTGTACGCCGGCTTTTCCTGATGCTGGGCCTCGGGGTCGGGGCGCTGGGCGGGGTGCTCGGCACCGTGGTCGGTGGCCTCACCGCAGTGATCCTGGACCGCACGCGTGCGCTTCCGCTGCCGCGCGGGGTGTTCATCGTGTCGCACGTCCCGTTCCGGGTGACCGTCGACGCGGTTGTCATCGTGCTGGCGGTCTCGCTCGTTGCCGCGCTGTTGGCCTCCCTCGTGCCCGCCCGCGCCGCCGCGAAACGCGACCCATTAGAGGGGCTGCGCTATGAGTGAGCGCTCGGCGCGCTGCGCAAGTGAGCGGGGATTCACTCCCCGCGAGCGCGGGGGGCTCGGGGGGCACCGCTGCGGCGGGGGCGGGGTGGAGTGCCGCAGAGCCCCCCGCAACGGATTGTGGGCTGCGCTATGAGTGAACATCTTGGTGCCGTGACCTCGTGCGAGGAGAACCGTGAGTGAAGTAGTCCGCACCTCCGGCCTCCGCAAGGGCTACGGTTCCGGGGAGCGCCGTGTCGAGGTGCTGCGCGGGATCGACCTTGCGGTTGCGGGGGGAGAAATGCTGGCGGTGGTCGGGCCTTCGGGAGTCGGCAAGAGCACGCTCCTCCATCTAATCGGGCTGCTCGACCGACCGGACGCCGGGCAGCTCGTGCTCTTCGGCAGCGACGTGTCTGCGCTCTCGGTGGAGCGCCGAGCGCGGTGGCGTAACAGTCGCATCGGGTTCGTCTTTCAGTTCCACGCTCTGCTGCCGGAGTTCTCGCTCGAGGAAAACGTCGCGATGCCCCTTCTGATTGCCGGCCGCGCCCGCCGCGCCGCGCTCGAGGCGGCTCGCGAGTTGGTCGCAGCGGTGGGACTCGATCACAGGCGTGACCACTTCCCGGATGAGCTCTCGGGAGGCGAGCAGCAGCGGGGCGCGGTTGCCCGGGCGCTCGTCGCCGAGCCGGAGCTCCTGCTCGCAGATGAGCCCACGGGAAACCTGGACGCGGCCAACGCGGAAGGCCTGTTCGGTCTGCTGCAGCAGCTGCATTTGAGCCGCTCCCTCACCAGTGTTATCGTGACCCACAACGAGGCCCTGGCCAGCCGGTGCGGTCGAACCCTCCGACTGACCGGGGCCGCTGTCGAGGAGGCATGCTCGAAAACCTGACCGAGCGGGCACGGCGGACGCTGTTCTTCGCGCGCTACGAAGCGGCGCAGGCGGGCGCGACAGCGATCGGCTCCGAGCATCTGCTGCTCGGACTACTGCGCGAGAGCGACGAGGTCGTGGAGCAGCTCCTCCAGCGTTTCCAGCTCTCGAGCGAGGACCTGCAAGCCGAGCTGGGCCCCACCGCGGTCGTGTCGGAGATCCACACGCCGGCCGAGCTGCCGCTTGCCGAGGACAGCCGGCGCATCCTCCTCCTGGCTGCCCACGAGGCCGAGGTGCTCGGCCAGCCTTCAGTGGGCAACGAGCACCTGATGCTCGGGATCCTCCGGCTGGAGGGTTGCTCCGCGACGCAAGCGCTTGCAACGCACGGAATGTCGCTCCTTTCGGTGCGCGAGGAACTCGGGGAGATCTGGCGGGAGCGGGAGATCAGGAAGGGCAAGAGAGAGCTTACGGCTCTTGCCGAGTTTGGTCGCGACCTCACGGAGTTCGCAGGCTCCGGCGGCTTCGACCCGCTGATCGGACGCGAGGAGGAGGTTGACCGCATCGTCCAGATCCTCCTGCGCCGCACAAAGAACAACCCCGTGCTGCTCGGCGAGCCTGGCGTCGGCAAGACGGCCATCGTGGAGGGCCTTGCGCAACGGATCGCGAGTGGCCGCGTGCCGGTGCAGTTGGCCGACAGGCGAATCCTGGCGCTCGACCTGTCCCTGGTGGTGGCGGGTACCAAGTATCGCGGGCAGTTCGAGGAGCGGCTCAAGGCGATTCTGAAGGAGCTCAAGGAGAACCCCGAGATCATCGTCTTCATCGACGAGCTGCACGTCCTGATCGGTGCGGGGTCCGCCGAGGGCTCGCTGGACGCGGCCAACATCCTCAAACCCGCGCTCTCCCGCGGCGAAGTCACGTGCATCGGGGCCACGACGCTCAAGGAGTACCGGAAGTACATCGAGAAGGACCGCTCGCTCTCGCGGCGTTTCCAGCCCGTGGTTGTGCAGCCGCCGGACGAAGCGGCGACCCTGGTCGTCCTGCAGGGGGTGCGCGAGCGCTACGAGAAGTTCCACAACGTCCGGTACACCGACGAGGCGCTGCGCGCGGCGGTCGAGCAGGCGGGCCGCTACATCACCGACCGCTTCTTCCCCGACAAGGCAATCGACGTGTTGGACGAGGCCGGCGCCCGCGTCAAGCTGCGAGGGGCCGCCTCGACCGAGCGACTTCGGGAAATCCAGGGCGAGGCGGGGAGGGTGGTGAGGGAGATGAAGCGGGCGATCTCCGCCAAGGATTTCGAGGCCGCCGTGAAGCTGCGGGAGCGGGAGCTGGGGCTGCGCGGGGAGATCAAGAGAATGTCGCAGACGCAGCCGGCCAGTGAACCTGCTGCCGATGTGGAGCGCGGCGACGTGGAGGAGGTCATCGCCTCCTGGACCGGCATCCCGATCACGACCCTGCGCGAGGACGAAGCCGGTCGCCTGGCTCGCATGGAGGACATCCTCCGGCAGCGTATCGTCGGGCAGCAGGAGGCTATCTCCGCAATCGCGCGCGCGATCCGGCGCTCGCGGCTGGGGGTCACCCGTGGGCTGCGTCCGATCGGGTCCTTTCTCTTCCTGGGTCCCTCGGGGGTGGGAAAGACCGAGGCGGCGCGCCAGCTGGCACGGTTCCTCTTCCACAACGACAAGGCTCTAGTGCGGTTCGACATGTCGGAGTACATGGAGAAGCACACCGTCTCCAAGCTCATCGGGTCGCCCCCGGGGTATGTGGGCTATGAGGAAGGCGGTCAGCTAACCGAGCGGGTGCGGCGCCAGCCCTACTCCGTGATCCTGCTCGACGAGATCGAGAAGGCTCACCCGGACATCGCGAACCTGCTCCTGCAGATCCTGGAAGACGGTCTCCTCACCGACGCCTACGGCGACCAGGTGGATTTCAAGAACACGCTGATCGTCATGACCTCCAACCTCGGCACACGTGACCTGCTGGCAGGGGCCACGCAAGTCGGCTTCACCGAAAAGACGGGTGTCCCTACCTATCACGAGATTCGCGAGGTCGTGCTGCGCGAGCTCAAGCGCCAGTTCCCACCCGAGTTTCTCAACCGTCTCGACGACATCGTTGTGTTCAGCCCGCTCCAGGCCGATCAGCTGCGCCAGGTCGCTCGATTGCTGGTGGGGGATGTGGTGACACACCTCGCAGGCCGCGGCATAGCGCTGGACGTGCCGGAGGAGGCCATCGGTTGGCTCCTCGAGCACGCTGCCGGCGAGGCGTCGGC
>MEKI01000083.1:17251-21083 GCA_001766905.1 Acidobacteria bacterium RBG_13_68_16
GGGGGAGCACGATCGACGAGGACACCGTCGAGTACTACCTTGGGGTGGCCAAGGGCGATCCCTACGACCCGGAGGCCGTAGCCAAGAGCTTCCACCGCTTCTGGGACTCGGGGCTGGTGGAAGACGTCAAGGTCGAAGCGGAGGAGATGGCGCCGGGCAAGGTCCGGCTCATCGTCACGGTGAAGGAGCGCCCGAAGGTCACGGAGTGGGCGTTTGCCGGCAACAAGAAGGTCTCGACCTCGACGATCAGGGAGCAGCTCGAGACGGCAAACGTCAGCCTCAAGCGCAACGTGCCGCTGCGTACCTCGGAGGTTCAGCGGCTGCGGCAGGCCATCCTCGACGCCTACGGCAAGGAGGGGTACGCCAGCGCCGTCGTCGATCCCGTCGTCACCGGGACGGGGCCCAACCAGGTCAAGGTTACGTTCCAGGTCGACGAGGGTGTCAAGATCAAGATCGGCAAGATCAACATCGTGGGGAACAACATTTACGGGGACCGCACCTTGCGGCGTGCGCTCAAGAAGACCAAGCAGAAGTCGCTTTTCCACATGTTCGGGAAGAAGATCATCTGGAACAAGGAGGTCTGGGGCGAGGATTCGGAGAACCTGAAGAAATTCTACATGAACCACGGCTACAAGGACATCGTCGTGGGAGAGCCCAAGGTCGAACTGATCGCCCGCAACCCGCAAGCCACTACCCAGAAGGAGAAGAAGTACCGCATGGTGGTCGTGATCCCCGTGGAGGAAGGAAAGCGGTTCCACATGGGGTCGCTGAGCATCAAGGGCAACGCGGTCTTCCCCTCCGAGACCCTGCGGAAGCTCTACGAGGCCAAGCCGGGAAGGATCTACAACTACTCGAAGGTGGAGGAGGGCAACGAGGCGCTCCGCACTCTCTACCAGTCTCGCGGCTACATCTACGCGTATACCAACCCGTCGCTGGTGGACGAGAAGGACAAGCCGGACACGGTGGACGTCGTGGTGGACGTGTATGAGGGCGACCGCTTTCGTCTCGGCAGGCTCGAGTTCGTCGGCAACACCAAGACGCAGGACAAGGTTCTGCGGCGGGAGGTTCGCCTGATCGAGGGGGACTGGATGAACATGTCCCTCTTCAAGCGGTCGGTGTTCAAGGTTAACCAGCTGGGCTACTTCAAGCTCAAGGATGATCCGGTCGAGTTTAAGTTCGACGAACCGAACAAACGCGTCAACGTGACGATCAAGGGCGAGGAAGTCGGCAGGACCGACATCCAGTTCGGCGCTGGATACTCCGAGCTCGAGGGCTTCTTCGGGCAGTTCTCATTCGGCACCCGCAACTTTCTGGGCCGCGGCGAGATCATCGGTCTGAGCGCGCAGGCCGGCAAGGCCGGGAGCACATACTCCTTGTCGTTCTCCGAGCCCTACTTCCTCGACAAGCGCATGATCGTCGGTGGCTCCATCTACAACCAGTCACTCGACTACTCGGCCTATTCGTATGCCCAGAGCGACTACGTCCGGAACTCCAAGGGGGCTTCCCTCATGTGGGGCGTCGCGGTGCGGGACTTCGGCCAGTTCGCGGTCTCGTACGGCTACGAGAACGTGGCCGCAAAGTACAGCACGGTCCGGACCTTGTTCCCAGGCGTGACGCCCACCTTTCCGCACCGACCCCCGCTGGGACCGCCCTTCAAGGACATACCGACGGAGGACAAGTTCTTTGAGAAGTACGAGGGAATCACCTCGTCGTTGACGCCCTCGTACGGCTACAACTCCCTGGACGACCCATTCGACCCCAACTCAGGCATGACTTACTTCGGCCGCGTGCGCTACGCGGGCGGGGCCCTCGGCGGCGACTTCCAGTACTGGCGTCCTGAGGCCGGGATGTCTTTCTACCACCCGCTCACCCGCCGCACCCTTGTCGCGCTCAACTTCGAGGCCGGCATCATCAAGCCCCTGAAGGGCGTCGCCATTCCGTTCTACGACCGATATCGCCTGGGCGGGGAGCGCTCGCTGCGCGGTTTTCAGTACTACTCGGTTTTGCCGCGCACGGCCGAGGGCCTCTACTTCTACGATCTCAACGGGGTCCCTCTCGGCGGCGACCGCTACATGCAGCTGAACCTCGAGTACCAGATCAAGGTGGGCGGGCCCATCAAGCTCATCCTCTTCACCGACTCTGGCAACGCCTGGTTCGAGACCCAGGGCTGGGACCTCAAGCTCTACCGCTACAGCTTTGGGGCCGAGCTTCGGATCTTCCTCCCCATCTTTCAGGCGCCACTGCGGTTCATTTACGGTATCAACCCCAAACCGTTCTCGGACGAGAAGAAGACCGACTTCCAGTTCTCGATTGGAACGACCTTTTGAGACAGTTCAGAGTTAAGACTCAAGAGTGAAGAAGAAGTCGGACTCCTGACTCTCAACTCTTGACTGTTCCCCTTTCTCGTGACCGTTGGGTCGGCTGGTACACTCTGCCGATGGAAGTCCCCACGCCCGAGCGACGCGGTGAGCCGGTGCCACCGCACCCCACGCTCTCGGGCTACTACGGTCGCGACGAGGACCGGCCCGAGTTTGTGCGGCGGCTGTTTGACAGAGCAGCACCGAGCTACGACACGATCGAAGGCAACATGGCGTTCGGGTGGGGGCGGCGGTACCGGCGCGAGGCGCTGGTCCGGGCGGGGCTCTTCACCGGCATGCGGGTGCTGGATGTGGCCATCGGGACTGGTCTGGTGGCCCGTGAGGCGGTGCGACTGGCGGGGGACGCGTCGAAGGTCATCGGGTTGGACCCTAGCGCAGGGATGCTCAGCGAGGCCCGGCGCCATCTCGGCGTGAATGGCGTGCTGGGAATCGGGGAGCAGCTTCCCTGGCGCAACGACAGCTTCGACTTCCTGAGCATGGGCTACGCACTGCGCCACCTCTCCGACCTGACGATCACACTTCGCGAGTTCCGGCGGGTGCTCAAGCCGGGTGGCGCTCTGTGCGTGCTGGAGGTTACGCGCCCTCAGAACAGGATCGGCAATGCCACACTGCGTTTCTACCTGCGTCGACTGGTGCCCGTGTTCACGAGGCTCCGGACGCGCAACCCGGAGGCCGAGCTGCTGATGAGGTACTTCTGGGACACGATCGAAGCCTGCATCCCCCCGGAGCGCATCCTCACGGCGATGGACGAGGCCGGCTTCGCGGACGTGCGTCGCACCCTCGTGATCGGGTTGTTCTCCGAGTACATGGGGTACAAGGAGGGCCCACGACCGACGCCTCCCGGTCCGCCTCGCAAGCCGGACCGCAACAACTTCTTCGTCCGGAGGATGGACCGTTAAGGCTGTTCGGCACCGACCGATTCCGGGGGCTCGGCCACGGCATGCGGCGCTTCTCCGTTGACCTGCTTGGCAAGCGTCGCGAGGGTGAGCGGGTCCGCGCTGTCAGGGGCCTCGATGCCGGCCCGTTCACACACTTCGCCCAGGGTGATCGCCTCGGCGGTGCGTGCCAGACGCCAGCCGGAGACGTCGGCGGTCAGGATCGAGGGGGCTGCCGCCAGGCTCGCCAGTACGTCGTGGCCGCTGTGACCCAGTAGCCTGACCACGGCGTCGGTCGAGAGGCTTCCCTCCCGGTGCACGGTCAACAGCAACCTGACCAGGGCCTCGACGCCATTGGGCCGGGGGGGAGGCACCGCGTGGCCCACGACCCATGAGGCCTCGGCGCCGAGCAGCACGGCCAGCCAGAAGAGCAGCAGCGAGAAGAGGAAGAACAGGAGCAGCGACAGCGAGCCGTAGATGACGTTGACGTCGGCGGCAAGGAGGAAGTACGTCTGGAAGGTGATGTGGATGACCGTGAGTGCGCCCGCCCCGACCGCCGCACCGGTGATGGCGGCACGC
>MEKI01000084.1:0-34381 GCA_001766905.1 Acidobacteria bacterium RBG_13_68_16
CGGCGGGCGAGGTGCCATCAACGCCGTCGCTGCCGGCGGCGAGCAGACAGCGCTCCGGCACGTCGGCGAGGGCACAGGCGGCCGCCAGCGCCAACTCGAGGTTGCGCCCGCCACAGCCATCACCGCGCACCGTGACTGTGGTCTCCCCGGCGCAAAGCAGGGCGGTGGCCTCGCCCGGCGCGAGGCTTGCCGCGAGGGCAGCAAGCGCGGTACCCATGGTGCGGGCCTCGCCGCGCATGGTACGGGTGAGCTCACAGGCCCGGAGGCCGGCCTGTTGCGCCACCACCGCCGCGGCCCGGAGGGCGTCCCCGCTGCAGCCGAGGAGGTGCGCGCGAACGTGCTCGAGACGGCGGTCGCCGGGTTTGGGGGATTCGGGAAGCTGTCCACGAGCTCCCGAAGCGAGAAACGCCACCGCGTCCGGGAACGAGGTAGCAAGCCCCCGGCGGGCGAGGACGGAGACGGCGTCCGCGAACGTCGTGGGGTCGGGCACCGTCGGGCCGGAGCCGATCGACGAGAGGTCGTCGCCTGGCACGTCCGAAACCAGCAGGGTGAGGATCGGCGCACGGCAAGTGAGCGCGAGCCGACCGCCCGCGGCGGCCAGCAGGTGCTTGCGCACCGTGTTGAGCTCATGGATGGGGGTGCCGGCGCCCAGAAGCGCGAGGGTCAACGCTGCAAGCATCTCGAGCGTCACGCCGGGCAGCGTCTCGGCAAGCAGCGACGAGCTTCCACCGGACAGGAGCAGCACGACGCCGTCGCGGGGCTCGCACGACGCAAACAGTGAAAGCAGCTCACGTGTCGCGGCGGCACCGCGGGCATCGGGCACCGGATGACGCGCACGTCTTGCAAACGGCGCCACCGACGCCGGAACTTCGATGCCGTCTGGCACGAGCACGAAAACCGAGTCTGGCGGCCGTTGGCTGCGGTGGACGAACGCGGCTGCGAGTCCGGGGCCCGCCTTGCCCAACGCGACGAGGTGCAGCCTGCCCGCTGGGCGGAGAGCCGAGCCGCCGAACTCGACGCCGTCGGGGAAGAAGGCAATGCGGCGGGCGAGAGCGTTTGGCGCCACCGCCGCGACCGCTGCGGCAAGCATGGAACGCGCGAGGTCGGAAAGCGGCGTCACTCGCCCCTGGCGGGGGCAAGGTTCAAGAATGCACGCATCTGCCCCTCCAGCGTCTTTCGTGCGTCCGGGTCGATGAGGTTGAGACGGTACTCGTTGATCAGCATGACCTGGGTGCGCAACCACTCGCGCCAGCAGGCCGGGCACACCCGCTGCTGAATCTCCGTGCCCAAGGCCGTCGGCATCGGTGGCTGCGCCATGGCCTCGCTCGCCTGGCCACACCGGGAACATGTGACGCGCATGGGTCCTCCACCGTCGGCCACCGCGCGTAGAATAGCGCGTCGGGGCGACGTGGGAGGCAACCTGGGGTGAGAGGGCACGATTCCCCACAGGCGGTGCTGTTGGATGCGGGCGGCACGCTGATCGAGGCGCGCCCCGCAGCCCCGGAGGTGTATGCGGCGACCCTCTCGCGGTGGGGTTCTCCCGTCGATGCACGCGAGGTGGCGCCGATCTTCCAAGAGGTCTGGACCGAGCTGACCCAGCTCCACCCCCGCGGTCTCGACCGCTATCACCACCTCAAGGGCGGCGAGTGGGAGTGGTGGGGCGAGTTCCTGCGGCGGGTCCTCACGCGGCTCGGACACCCCGCGCCCTGGGAGCCGGTGCTCCAAGAACTCTTCGACGCGTTCGCGGACCCGACCCTCTGGCACGTCTTTCCCGAAGTCGCGGAAGTGCTCGCGAGCTTGCGGTCGGACGGGGTGCGCCTGGCCGTTGTCTCGAACTGGGACTCCCGGCTGCCGGGGCTGCTCGACGGTCTCGGTCTTTCGGAGTTCTTCGACGAGCTGCTTGTGTCCTCGCTGGAGGGGGTCGAGAAGCCGGGGACCGAGATCTTCCGGCGCGCCGCTGGTCGGCTCGGGGTCCCGGTGGCAGCCTGCCTCCACGCCGGCGACTCACCGCTCGACGACTACCGCGGGGCCGAGAGCGCAGGGATGCGCGCCGTGCTGGTGGACCGCGCCGGACTCTTCGCCCACCCCTACCTGAGGGTGGCTGACCTGCGGGAGCTCTATGACATGGTCGCCTGACGGAATGCCCCTGTACGCACTGGTGATGGCGGGTGGCGCGGGGACGCGGTTCTGGCCGCTGTCGCGGCGCTCCCGGCCCAAGCAGATGCTGCCGTTCGCCCAGGGACGCTCGCTGCTCGCCTCCACGGTGGAGCGTCTGGCTCCGCTGGTGCCGCTGGAGCGCACGCTGGTGGCAACCTCGCTGGAGATGGCCGACGCCGTGCGCGCGGAGCTCCCCCAGTTACCGGTACGCAACCTCCTGGCCGAACCGACCGGGCGCGACACCGCGGCGTGTGTCGGGTGGGCGGCTTGGCGCATGGCGCGCTCCAACCCAAAGGCGGTGATGGTCGTGGTGCCCGCCGATCACCTGATTCCGGATGGTTCCGCGCTCCGCACTGCGCTCGCTGGCGCAGCCGCGACCGCGGCGGCCCGCGGCGGCCTCGTGACGCTGGCACTGCGCCCGACCCACGCCGAGACCGGCTACGGCTACCTGGAGCTGGGCGAGGTCATGGGCGCGGCGGCGGGCCGGCCGGTGCAGGTGGTCAAGCGCTTCGTCGAGAAGCCGAGCAGGGCGCTCGCGGAGGAGTTCGTCGCCGCCGGGAACTACTGCTGGAATTCCGGGATGTTCGCGTGGACGGTGGAGGCGATTCGCGGAGCCATTCGCGAGCACCTTCCAGAGCTCGCGGCCGGCCTCGACGAGCTGATGGCTGCCGCAGACGAGCTTGGCGAGGAAGAAGCAGTCCGGCAGCGGTACGCCTCGCTGCCCAGGGTTTCCGTGGACTTCGGGGTGATGGAGAAGGCAAAGCCGGTCTGGGCGGTGGGTGTGGACTTCGCCTGGTCCGACGTGGGCTCCTGGGCGGGGCTGGCCGAAGCCCTCCCCTCGCAGGATGCCGGCGTGACGATGGGGGATGTGGTCGCCCTCGACACCAGCGGGTCGGTGTTGGTCTCCGAGGGCCCACTAGTGGCGGTGGTCGGCGTGCACGACCTGGTCGTGGTTGCGACCCCGGACGCCGTCCTCGTGGTCCCCAAGGACCAGGCACAACGCGTCAAGGAGCTCGTCGAGAGGCTGCGCGAGGGCGGGCGCGACGAACTCTTGTAGAAGAAGGCACGAGGCAAAAGACACGAGGCGCGAGGGAGAAGCGAACACGAGATATGCGCTCGACTCGCCCCTCGTTTCTCCTGCCTTGTGCGTGTCTGCTCAGCAGCGGTCAAGGGTCCAGTAGAAGTCCTCGCCGGTGGCGAGCTCGATGGCGCGGCGCTGGACCAGCCTTCCCTGCGGATCCATCGCCTCGAGAACGTGGCGCCCCGGACCGATGTCATCCAACGTGCCGTCGGAGCCCGCACGCACCGCGAAGGCCTCTTGGCCATCCACGTACACGGAAAGGCTGCACGAGCTCTGGTTGAGGACCACGAGGTTGCACTCCGATTCCAGCAGGTCCTGGCTGCAGGCGGGCAGCGCGAGCGCGAGGACCAGGATCAGCACGCGGGAGCGGGGGCCACGAAGGTGCATCGCCAGAATGGTAGAGCGCCAGGTTGACGACGGCAAGGGATGCCTCTACGCTCAGGCCGCGCCACGGTTTGCGAGCCTTGCTCGGGCGCTTGGCGCAGGGAGGGGTCATGAACGGCCTCGCCGCCGGGGCTACGGTGCTCATCCTCGCGAGCGGCTGCAACCCCACGGTGCGGATCGGGGTCGTGCTCCCCGAGACCGGCGAGGCCGCCGTCTATGGCTCCTCCGTGAAGAGCGGCGTCAAGCTTGCCTTCGATGGTGCCCAGGAGGTGAAGGGGGCGGCCCGGGGCCTCGAGGTCCTTTACCGTGACTCGGGATCGGACCCCACGCGGGCGGCGAGCGCGGCCGAGGTCCTCTTCGAGCACGGGGCACTGCTGGTCATCGGCGGCGTCACCTCCGCTGAGGCAAAGGCGATCATCCCGGTGGCGGACCGCATGGGCCGTGTGCTCCTCTCCCCCTCGGCCTCGGCACCCGAGCTTGGGGGACGCTCTCAGTACTTCTTTCGCGTCTACCCGTCCGACGATCTCGAGGGTGTCAAGGCCGCCGACTTCCTGGTCCTGGTGAGGAAGACCCGCAGCGTCCTGGTCTTGCAGGAGGACAACGACTACACCCGCGGCCTGCTGCCGGTCTTCGTTGGCGAACTCGGCAGCCACAGCGGCCGGGTCGTGGGCTCGGTGCGGCTTGCAGGGGAAGGGTGGCAGGAACAGCTTCGCGGAGCGCTGGCCCGGCAAAGCCCCGAAAGCGTGTACATCTGCGGCTACGGCGAAGCGATCCTCGGTGCGCTGCGGGTGCTTCGCAGCCTGGGGTTCAAGGGGAGCATCTGCACGACCTCCGCATTCAACGCATCCTCGGTCCTGCAGCGGGCGGGGTCGCAAGCCGAGGGGGTTTTTTTCCCGCTCGCGAGCCTCGACGTGAGCTCTCAGCAAGAGCCGGTTCGAACGTTCGTGGCGCATTACCGCAAGATCTACAACCTGCTCCCCGACATCTACGCCGCTCACGGTTACGACGCCGCTCTCGCCGCGATGTACGCGATCCGGGACCTCACCGAGCGCACGGGGGCGGCCGTGCGACAGCGCATGCGTGCGCTTGGGGGCATGGAGGGTGTCATGGGCCCCCTGGCGTTCGACGACTACGGGAATATCAAACACGCACTGCGCAACCACTGGATCCACCTCGGCAGGGCCGAGGACTATGAGTCGTACCTGCAGCGGGATAAGGAGCGCCCGGTTCCGGGCGGCGCGATTTGAGCGTTGCGCCAGCGCCAGGGGAAGGCGTGCTCGCGTCGCTCTACCGCCAGCGCGGGCTGGTGGTGGCACTCGTCGCGCGCGACCTCAAGGCACGGTACCGCGGAACGTTCCTCGGTTACCTGTGGTCGCTGCTCAACCCCCTGCTTCTGCTTGCGGTCTACACCCTGGTCTTCACGTTTGTTATCCCGGCACGGGTGCCGACCACAGTTCCGTACCCGCTGTTCCTCTTTGCGGGACTGCTGCCGTGGCTGTTCGGGTCGGGAGCGCTGCTCGACGCCGCTGTGGTGCTGACTGACAACGGACCGCTGCTCAGGAAGGTCGTGTGCGCGCCGGAGGTCTTTCCGGCAGTGACCGTGCTCTCCCACCTGGTTCATCACCTGCTGGCGCTGCCGGTGCTGCTGATCGCGACCGCGGTCGTGGCCGGGCTCGGCGTCGCGCGCTTCCCGTGGACGGTGGTTCTACTGCCCGCTGCGCTGGCCCTGTGGGTGTGTGCGGTCGCCGGGCTCAGCCTGGCGGTGGCGGCCCTCGCAGTGCACTTCCGGGACCTCAAGGACTTGCTGCACAACCTGCTCAACCTCTTCTTCTTTGCGACCCCGATCATCTACACCCTGGACATGATCCCGGTGCGCGCCCTGAGGAGAGTGGTCCAGGTGAACCCCGTGACACCGCTGATCCAGGTGTACCGGGACGTCGTGCTGCTCGGTCGAGTCCCCTCGCTGCTGACGTGGGCGTGGGCCGCCGCCGTCGCCCTCGTGAGTTGGGTCGTCGGTGCATGGATCTTCTCGCGCCTGCGCGAGACGATCGCGGAGACGGTATGAGCGCGCCGACGGCCGTCCGTCTCGCTGGTGTTTCCAAACGCTATCCCTTGCTGACGCGGCGCGGCCGCCTGCACTCCCTGAAGGGTGCGCTGCTGCGGGGCGAGCTTTGGCGCCTTCAGCAGGAGCGCGAGGGTTTCCTGGCACTCTCCGGCGTGGATCTCGAAGTACGGCAGGGCGAAACCGTGGCGGTCGTGGGCCCCAACGGGTCCGGCAAGTCCACGCTTCTCAAGCTGGTCGCGGGGATCTTGCGCCCCACACTGGGACGCGTCGAGGTGAACGGCCGCGTGACCGCGCTGATCGAGCTTGGGGCGGGGTTCCACCCCGAGATCTCTGGGCGCGACAACGCGATCGTCAACGGCATGATGCTCGGGCTCTCGCGGACCGAGATCATGCGCCGTCTCCCGGAGATCGTCGAGTTCTCCGGCATCGGCGAGTTCATCGACCAGCCCGTCAAGACCTATTCCTCGGGCATGTACGTCAGGCTCGGGTTCTCGGTGGCGGTCACGGTGGAGCCGGACGTGCTGGTGGTGGACGAGATCCTGGCGGTGGGGGACGAGGTGTTTGCCCACCGCTGCCTGGACCGGATTGCAAGGCTGCAACGTCGCGGGGCCGCAATCCTGCTGGTCAGCCATGACCTGGGCCTCGTCGAGCAGCTCGCCCACCACGGTCTCTACCTCCGGCAGGGCAAGCCGGTGCTGGTCGGGCCGGCGGCCGCGGTGGTGTCGCGCTACCGCTCTGACGTGGCCAGCGAAGAGACGGGCGCGCAGGTCGCGGGCGGGAACGCCCGGCGGTGGGGCAACGGCGCGGTGAGCCTGGATGGCGTCGACCTCGTCGACGCCGCCGGGCGGCCGGTACGGCTCCTGTCGAGCGGTGAGGCGGCGGCGATCCGAATCGCATACACCGTGCGCCAGCCGCAGGAGGATTTCGTCTTCGGCGTAGCCATCCACCGCGAGGACGGCAGCAACGTGTTCGGGACCAACACGGAGCTCGACGGGTGGCGGCCGGAGCGCCTGGCCGGCAGTGGTGAGATGAGCCTCGAGTTCCCGCGTCTCGAGCTCGCGCCCGGGCAATACCTCGTGGATGCAGCCGTGCACAGCAGGGCCGGCCTGGCTTACGACTACGCCTGCGAGGTGACCTCGTTCACGGTCAGCGCGCCGGTGGGGTGGCCGGGGTGCTATGCCCCTCGTCATCAATGGCAGCCGCGCGGTCCCGCGATGTCCCCGCCCACCGGATGAACCCCGCCGCGAGCAGCAGGAGGATCGGCCCCACGAGGCCCGCGCGGTAAGGTGTCGGGTCGAGGAAGAGCGCGACGCGATGGCGACCCGCCGGAACCCGGACGCCGATGTTTGCGCCGTTGGCCACCTCGACCGAGGCCGGGCGTCCGTCCACGGTCGCGCGCCAGCCGCGCATGAAGCTCTGTTGGACGACCAGCAACCCGGAACCCGCGGCCGTTACATCGAAGAGGCGATGGTGTGGCCGCCCGATGAGTTCAGTCACCTCTCCACCGCCGGACTCCTGCACGCCTCTCGCCCCCGCGACTACCGCGTCCTCTCCTGGCCGGAAGCTCGCCGCTGCGAGCGCCGTCGCGGCGGCAACTGTCCCCTCGGCCGGCACAATCCTCTTTGCGAGGTAGACGCGGGGGGATGGACGATCGACCCCGCTGATCCATAGGGCACCGGCGGGGGCCACGGGCCGGCCAGTGACCGGGGCGCGGGCGATGACAGCCGTGGCGCCAACCGCCTGTGCCAGACGGGCACGATCCTCGAGCGCCATCGAGGCGGAGGCGGCTGCCAGCAGCTCCTGCCGGACCGGCTCCAGGCCGTCGGGGCCGCGGGTTAGAACGTACGCTGCGCCCCAGCGGGCACCGTACTCGGGGACGAGGGCGAGGCGCAGCTCCCAGAAGCGCCCAAGCGGCGGGCCAGAACGCCTCTCGGGCGACGCCCCGGGAAGTTCGATCGGTGCGAGGGTGGGGCGTGGAGGCAGCGCGGCCATGGCGGGCGGGGGTTGCGCCCAGGCGGCGCTGTCGGCGAACAACAGCACACCCGCGCCGCCGGTCACGTTGGCGACGAGCACCGCGCCGGCGGCGGCCACCGGGACCGGTCCGGCGAGGGCGAGCACCGCCGGAGGCACGAGCAGCGCCGCCCAATCGAGAAGCGCTGCACGGCGGAGCGTTGCCGTCGGGACCTCGGAGGCGGCGGTGCGAGACGCGGGGTAGAGCGCGGCGAGGATCGGCCGCAGAAGGCGGTCAGGTGCGATCGCCGCCGGGGCGAGCACGACCGTGATGAGCGCGAGCGTCCGGACCCACCGGCGCGCACCGCGTTCCCATCGGGCGACGAGACCCTCCCAGCCGGCGGCGAGCAGTGGTGGGAGGGCCATTACCGTGAGCACCAGGAGCTTGATCGCGTATCGCATGGCGCCGAGCAGCGGCAGGTTCCGTGCCACGGCGGCGACGGCCGGCGGGGCGAGCACCGCTGCGCCGACCAGGCCCGCGAGCGCCATCGCCCACCACGGCGCCAGGCGCCTCCCCGCCCGCCGGGCAAACGGCAGGCACAGCAGAGGTGCGGCCCCGAGGAAGATCACCGGGTAGTAGCGCTGCCACGGGAACGAGGGTGCGGCCCAGAACCCGCCGGCAAGGTCGGCAAGCGGCGGGCCCAGCAGATTCGGGGCGAACAGCTCGAGGAAACGGCGCGGCGCGAGGGCATCGGCGGCGATGGCCAGAGCGGCGGGGCCGAGAGTCCCTCGCACGGTCTCTGGGAAGGCCACGAGAAGCGGTACCAGGACCGGGGCCGCGAGCGCCACGGCGGACGCGGGCATGACGACGAGAGGGGCGACCGGAAGCGGCCGCCACGTGCTCAGCACCACAGCAGCCCAGGCGAGGGCGGCGACTGCCGCCGTGACCGGCTCGCCACCCAGGAACGAGAGACCGACCAGAGTCCCCCCTAGGAGGGCGCGGCGCACCGCTGGCCGCCCCGGGGTGGGCGGCGGTACCGCCGATGCGAGTGCCCAGACCGCCCAGGTGAGAGAGGCCTGGAAGTTGAGGAACGTGACGCTCGACCACACCACGCCACAGGTTGCCGTGGCCGCCGTCGCGACGGCCGCGCCCGGGGGTGCGGCGCCGGTCCGTCGGGCCAACCGGTAGCACCCCACGATGAGCAGCAGGTGGTGGAGGGCGATGTGCCAGGCCGCCGCACACTCCGGCGACGTCAGGAGGAAGAGCAGCGTGCCGGGGTAGACGGCCATGGTGTTCGGGTTGGCCAGGAGCGGGCGGCCGCCGCTGGAGTACGGGTCCCAGAGTGGGGGCGAACCGGCGAGCACCTGTTCCCGCCACACCGTGCGCCACGGGAGCTGTGTGGCTGCGACATCGCGGGCCGGCAGCGTGTCGCCCTTCAAGAGATGGGGGAGGTAGAGGGCCGCCCAGAACGCGAGTACGAGCGCCAGCGGAAGCCTGTCACGGCCCGCCATGGCGAGAGTCTAGCCGGTCCGGGGGCGGCCCAGGGGTCTGCGCCCGGAAGCTGGAGGTGCGCCCGGCTCGGAATGGGCACGGGCGGTCTCGTAGGCCGTTTTTTGGCGCGACTTTTGCATTTCTTTAGGGCTAATGAGACAAGCAAACCGCGGTTTCACCCTGATTGAGCTCTTGATCGTGGTCGCCATCATAGGGATCATCGCGGCGATCGCGATCCCCGGCCTCACCTCGGCGATCCAGCGCGCGCGCCAAAAGCGGACGATGGTGGAGCTGCGTACCGTGGCGACTGCCGTCTCGAGCTACGCCACCGACTTTGCCTACGTTCCCAGGGTCCCCACGGGAGTGGTCGAAGACCTCACCCCGTACCTTGCCCCGACCTACCTCAAGGTCCTCCCCTACCTGGATGGCTGGCGGCGCTCTATGCTGTACAATTCAGAGGGGCTTAACTACACCGTGCGCAGCAACGGCAGCGACGGGCTCATGCAGCCGGGTCCACCGATGGGCCCCACGACGAGCTACGCCGACGACATGGTGATGGTGAACGGGGTGTTCGTGCAGTGGCCGGACGGGATGCAGGTGAACTGATGTGCCGTGTGGTGGCATTCTGCGGGTTCGGTGGTGACGCTGGGCGTCATCGCCGGGGGCGGCAAGAGGACGGTTCAGTGGCACGGTACTTGCTTTTGATGTGAGTCGACAAGGAGGAGCGTATGAAAAGGCAAAAGGGTTTCACACTGATTGAGTTGCTCATCGTGGTCGCGATCATCGGCATCATCGCGGCGATCGCGATCCCCAACCTGCTGAACGCCATCAACCGTGGCCGGCAGAAGAGGACGATGAGCGACATCCGGAGCATCGCGACCGCTCTGGAAGCCTACTCGGTGGACTTCAACTTCTACCCGAAGGGCCTCTCAACTGGAGTTGTGACCCAACTGACGACCTACGTCATGCCCACGTTCATCAAACGGCTGCCGACGAACGATGGGTGGAACCAGGCTCTTCAGTTGGACATGGAAACCGCTGGTCAGAGCTACACCATCTGGTCGTTGGCCAAGGGCGGCACGGGCGCGGTCGGGACCGGTGGCCCGAAGACGGACTTCGCGGACGCCATCGTGTTTTCGAACGGCCAGTTCTACGCCTGGCCCGAAGGCATGCAGACCAACTGAACGTACCTTGCCGCTGCACGCACGGGGGACGCAAGTCCCCCTTTTTGTTTGCGACCCCTCGAGCACCAAATGTGCACCACGCCCGGTCCGGGTGGACGATGCTGATCCGGGCTAGACTCGTCTCATGGCGTCGCGGCGCTTGCCGTTGGTGGTGGCGGCTGCCGGTGTGGCGGCCGGTTGGGGCGCGGCGCGCTACGCCGCCTTCGCCCCCCTGCTCTGGCTCGCGATCCTTGCCGTGCTCGTTGCCCTGGCGTCGGCAGAGCGGCGTCTGTTCGACCGCCGCTGGCTGTTCGTGGGCCTCGTGCTTCTCGGGTGCTCCTGGATGGTCGCTGCGGACCACGAAGCCGCGCTCCGCCTCTCGCTACTGTTTGTGATGGCGGCGCTGCTCTTCGGCCTCGCGCGCCGCGCGCCTCCCGACGACCGCTTGGTGGGCTTGATCGCGCTCGGCATCGCCCTCACGGCCCTTGTAGCGCTCACCCAGGTGTTCGGAGGGCTCGAGCGCGCGCGCGGGATGGTGACGGACCTCCCGCCGCAGTGGCGCGAGGCTGCCGCCGCGCGGCTGGGCGGAGGCAGGGTGTTTGGGACCTCCGCGTTGCCGGGTCACTTCGCCGCCCTCCTGCTGCTCGCCGCGCCTCTCGTGATCGAACGCGGGTGGCGTTCCGTGCGCTGGCGGCGGGTGGGCTGGAGCGCTCTGCTTGCCCTAGTCGCGGTTGCGATGGTGCTCACGCGCTCCCTGGCAGCCCCGGCCATCGCGGCAGTATTGCTGGTCCCGCTGGCGGCGGATAAGGTGCGCAGTCGTCTCGTGCAGGTAGGTGCAGGCCTGGTGCTGGTTGTGGCCGTGGCGGTTGTGGCCTCGCGCCACGACCTGGGGAGCCTCGAGCCGATCCGGCTGCGCTGGGTGAACTGGCAGACGACGGGGTGGGTGTTCGGCCAGCATCGCTGGCTCGGCGTGGGCCTCGGGGGCGTAGGACAGGCCGGGCTCCTGGCTCCGACCGCCGCGGCGAACATCACACCATACGCGCACAACACGTACCTGCAGCTGCTGGCCGAGCTTGGCATCGCGGGGGTCGGGGTATTGGCGGCCGGCGTGTGGGCACTCCTGCGCCTCATCAGAACCGGATTCGCGACCCACCCGGGGCTCGCGCTGGCCGTCGCGACGATTCCCTTGCACAACGTGGTGGACTTCTCGGCGTACGCGCCGGAGGTACTGCTCCCCTGGGCGGTGCTCGCGGGGACGCTCGCCGGCCGCAGCCTCCCGCTGCCGGAGCGTCCGCTGCGGGGAAGCGTGGTGCTGACTCTGGCGGGGATCGGCGCGCTGCTATCCACCCTCGTGTGGCGTGGCGAGGTCGAGCTGGTCTCGGCCACCGCGCCCCCGTCGGCGCGCCCCGTGGAGACGGCTCTGGCAGCCGCCCGGTGGGTACCGTGGGAGGTCACGCCGGTGGAGTTCGCGGCCGGCCTCGCCCTGGAGGGCGTCGAGCCCGCGGTCGTCCTCTCGAACGTGGATCGGTTGTTGGCTGCGCGGGCGTGGGTGCGGCCCCACTCGGCGAGCTGGGCGGAGAGCCGCTGCCGGCTTCTGCTGGCCCAGGGGCGCCAGGGGGAGGCGCTGGTATGGGCACGCGAGGCGCGCCGGCGTGCGCCCTGGCGGGAGGGTCTGACGGAGCTGGAGGCCGCGTGCTCGCGCCCGCGCTGAAGTGGCTTCCCGTGCTCGTGGTCCCGGTGGCGCTCGCCTGGGTGCTGGCCCCGGGATGGGCGGCACCCGCACCGTGGGTCGTGGCGGTGACGGTCGTGGTGGTGTCCGGGCTTTGCCTCGCCAGGGGGGGGTGCGCGGTCCGGAACGGCCCGCCGGCGTGGTTGGCGGGGCTCCTGGTGTGGGCTGCTGTCGATGCGGCGCTCCGACCCGTTGCGACCACCGACGCGGCACGTCTGCTCGCGGCCGGGCTCGTGGCGCTGGGGCTGGCGGTCGTGACGGGGACCCCGCGCGGAGCAGCGTGGGGGCGGGTGGGGGCGGTCGCCGCAGGGACCAGCGCAGCGGCCTGGTTGATCGCCGAGCGCCTGCTACATGCCGGGCGGCCGCCGGGGCCGTTCGGGAACCCCAACCTCGCTGCCACTCCGGCTCTGCTGGCCTTGGCGTTGGCGCCGTTCCTGCCTGCCCCAACGGTGGTGCGCGGGGGTCTGGTGGCGGTCGCAGCCGCCGGGGTCGTGGCCTCCGGATCCCGCGCGGCGATGGTGGGCGCCGTTGTGATGGCAGCCACGTGGGCCCTGACGCGCCGGGGCGGCCGCAGGATGCGGCTCGCGGCCGCCATCCTGGTGGTGATCGCGGTGGCCGGCTTGACCGTTCGTTTCGCGACCGACCGGGACCCCCTGCGCTACGAGCGCGTCCGGATCTGGGCCGTCGCGTTGCGGGTTGCCGCTGCGGAGTTTCCCCTCGGCTGTGGACCAGGCGGGTATGCGGACGCCGCGATGGCGCACAACTTCCCGCGTGACGGGGAGTTTGCGCGCTTCGCCCGTCTGCCCGATGTGGCCGAGAGCGACCTGCTCCAGTTGGCGGCCTCACTCGGCCTTCCCGGGGTGATGCTGCTTGCCGGACTGGCGTGGAGCGTGGCTCGTCGCCTGCCGAAGGCAGACGCTCGGGCGTGGGGGGTGCTGGCCGCTGCGTTGGTCACTTCGGCGTTCAACTCGCAGCTCATGGTGCCAGCAGTGGCGTGGACGCTGGCCCTTGCTGTCGGGAGCGTTGTGCCGCGAGTCGCGATGCGGCGAGATCGTGGGTCGCGATGGGCAACCGTGGCGGCGGTGGCTGCCGTCACGGTCGTGACGGGGGCCGTACTGGCGCTCCCGGACTTCGGTGCGGGCGAGGCGCCGGAACGTCTGGTGGACCGCGCCGACGCGGTCCTGCGCACCCGCCCTTCCGACGGCGACGCGCTGGCGGACGCTGAGGCGATGACGTGGCGGGCGTGCGGCGCGAGGCCGCGCTACGGGCGCGGCTGGCGGATCCTCGGGAGCATCCGCCTGCGCCGGGCCGCGCTCTGCGGCGAGGCGGACGTCGCGGCTGCGGCGGCTGAGGCGTTCGCGCGGGCGCGGGCGGTCAACCCACTGGATGTCTGGGGGGCGGTCGGGGAGGGCCAGGCGCGGCGCATGCTGGGTGACACCCGAGGCGCCTGGCAGGCGTTCAACGCCGCGGTGCTTCTCGAGCCGAACTGCGTCCCGGCGTGGCTCGAGCAGGCGGTCCTCCACCTGGCCGAGGGGGAGCTCGGGCCGGCGCGCGGGGCGCTGCGCCGTGCCGAGGCCGCGCAGGCCCGGGCGCGCGGAGTGGCGTTCGTCAGCGCCTACGAAGTGGCACTGGCATCTGCCGACCCCGTGACGGTCGAGCAGCTTCGTGCCGCCACCGGGGAGGCCCGGTGAGGCCGTCGCTGCGCCTTGCGGCGGCCGCGCTCCCCGGTGCGGCCCTGGCGCTGGCGGCCTGTCTCGGTTTCGCCCCCGCCGTGCGCGATGTGCCCAGCTACTTCGTGCCCCTTCGGGAGCGCACCGCCGAGGTTCTTGCCGGGGCCCGCGGGGCGTTCTGGGACCCGGACGTGGGGTGTGGTGAGCCGTACTTCGCCAACCCCCAGAGCGGACTGCTCTACCCGCCGGCGTGGCTGGCAACCGTGCTTCCCCCGGCCCTCGCGGTGGGTGTGGAGGCTGGCCTCCACCTCGCGATCCTGGCGGTGGGGTGTGCGCTCCTCGCGCGTCGCCTGGGTGCGGGCGGGTGGCTGGAGGTGGCCGCCGGGTGGGGTGTAGTGGCGGCCGGGCCCGTGCTGGACGCGGTCGGGGTCCTCAACAACCTGGACACGGTGGCATGGATGCCGTGGGCGTGGGGGGCCGCGCTCGCCGGCTCGCTGTTCGGCACGGCGGCGTTCCTCGCCCTTACCTTCCTGGCGGCCGAGCCCCAGCTCGCGGTGGTCGCCGCGGCGGTCGCCGTCGCCCTCGCCCCGCGGCGACGCACCGTGCTTGCCGTGCTGCTGGCCGGTGGCCTCGTGGCGGTGCAGGCCCTGCCGTTTGCGGCGTGGGTGCGGGGAGGGGACCGGGGGGCCTCCCGCGAAATTAACGAGGTGGTCGGCGGAGCGGTGCGCCCGGGCGAGCTCGCGGCGCTGGCGATCCCCGGTGCGCCGCTGCCGCCCCGCTCGGAGCGGTTCGTGACCGACCTCACGGTGCCGATGTGGGCGCTGGTGCTGGGCGTCGCCGCGCTGTTTTCGAGGAGGAAGGAGGTGTGGGTGCTGGCCTGCGCGGGGTGGGCCCTGCTCGCCGCCAGCGTGGTGGCCGGGGTGCGGGGGCCGGATGTGGTGTGGGCCGCGCTCACGTTCGGGCTTGTGCGCTACCCGGGGAGGCTGGTGTTTGCCGCCGTGGTTGCGCTCGTGCCTGCGGCAGCGGCTTCGGTCGGCAGGCGGCGCCCGCCGCTCTGGAGCGCCGCGGTGGTGGCGCTGCTCGCGCTTGGTGGCGGTGTGCTGTCGGGCGGGAGCATCGTGGCGACGGCGGTGCAAGGGGTGGCCGCGGGCGCCGCGCTGGCCGGTCCGGGCGCGCCCGTGGCAGCGCTTCTTGGCAGCGCCGCGCTGATGCCGGCTCATGCGCGCGTTCTCGTCCTCCGGCCCGCGGGTTTGCAGGAAGCGGCGGCGTGTCTCGAGGCGCAGCGGGAGAGCACGCCCCGGATCTACGCGGTCCAGCCCTCCTGGGACCAACTGGGGTGGGTGAGCGGGGATCGGGAGCGTGGGAGATCGCTCGGGTGGGGGTACACCGCGCTCTCCGATGGGCGCCGATCGGTGCGCACCTTTGCGCCCCTGCAGTCCGTGCGTCTGACCCGGCACCTGGACGAGGCGGATCGGGGACCGGCGGGGCGGTGGTGGCTGAACGCGCTGGGTGCCCGCAGGGTCGTGGCGCACCACCCGGTGCCGGGTTTCCCGGCCCTCTGTCAGGAGCGTGGTGTCACCGTGTTCGACAACCCGCAGGCCTGGCCGGAGGTGACGGTCGTCCGTGCCGTGCCGCGGCCCGACCAACCGCCGGAAGCGCACGGGGAGGTGCTCGCCTCCGCGGGAAGCGACGACTGGCGGCGGTGGCGGGTCCGGGTCGGTGTGGGCGGCGGGGTGTTGCTGTGGCTCGAGACGCCCGATGAGGGGTGGCGCCTGCTCGTGGACGGCCGGCCCGGCGAGGAGGTGGCCGGCCCCGGCATCCTGCACGGGGTGACCGTGCCGGCGGGGGAGCATGAGGTGAGCGCACGCTACCGTCCCCCGGGCCTGTTGGCAGGGGCGGCAATCTCGCTTGCGTGCGTGTGCCTCTTGGGGTTGGCGGCATGGCGACGGTGGTAGCGGCGCTCTTCTTCCTCTCGGGGATGGTGGCACTCGCCTACGAGGTGGTCTGGGTGCGTGCCCTCGGGCTGGTGGTGGGGAACTCGCTGTGGGCCGCCGTCGCGGTTGTGGCGGCCTACATGGGTGGCATGGCGATCGGCAGTGCGCTGGTGGCGCGGTACGTGCACCGCCTGCGACGGCACGTGCGCCTCTACGGTTTGGCGGAGGCCGTGGCAGCCCTGGTGGCCCTCGCGACCGCGCCAGCGCTGCACGTCCTCCAGCGACTGGCGGCCGGCCTCGGCCCAGAGCCGCTCGCCGGCTGGGGGCTGCCGTTGCTGGCGAGGTTTGCCCTCGCGTGGGCATTCCTGGCGCCGCCGACGGTGGCGATGGGCGCCACGCTCCCGTTGCTGGTGGCCCGGGTGGGGCAGCAGAATGCGCTGGCGTGGCGGGTCGGGCGCCTGTACGCCGCGAACACGTTTGGCGCGGTGGCCGGCGTCGTGCTGGCCGGGTTCTTCGCCCTGCCGGAGCTGGGAGAGCGGGGCACGCTCGCGGGCTTCGCGGCGCTTGGGCTGGCGATCGCCGGAGTGGCGTGGTTCCTGGAGCCCCGCGTGCCGGCCGCCGCCGAGGTCGTCGTTGACGGCGCCCGCGCGGATCGGCGGTGGTGGCTGCTCTACCCGGCGCTGTTCGGCTTCGTGGCGCTGGCGTGCGAGCTGGTCTGGACCCGCGTCCTGCTCCTGCACCTGGGCTCGCGTGTGTACGCGTTTGCCCTGATCCTGGCGGTCTACCTGGCGGGGATCGCGATCGGCGCGGCGCTCGCGCGTTCGGCGTCCGTGCCCCGGCGTGCGCTGGCGGCATGTCAGATCGTTGTGGGGGTGCTCCTGGCGCTCCAGATTCCCCTGCTTTCCAGGTTCGGCGACCTCCTCGGCTGGATCGGCTTCCACGGCAGGCTGAATACCTTTGCCGAGCTGCAGCTCGGTCTCGGGCTCGCGGTCGCAGCGCTGATCCTGCTGCCGACCGTGGCGTTCGGCGCCAGCTTCCCGCTCGCGGTGGCGGCGTACCCCTCGCAGGCACCGGAGGCCTCACGCACCGGCCTGGTGGCCGCGGCCAACACCGTGGGTGCGATCGCGGGCACGGTCCTCGGCCCCCTCATGCTGGTGCCCCTGATGGGGACTCAGAATCTCATTCTGGCCCTGGGGGCGATGAGCGCGCTCGCGGGAAGCGTGCTGGGGCCCTCCCACCGCCTGCGGGTAGCCGGCGTTGTGGTTGCCGCGACGTTGGTGGCGGAGGCGGCGCTCGTCCCGAAGGGCACGGTGCTACGCGGGGCGGCAGCGGTGTCCGATGGTGTGATCGAGCAGCTCCGGGAGAGCGCGTCGGCGACCGTCGTGGTTCGCAGGTTCACCGACGCCCGCGGAAACTGGCGCTCGCTTGAGCTGAACGGAGTCAACGTCGCCGGAACCTCGCCCGAGCTGCGCGCCATCCAGCGGCTCCAGGGCCACCTTCCCCTCCTTCTCCACGGTCGCCCCGAGAGGGTCCTTCACATCGGCTTCGGCTCAGGGGGCACCGCGTGGGCGGTGGCTCAGCATCGCGTCGGGCAGATCGCCGTGGCGGAGATCTCCCCGGAGGTCTTGGCGGTCTCCGACGAGGTCTTCGGCGACGTCAACCACGGAGTGCTGCGGGACCCGCGCGTGCGCGTCCTCCTCAACGACGGTCGCAACGTGCTCCTGGCCATGCGCGAGAGGTTCGACGTCATCCTCTCCGACTCCATCCACCCCGTCTACGCCGGCAACTCGACCCTTTACACCCGCGAGTACTTCGAGCTCTGCCGCCGCCACCTGGGGCCCGACGGGGTCATTTCGATGTGGCTGCCGCTCTACTCGCTCACCGAACAGTCCTACCTGGCGATCCTTCGGGCGTTCTGGGAGGTGTTCCCCTCGACGTGCGTCTGGTACGACCCGGTCGTGCTCAACGAGTTCACCGTGATCACCGGCTCGGTCGAAACGGGGCCGGTGCGGCTGCGCTGGCGTGAGGTGGACGACCCTGCCCTCGCGGCCACGCTTGCCGAGGCGGGAGTGCGGAGCGCTGAGACCCTGGGGGCCATGCTCCTGCTGGGGCCCCATGAGGTGGCCGCGCTGGTCAGCGACGTGCCCCCGCACGTGGACGACTTCCCGGAGGTCGAGTACCGCTCGGGGCGTCTCTTGAACCGTAACGGCTCGTGGCTCGCCAACCTCCGCATGCTGTACGCGACTCGCACCGGAACGAACCCCTTCGAGGCCTACCCGGGTGACTTCCGCTCGGCTGTCGCGGTCCGCGACGAGACGCTCAGGGCTCAGCTGCGAGAGCTCGCGGTTCGCGCCGTTGCCCGGTAGATCGCCGCCAGCTCCCGTGCGGTCCGCTCCCAGGTGAACGTGCGCGCCCGGGCGAGTCCGGCGTGGATCAGGGCGGCGCGACGGCCAGGCTCAGCGTGGAGAGCGAGCATCGCCTCGCGCCACGAATCGGGAAGGTTGGGGTCGAGGAGCACCGCCGCTTCGCCACACACCTCAGGGAGCGCGCCGGCGCGGGCGGCGAGCACCGGACACCCGCACGCCATTGCCTCGAGGGCGGGTAGGCCGAACCCTTCGTTGTGCGACGGAACGAGCAGAGCGAGCGCTCGCTGGTAGAGAGAGACCAGCGTGCGATCGTCCGGACTTGCTTCACGGCGGACGCGCCCGTGCAGGCCCGGCTCCGAAAGCCGGGGATCGTCGGCGGCGGCTCCCACCACTACAAGCGGGGGCAGCCGGCGGGCATCCGGCGACCTCAGCACCGCAAGCACCAGCTCGAGGTTCTTGTGCGGATCGGAACCGCCGACGAACAGGAGGTGTTCCGGCGGCACTTGCGTGGAGGCAGCGAGAAACTCAGGGCCGACGCCGAGGTGGGCCACGAACACCCTCTCCTGTGGGACGCCGACCGTCGCGAGCAGCTCGGATTTCGCGTGATTCGAGATCGCATGCACAGCGGCGGCCCGTGCGAGGGAGCGGATCGCTTGCCGGGCCCGGTACCGGCGCCAGGGCTCGGGTGGCGACGGGAAGCGGAACGGCGTGGCGTCGTAAAAGGTGGCGACCACCGGTACCGGGAGGCGGGGCGGCACCGTCCACGTCGGCAGGTGGAGGACGTCCACCGGGGTGCGGGCCAGCGTCATCCGCCACGCCGGGCCGTCGAAGAGGAATGCGCCTCGTCGTGGCCGGCGCAGCGCGACGATCCGAGCCGCGAGCGGGTACCATGGTTGAGGTACAGGAGATCCGTGGGGAACGAACAGCACGACCTCGCCCGGCAGCAGCCGCAGCAGCTCCCCGGCGAGGGAGCGAGTCACGCGGCCGAACCCCCGGTTGGGGTCGAGGAACGCCGCCCGGGCGTCGAGGCCGATCCGCACCTCCCCCATGATGCCACCGCCTGGGGACGCTGGAGCGTGGTCATCCCCACCAGGGCGGGGTGGGAGCACCTGGCGAGCACCCTGCCCCCTCTCCTCGCGATCCTGGGTGCCGCCGATGAGGTGATCGTCGTCGGCGACCGGTGCGAGGCGCCGCTGCCAGAGACGCGGGACGCACGCTGCCGCGTGGTGGTGCACGGTGGACCGCCAGGGTTCGCGCCCGCGTGCAACCGCGGCGCCCGAGACGCGCGCGGCCGTCTCCTGCTCTTCCTCAACGATGACGTGGTGGTGGGCGCGGGCCTGCTCGATCGGCTGGAGGACGAGCTGCTCCGTCCTGGCGTTGGAGCTGTTTCTCCCGATGTGCTCTCCGAGCTCCTAGGCCGGAGCGAAAGCGGGACGACCCTGGCCTGGCACCACGGCGTGTTGGAGTCGCGCCAGGAGTCCCTGCGGGGGGAGGGCCGGGTGAGCGTGCCGTACGTGAGCGGGGCGGCGCTCGCCGTTCGCCGCGACGACTTCCTTCGCCTCGCTGGCTTCGACGAGCGCCTGGCGCCCTACTTCTGGGAGGACCTCGATCTCTGCCTGCGTGTGCGTGAGAACGTCGGGGACACCGTGGTGGTGAGCGGGGTGAGCGTCGCCCACCGCCACGGCGCCACGATCGGCAGGGATCCGGAGGGGTGGCGGCGGGCGGTCTACGAACGCAACCGCCTGCTCGTGAGCTGGCGGCATCTGCACGGGTGGCGCTGGCTCTCTCACCTGGTCTGGCTCCCCCTGCGGTTGGCCGCGGGGCTCGTGCGCGATCGGGCGGTACCGAAAGGGTTCCTGCTGGCGGTGGTCAGGCTGGTCTCGGGGAGGGGCCGTGCGGATCGGGATTGACGGCAAGCCCCTGCTGCCGCCTCGGGCAGGCGTCGCCCGCTACCTGGAGGGGCTGCTCGCCGGCTGGGCCGCCGTGTCCCACGCCGACGCCGAACTCGACGTTGTGATGCCGGCCGGACCCCGGCGGACGCTGCCCTGGGTGCTCTGGGAGTTGCAGCGCGCGACCGCGCGTGGCTACTCCGTCTTCCACTTCCCCTTCTACTACCCGCCACTGGCCCCACGCTGCCCGGTCACCGTGGCGATCCACGACGTGCTGGTGCTCGAGCACCCGGAGTGGTTTCCGAGGCCGTTCCTGAACCCCCTCCGCCGCCTGGCGCCCCGGGGAGCACGCCTGGCGGCGGCGGTGGTCACCGGCTCGCGCTGCGTGGCGGATGCAATCGCCGAGCGATGCAACGTCCCCCGCGAACGCGTCCACCTGACCGGGTACGGCGTGGACCGTGCGAAATTCGCCCCGCCAAGCTCGGAGCGCCGAGCGGACGTCCGCCAGCGGCTCTCGCTCTCAAAACCATACCTCTTGCAGCTCGGGGCGTTGGAGCCACGGCGCGGGGTGGACCTGGCCCTCGCTGCGGTCACCTCGTTACGCGAGCGCACTTCTGACCTGGAGCTCGTGCTGGTGGGCGCCCTCCGAGCGCACGTGCCGGCGCTCGACCAACCCCCGGCGTGGGTGCGACGCCTCGGGTTCGTCGAGGATGGAGACCTGCCCGCGCTCTACGCGGGGGCGGAGGCGGTGCTTGCACCCTCGCGTGGGGAAGGCTTCAACCTGCCGCTTCTGGAAGCGCTGGCCTGCGGCGCCGTAGCGGTTGCGTCTGACATCCCGGTGCACCGTGAGCACTTCACCCAGGCGGTCGAGCCGTTCACGAGCGGCGACGCCGAGGCGCTCGCGGCGGCGACGCTGACGGTGCTCGAAGACTCCGCTCGGGCCGCCGCGCTGCGCGCGGCCGGTCCTGAACTGGCCGCGGGGTTCGACTGGTCGGACGTGGCGCGCCGCCACCTCGATCTCTGGCGGCAGGTGGGACGGCGATGAGGGCGGGCGCCGTGGTTGTCAACTTCAACGGAGGTGCCGACCTGCCCGTCTGCTTGGCCGGACTGCGGGCCCAGACCGTGCCGGTGGAGGTGGTGCTCGTGGACTGCGCCTCGACCGACGGGACGCGTGCCCTGGCGGAACGACCGCCGGACGGCGTGCGGGGGCTGCCGCTGGCCGAGAACCTCGGCTACGCGGGCGGATGCGCGGCGGGCCTCTCGCGCCTCGATCGTTCGGTCGAGGTGATCGGGTTCTTCAACCCGGACTGCTTCCCCGAGCCGGGGTTCTTCGCGGTGTGTACCGAGGCGCTCGTTCAGGAACCGGATGTGGGAGGGGTCGCCGGAAGGTTGCTGCGGCCGGGCGGCGCGGCGCTCGACTCGTGCGGCCAGGTGCTCACACCGTTCCTGCTGCGCGTGCGCGACCGCGGGTACGGCGCCGCGCCCGCGGGCGCCTTCGAGACGCGCGCTCGGGTCCTGTCCGCGTGCGGGGCGGCAATGGTCTACCGACGGTCGGCGCTTGACGCGGCCGCCGTCGAGGGCGAGGTGTTCCCCGACGATTTCTTCGCCTTCTGGGAGGACCTCGACCTCGGCTGGCGGGTGAACAATGCGGGCTGGCGCGTGATCTACGAGCCGAGGGCGCTCGCCACCCACCGCCGCGGAGCCACGGCCACACCGGGCGGGGGCCGGCTGATCTTCCGCCGCACTCCGGAGCTGGCGGCCGGCATCCTCGCCAACCGCTGGGCGACGCTGTTGCGGAACCTGCACCCGGTTGATTTCCTCCTTCGCTTGCCCGTACTTTTTTCTGGAGAGGTTCTGATGCTGATAGTGCTCGTCCTGCGCCACCGGGGCGTCCTGCCCGCCCTGCGGCGGGCTCTACCTCGTGTCTACAGGGCGGCGCGTCAGCGGCGCCTTCTCCCACGTCGCCGGCTCGGAGAGCTGGCATGAGCGCGGCGCTCATCCCGCTGGCGTTCGTGCTGGCGCTGCTGCTGGCGCTTTACTTCACGCCGCTCGCACGCGAGGCCGCGCTGCGCTTTGGGATAGTGGACCGCCCCGATGGAAGACTCAAACAGCAGGCAACGCCGGTGCCGTACCTGGGGGGGCTCGCGGTGTTCCTCGCCTACCTGGTGGCCCTCGGCATGGTGTTTGCCTTCGACACGCTGCTTCTCGGCCTGCTGCTTGCGGGCACGCTCACGCTGCTGGTCGGGCTGGTTGACGACTTCGGGGTTCTGACCCCGGCCGCAAAGCTCGCCGGCCAGGCGGTGGCGGTGTTCGTACTGCTGCGCAGCGGCGCGGTCATCGAACTCACGCAGGTACCCCAGGGGCTGCGCTGGCCGCTCGCCGGCCTGTGGCTTTTCGGAATCTGCAACGCCTTCAACCTGCTCGACGTCATGGACGGCCTCGCGGCCGGCGTCGGGACCGTCACCGCGGTCGCGTTCGGTGTGGTGGCGCTCTCCACCGGGGAGTACCCCGAGGCGGCGGCCAGCTTCGCGCTCGCCGGGGCGCTCGCGGGGTTCCTGGTGTTTAACTTCCAGCCGGCCCGCATCTACCTCGGGGACGCTGGCTCGCTGGCGGTCGGGATCACCCTCGGCGCGCTAGCGCTGGCGATTCGCTGGAGCGAGAGGAGCGCCGCGGGGTTCCTTGCGCCGCTCGCCATCCTTGCCGTGCCGCTGGCCGACACCGCGTTCGTGAGCGTGCTCCGCGCCCGTGCCGGCAGGCCTTTCTGGCACGGCAGTCCGGACCACTTCCCGCTCCGCCTGCACCGCTTGCTGGACGGAAGCGTGCGCAGGACCGTGAGCGCGGTTTTCGGTCTCTCCGTCCTCGGCGCGATGGTGGGGGTGGGGACCGCTGCGCTCTGGCCGTGGGAGGCGGGTCTCTGGACCCTCGGCGGGTACGGTCTTGGCTTCGTGGTGCTGCTCGTCGTGCTTGCCCGGGTGAGGATGGAGACCCAGCCGTGAGGCGCGTGGTGGTGCTCGGGGCCGGCCTCACCGGTCTTTCGGCCGCCTACCACTTGAGGCAGGGCGGAGTGGACGCGGAGATCCTCGAGAAAGGCGGGCGAGCGGGCGGAGCGTGCCGAACGGTGGAGAGGGACGGGTTCTCCTTCGACCTCACCGGGCACCTCCTCCACCTGGCGCGGGCGGAGAGCCGCAAACTCCTGGGTTCGCTCGGTGTGACGAGAGCGCTACGGACCCACCGCAGGCGGGCTGGGGTTGCGCTGGCCGGGACCGTGACGCCGTACCCGATCCAGATCAACACCTATCGTTTGCCGCGCGAGGTGCGGCGGGACTGCCTGCTCGGGTTCGTGGAGGCCCGGATGAAACCGGAGGATCCGGCCGGCGAGCGGGCCACGTTCGCCGAGTGGGTCCTGAGCCGATTCGGTGAAGGGCTCGCCCGGCACTTCTTCTTCCCCTACAACCGCAAGCTCTACTGCACGGACCCTGGCGAGCTGACCACCGAGTGGGTGGGGCGGTACGTCCCGCGGCCCTCCCTCGCCGACGTGATTGAAGGATCGCTCGGGCTGTACCGGAAGCCGGTGGGCTACAACGCCACATTTCTCTACCCTCGTCAGGGCGGGATCCAGCTGCTGGCGGATACCTTGGCCGCGAGGCTGCCGGACCTGCGCCTGGCGACCGGTGTGCGCGCTGTGCACCTGGGCGAGCGCGAGCTCGTGCTGGACACCGGGGAGAGGATGGGTTGGGACACCCTCGTGGCCACCGTGCCGCTATCACGCCTGTCCGCGATGACAGTAGACCTGCCCGCCGAGCTTTGCTCCGCGGCGGCGGGGCTGCGCGCGGTCGGGGTCGTCAACCTGAACCTGGGCGTGCGGGGGCCCGCACCTCGGAGGGAGCATTGGCTGTACGTGCCCGAGGAGAGGTTCCCGTTCTACCGCGTGGGTATCCCCTCCAACCACGGCGAGGTGGCGCCGGCCGGATGCCACACGCTGTCGGTGGAGGTGAGCGTGCCCACCGGCGTCACGCCCCCCGCGGACCTGGCCCAGCGCTGCTTCACGGGACTTTCAGAGCTCGGGCTGTTGCGGGACCGTTCGGACGTGGAGGTCGTGGAGCAGGTCACCCTCGACCCGGCCTACGTGATCTTCGACTCAGCCCGGCCGGGCCGAGTCGCGGCGCTTCGCGATCACTACCGTGCCGCCGGCGTGATGCTCTCGGGCCGTTGGGCGGAGTGGAAGTACTCCACGATGGAGGACGCCCTCTGGGACGGAGCAGCGGTGGCTAAGCGGATGGCGCCGTGAAGCCGCTGCGGGTGATGCACGCAATCACGATGCTGGAGCTGGGCGGGGCCCAGCGCAACACCGTCGACACCGTGGCCTCACTCGACCGGGGCGAGTTCGCCGTCGCCCTTGCGTGTGCCGACGAGGGCGAGCTGCTCGCGGAAGCGCGAGCGCTACCCGATGCCGACCTCTTCGAGCTGCGCCACCTGCGGCGCGAGGTGCGGCCGCTGGCCGACGTTCGGGCGCTCTTCGAGCTTCGGCGTGCAATCCGCAGCTTCCGGCCGGAGATCGTGCACACCCACTCCTCCAAGGCCGGGATCCTCGGGCGCCTGGCGGCCCGTCGTGAGGGCGTGCCGGTCGTGATCCACTCGATCCACGGCTTCGGCTTCGGGCCGCATCAACCCCTGCCGGTGCGCATCGCGTTCCTCGCCGCCGAGCGGCTGGCTTCGCGCTGGACGACAGCGTTCGTCGCGGTGTCGCGACGTAACCTCGAGGATGGCGTTCGACTGGGGCTTTTCCCTGCCTCGCGCGCGCGTGTGATCCGTTCCGGGGTCGACCTGGAGTCGTTCGCTGGACACCGGGGCGGCGGTGCGCTGAGGGAGGAACTCGGTATCCCGGTCGGTGCTCCGCTGGTGGTGCAGATCGCGTGCTTCAAGCCGCAGAAGGCGCCGGAGCGCTTCGTCGAGGTCGCGGCGCGTCTGGCGCCCCGATTCCCCGCCGCGCACTTCCTGCTGGCCGGAGAGGGCACGCTGCGGCGGCGGCTGGAGCGCCTCCGGCGCCAGGCCGGCCTCGAGCGCCGCCTCCACCTTCCGGGGTGGAGGCGGGACGTGCCGGCGATCTACGACGCCGCCACCGTCGTAACGCTTACCTCCCGCTTCGAGGGACTTCCGCGGGTGATAGTGGAAGCGCTGGCGGCCGGGGTTCCGGTGGTGGCGATGGCGGTGGATGGGGTACCGGAGGTCGTGCGCGACGGGGAGAACGGTTTCCTCCTCGCGCCCGATGACGTCGCCGGTGTGGTGGAGCGCGTCGCGGAGATCCTCGCCGACGATGGGCTGCGGTCTCGGCTATCGGTGGGCGCGGCGAGCGGTCTGGAGGAGTTCGGGCGGGAGGCGATGGTGAGGCACCAGGAGGAGCTGTACCGGGAGCTGGCATGCCAGGCTGGTTTGCGATAGCCGTCACGGCCGCCTACGGGCTGGTTCTCGGGAGCTTTCTGAATGTGGTGATTTACCGCCTGCCGCGCGGAATGTCGCTGGTGCGGCCCGGCTCCCACTGCCCGGCGTGCGGGGCGGCGGTGCGGTGGTTCGACAACGTCCCGGTGTGGTCGTACCTGCTGCTCGGCGCGCGCTGCCGGACCTGTCGGGCGGCTATCTCGCCACGCTACCCGCTCGTGGAGCTCGCGACCGGCTTCCTTGCCGTCGCGGTGGTCGCGCGGTTCGGCTTGACGTTGCTGGGCCTGGAGGCAATGCTGCTCGTGATGCTGCTGCTGCCGCTGGCGTTCATCGACCTGGAGCACCACCTGCTCCCGGACGTGCTGACGCTGCCCGGGATCGCCCTGGGTCTCGGCGGCTCGCTGGCAGGGGGGTTCGTGCCGCTCCTCGACTCGCTTGTCGGGGCGCTGGTCGGTGCGGCGGTACCGTACGCGGTGATCGTCGTCTACCGCTGGCTGCGGGGCGTCGAGGGGATGGGCCTCGGCGATGTCAAGCTGCTGGCCATGATCGGGGCGTTCCTGGGCTGGCGCGGCGTCCTCCTCACCCTTGGCCTGGCGGCCACCGCCGGTGCGCTCCTCGGCTTGACGCTGATCACGCTCGGCAAGGGAAGAAGGGACACCGAGTTGCCGTTCGGCACGTTCCTCGCGGGCGCCGCGACGGTCGTGCTCTTCGCCGGAGGAACTCTCCTCGTGCTGCTGGGGTGGGTGCGTCCGTGACCAGCCGCCTGCCCTCACGTCGCTTCCGTGAAGCGCAGCTGCTGATCGGGGCCGCTCTCCTGATGCTGGTGGGAATGGTCGTCGTGGAGATGGTCGGGATGCTGGCCGTGGCGCGGTTGGTCGAGGACGAGGCCCGGCGCGCTTCCATTGCCTCCGCGCGCATGGTGGCCTCCCGCATCGCACGCGGCGAGTCGGCACGCTTCTCAGCGGCGCTCCGGCAGGAGGGCTGGGGTGTGGCGGTCCTGTTTGATGGCAGGGTCGTGGAGACCCTGGGTCAGGCGGGCCCATCCGAGCCGGCGTGGTGGCCGTGGGCGTCGCGTGAGGAGTGGGAGCGGGCCGGGCAGCAGGTGAAAGGATCGCTCGCCGGCGGGGGTGGACGGGTGTTTGTCGCCTACCAGCCGCTGGCCGACGGCCGCGTGGTGCGAACGGTGGTGCCAGTCTCAGGCGCCGGCACCATGGGGCGCCTGCGAGACGTGGGGGCGGCCCTCTCGCTGGTCGTGGCGGTAGGCGGGGGTCTGCTCGCCTGGGCGCTGATCGCCCGCGTGCTCGCCCCCTACCGCGAGCTGCTGGCCGAGGCGGCGCGGATCACCCGAAGGCCCGGCGACGAGGCCGAGGACCACTTCCTGGTGGAGACTTTCCGCGACACCGTCCGGCGCCTCGAGGTCTCGGAGGCGGCGTTGCGCCGGCGTGCCGACGAGCTGGAGGTGCTGGCGGAGGTGCTGACGCGCGGGTCCGCCGCCGGCGTGGTGATCACCGACCCCGGGGGCATCGTGCGGGCCGCCAACACCGCGGCGGTCGAACTCGTCCCGGCCCTGGTTGTCGGGGCAGCGCTCCCGGTGACGCTGGCCGGGGGTGAGCAGAGCAGGCGTTTGGGGGAGCGGGTGATGGAGGCACGGCGGCTCGCCTTGCTGGCCGACAGCGGAGCAACCCAGGGCGAGGTCCTTTTCCTCACCGACCGCACCGCCGTGGAGGCGCTCGAGCGGGCCCTCGCGGAGCGCGAGCAGATGGCGGCGCTCGGCGAGCTGGCGGCGGGGATGACCCACGAGCTGCGCAACGCCCTCGCCACGATGCGCGGCTACCTGCGGCTGCTCCCCGACGCAGTACGCGAGGATCGGGCCCGTTTTGTGGCCGCCATCAACGACGAGGCGGAGGGCCTGGCCGAACTGCTGGACCGTTTTCTGCGGTTTGCCCAACCGCGCGAGCTGCGGCGCGAGCCGGTCGAGCTGCTGGCTCTCGTCGAAGAAGCGGCGCGCAAGGTGCGCACGGCGTTTCCCGATATCACCCTCGGCGTGGAGGGTGTGCCGGTCACCACTGTCGGCGACGCGCTGGCGCTGGGCGTGGTCGTGGAGAACCTGCTGCGCAACGCAGCCGAGGCGGTGGCGCACCAAGGCGGCTCCGTGTCGGCGCGAGTTGAGGGTCCGCCCGGCCTGGCCCGTATCGTCGTCGACGACGACGGACCCGGGGTGAGCGAGGAGCTGCGGGGCAGGCTGTTTCTGCCGTTCGCCTCCAGCAAAGCATCGGGCGGTCTCGGCCTTGCCCTCGCGCGGCGCTTCGCGCGCCTGCACGGGGGCGATGTTGTCCACGAAGCGCGGCCCGGGGGTGGCTCGCGGTTCCTGGTGTGGTTGCCCCGTCAGGGGGTCGCTTGAGCGCGCCGCTCCTCGTGGTGGAGGACCGTCGCAGCCTGGGGGAGATGCTGGCCGAGACGCTGCGCACCGAGGGATACGAGGTCGAGCTGGTGCTGCGGGGCGACACCGCGGTCCAGCGTCTCCGGGAGGGCGGTCCATACCTGGCGGTGCTCACCGACCTCAAGCTCCCGGGGATGGACGGTCTGGCGGTGCTGCACACCGCCCGAACCGTAGATCCCCTGCTCCCGGTATTCCTGATCACCGGGTACGCCACGGTGGAGACGGCGGTGACGGCGCTCAAGCAGGGGGCGCGGGACTACTTCCCCAAGCCCCTCGACATGGAGCGCGTTCTGGAGGGTCTGCGCGCGGCCTGCGAGCCGCGGCGCACCCTGCTCGAGGTCCCGCCGACTGGCGAGGGGCTCCCCGAGTTGGTGGGCACCGCCCCGGCGTTCGTCGGCGCGGTGACCGCGCTCCGCCGCGTGGCGCCGACCGACGCGGCGGTGCTTCTGCTCGGAGCCTCGGGAAGCGGGAAGGAACTTTTCGCGCGCGCCCTCCACCAGCTGTCGCGGCGGCGGAATGGACCCTGTGTGGCCTTCAACTGCGCGGCGGTGCCCGAGAGCCTGGTGGAGTCGGAGCTGTTCGGCCACGAACGCGGCGCGTTCACCGGCGCTAACACCCGCCACATCGGGCGCTTCGAGCAGGCCCACGCCGGTACCCTCTTCCTCGACGAGGTCGGGGAGGTCCCCCTCTCGACGCAGGCCAAGCTCCTGCGCGCGCTCGAGGAGCACCACATCACCCGCCTTGGCGGTGAAGGTGAGATCGTCGTGGACGTGCGGGTCGTGGCCGCGTCCAACCGCAACCTCGAGGAAGCGGTCATCGGAGGCTCGTTTCGCCGCGACCTCTTCCACCGCCTGAACGTCTTCCCGATTCAACTGCCGGCCCTCATCGAGCGCCGCGAGGACATCCCGGCGCTGACCCTCCACCTATTGACGCGCGCGGGTGCCCGCCACGGGGTCCCGGTGCCGGCGCTGCGGCCGGCGGCGATGGGGGCGCTCGTGCTCGCACCTTGGCCCGGAAACGTGCGCGAGCTCGCCAACCTGCTGGAGCGAGTTGTAATCCTGGCGGAGGGCCGCGCGGTGGGGGTTGCCGAGCTGGGGCTCGATCCGGCAGAGTGTCGTGAGGGTCTAACGGAGGGGGCCGCCCGGCGCCTGGCCGTGCGCCTCGCGGGGGGAGACACCGGGGAGCTGGCCGCGTTCCTGGGCGTCTCCGTGGCCCAGTTGTAGCCGCTAGCTCCGAAGCGCCTCGAGCAGCGCGCGCCGCAGGTGGCGGTCGTGCTCCGGGGGCACCGCGCGCAGGTCAAGCATTACCCTGCCCTCCTCGACGCGCCCGATAACCGGAGGCGTCGCTCTCCGCAGTCTGGCCGCAGTGGCGTCGCCGCCCGCGAGCGCGATGCCCCACGAAGGGAGTGTCTGATCCGGGGTGGTTCCGCCGCCGAGCACCGCCCGGGTGGCCACCACCTCAGCCGGGACCCCGGCCGCATTCAGGCCGCGGGCCAAGCGCCGCGCGCGGGTCCGCAGCTCGGACTCCGGGAGTGCGAGCAGCCGGTAGAGCGGCACCGTCTCTGGCCGGTCCGCCAGGTAGGCATCGAGAGTAATGGCCAGGGTGACGAGGGCGCTCTTGTCCGGGCGCAGCGCCCGCCGAAGGGGGTGGCGGCGCAGGGGGGCGATGGTCGTACGGTTTCCCAGCATCACACCAGCCTGCGGTCCTGCAAGCAGCTTGTCGCCGGAGAACAGCACCGCATCCGCACCGAGTGCCAGGATCTCCTGCACGGTGGGCTCGCGGCGGAGACCGTAGCGCGAAAGGTCAAGGTGGCACCCCGAGCCCTCGTCCACCCAGAGCGGCACCCCGCGGGCGTGCGCCAGCTCGACGAGATCGCGGAGCTCGGGGGTGGCGACGAACCCCTGGAGGTGGAAGTTGGAGCGGTGAACGACTAGGATTCCTGCCGTGTCGCCACCCACGGCACGCGCGTAGTCCTCGGTGCGGGTGCGGTTGGTGCACCCGACCTCCACCAGCCGGGCGCCGGCCGCGGCCATGATCTCGGGCAGCCGGAACGAGCCGCCGATCTCGATGAGTTCCCCACGCGAGACGATCACCTCGCGGCCAGGGGCATGGGCGGCGAGCAGCAGCACCAGCGCCGCCGCGTTGTTGGTGACGACCGTGGCGGCCTCGGCACCAAAGTAGCGAGTCAGACGCCCCACGACTGGGGCAAGCCTCTCGCCCCGGGCGCCTGCGTCCAGGTCGTACTCGAGGGCCAGGTAACCTGACACGTCGGCGGGGAGGCGCGGCGCGCGCCCCAGGTTGGTGTGGATCAGGACACCGGTGGCGTTGAGGACCCCGGGGTAGGCGGCCGACTCGCGACGGGCCAGCAGCGCCCTCGCCTCCGCCACCAGGGCAGGCGACGCGGGCGTCGGCTCCCCCTGCGCCACACGCCGCCTGGCCTCCGCCAGGACCTCGCGCACCGCTGCCCGCACGGTCGCTGCGCCATAGCGCTCGCGCGCCTGCCGTAGGTGCTCCTCGGCCAGGAGGCGATGAACGGCGGGGAGCCCTGCGAGAGGGTTGGCCATCGCGGGATTCTACCCTCACCGCGTACGGGGATGGCATGGAAAGCGGACGGGTTGTGTATCCTTGCAGCCGTGAGCAACGGGGACCTTGTCGGTCAGCTGGACCGCAGGCTGGAGGAGCTGGCGCGGAAGTGGGAGCGCTTCTTCGCCCGGGACCACCAGGTGCCGACGCCCCCGGAGCGCGAACGGACCGCGCTGGAGCGGCAGCTGCGGGAGGTGAGCCGCTACGAGGGCCGCACCTCGGCCGACCAGTTCCGGATGGAGCAGCTACTGCACCGCTTCGCTACATATAACCAACTGTGGCAGCGTCAGATACGCGAGCGCGAGGAAGCGCGCACCGGAGCCGCCGGGGCGGCTCGTCCGCCCAACGTTCCCGGCCCCACCCACGTAGGAGGGGACGGCGACGAGTACCAGGGCGTCTTCACCCGGTACGTGGATGCCCTCAGGAAGTCAGGCAAGGACGCTGGGTTGGGTTTCGACAACTTTCGGCGGACACTGGAGCAGCAGAAGCGCCAGCTCGAGGAGCGGGGGTCGGTGGTGGAAGGGTTCGAGGTGGTGGAGGACGGGGCGCAGGTTCGGGTCCGTGCACGGGTTCGTCGCGGGAGGCGGGAATGAGGCGTTTGCTTCCGGGGGTGCTGGTCCTGACGCTGGCGACCCTGGCGTCGGGGATGGTGTTTGAACGATTCCTCTCGCCTGACCAACCGAATGACCGGGCAATCATGAACTACATGGCACTCGAGCAGGCCGGGAAGGCGACCTCCACGGACCTCGCGAACCTGGGCGTACTGATCCTCGAAAAGGGTTTTCCGAAGGACGCCGAACACTACCTTCGGGAGGCCCTCAAACTCGACGAGGGGAACTACGAGGCAGCCTACCGCCTGGGGTTGGTGCTGCAGCGCCAGGGACACGACCACAAGGCGTTGCGGTACTACAAGAGAACGCTGAAGGTGCGCCCCGGATACGCCGAGGCCCGCTTTATGCTCGCCCTGGCGGAAGAGCGATGCGGCTCGCGCGACGCCGCGATCAAGGACTACGTGAGGGCGTACCGGCACGCACCCGACCTCGCCAATCCAGACGTCAACCCTCTCGTCTACGACTCGCAGCTGCAAGCGGAGGCGGGGCTCAGGTACTACCGGGAGAGGGTCGTCGCCTCGACGCTCAAGGTCACGCCGATCGATCCCGCGGCGGTGCGCCAGATGATGCAGGTCCGCGCGGCGCTGGCGGGGACCCTGGTGGTCGAACCGGCCCCCCAGGCGTCACCGGAACCGCAGGTCCAGCCGACCGAACAACCGCAGCCGACACCACAAGCGCAACCCGTGGCCAGGCGGCGCCCGCCGACGCCCCAGCCCGTGACGGTACCGGGGGGGCTGGTCCTGAACCCTCCAGCGACCCCGACCCCGCGACCCTAGACGCTGAAGCGGAACGTGATCACGTCACCGTCCCGGACGGCGTAGTCCTTGCCCTCCAAGCGCAGCGTGCCGTGCGCACGGCACGCGGCGAACGTACCCGCCTCGACGAGCGCTTGCCACGGCGTGACCTCGGCGCGGATGAATCCCCGCTCCATGTCGGTGTGGATGACCCCAGCCGCCTTGACCGCGTGGGTGCCGTCCGGGATCGACCAGGCACGGACCTCCTGGTCGCCGACCGTGAAGAACGAGACCAGCCCGAGCAGCTCGTAGGCGGCGCGCAGCAGTCGGTCGAGCGCTCGGTCAGGCAGGCCGAGGTCGGCGAGGAAGGCCGCCTGGTCGGCGGGGGCGAGCAACGAGATCTCCTGCTCGAGGTTCGCGCACACCGCGCTCGCCGCCACACCGGGCCTGCCACGCCAGCGGTCCAAGCCCGAGCCGACCAGCGCGTCAGCGAGGTCGGAGGTACTCTCCTCGCCGACGTTGAGCACGATGAGGAGAGGTTTGAGCGACAGAAAACCGAAACCCCTGAGGTGTCCTCGGTCCTCCGCCGAGAGGGCGGCCTGGCGCAGCGGCGTGCCGGCGTCGAGGGCGAGCCGGCAGCGCTCGAGGGCCGCACGCTCCGCCTCCAACTCAGGCGTCCTGTGCTTCCTGAACTCACCCTCGAGGCGGTGCAGGCGGTTCTCGATGACAGCGAGATCGGCGAGGAGCAACTCGGTCTCGAGCAGCTCGACGTCGCGGGCCGGGTCGATGCTCTCCTCGGGGTGGGGCACAATCGGGGACACGAATCCGCGCACGATGGCGGCCAGCCCGTCCATGGTTCGGAGCTCAGGGATGTTGAGGCTCGCCGACCCGCCCTTGACGATGCCCGGCACATCGACGAAGCGCACTATCGCGGCGACGGCCTTGCGCGGCGCGAATAACGCCGCCAGACGCTCGAGCCTTGCATCCGGCACGTGCGCGACGCCGACGTGCGCCTCGCGCTTGCCGTGCACGGCGGCGACGTGATGACCGGTGAGCAGGGAGAACAGCGTGGTCTTCCCAGACAGCTCCAGGCCCAGGATGCCAAACTCCATGGCTGCCTCCGCCACGATTCTAGCGGAGGTGGCCGCCGCCCCCTGCTAGACTTGCGGCGAGGAGCCCGATCATGAGAGCGAGCATTCTCACGTGGGTGGTGGCGCCGTGCGTTCTGGCGGGCGCGGGGGGGCTGGCGCAGCCGATGTCCCCGATGGGTGCTTTTGAGGAGGCGCGCTCCGCGTACGAGGCGCGTGCCGAGGCCACCCAGGCCAAGGCCGCGGTGGACCTGTTCCAGAGAGCAGCGACCGAGGACCCGGCCTCCTACCAGGCGCGTTGGGAGGGTGCCCGTGCCGCGTACTTCTACGGAACCTACGTGCGCACCGACGCGCCGGACACCGAGAAGATGGCCATCTTCGACCGCGGGATCACCCTGGCAAAGGAGGCGGTAACGCTCTTGCCCAAGGGCGTCGAGGGGCACTTCTGGCTCGGCGTCCTCTACGGCGTGTACGGCGAGGCCAAGGGGATCTTCAAGTCGTTGAGCCTGGTCCCTGTGATCAAGCAGGAGATGCAGACCTGTCTGGAGAACGACCCCGCGGTCGAGGGGTGGGGACCGGACCGGGTGCTGGGGCGGATGTACTACAAGCTGCCGTTCTTCAAGGGGGGCGACAAAAAGAAATCCGTCGCCTACCTCGAGAAGTCGCTCGCCGGCGCGCCCACCAACGCCCTCACGCGGCTCTACCTCGCCGAGACCTACCGCTCCGAAGGGAGGAAGGCCGACGCGATCCAGCAACTCAGGGAGATCGTCGGCATGACACCGGACCCGCGCTGGACCCCGGAGCACCCCTGGGTCAAGGCGCAGGCGGAGAGGTTGCTGAAGAAGCTGCAGTAGGTTAGGTCGAGCCTCAGGGTGGTGGCTCGCCCGGCGCTGCGTCGTTCAGCGGCGCGGGGTTCCGGCCGGCCTGGTTTCCTCGCGCCGTCGTACCGGCCGCAGCCCCCGGGAACGAACCGAGCGGCTCCCCCGGGGAATCTCCCCTCGGTTACTTGCATCTCCACGGGCAGGCGCACCAGATTGGTGGGGTGAGGCGTCCGAGGGAGGGTGTCCGATGCGTACGAGGCTTGCGATCTCATTCATCACCATGTGTCTGGCCGGGGTTGCGACGGCCGGGGAGTTGGTGCTGCCGGTGTTCGCGCTGCGCTGGCCGGGCAAGGACGGCAACCGGTGGTCCTCCGAGGTGTTCCTGACCAACCCGGGGCCGGCGACGGTCCGGGTGGGCGGCCCGCAGGTCATCCCCGGCACCGTCAGGACCACCGTTCCCTGCCTCCCGCCGGTGCCCGCCGCCCGCGACGTGCCGCCGTACAGGACGGTAATGCTGACGGCGAGCGAGCTGAGCCTGGACCTCGGTTGCCCTGACGCGGTGCTCGGGGGGCTCGCGTTCGATGCGGACGGACCGATCCGGATCTCGAGCCGTGTCATCAACGACCGGGGGGTGGGTGATGTTGGCGGGGTGCTGTCCGGCCTCGGCCAGGACGTTCAGGCGCTCGCTGGAGCGGACCTGGCCGGCCCGGGGGGCGTCCACCAGCTCCCCGGGCTGATCTGGGATCCGTTTCGCTGCGGGCACCCGCCGCTGTTCGCGGGCTACCTTT
>MEKI01000084.1:34398-39380 GCA_001766905.1 Acidobacteria bacterium RBG_13_68_16
CTTCACCACGAGCGGGGCCGTCGCGATGGTGGGTGCGGTCGTGGACCGCGCCTCGCAGGACCCCTGGACCGTGCTGCCGGTACGCACCGCAGAGTGATCCAGGTTCGCAGACGCGCGCGGCGGTGGAGCGACAGCGTGCACATCCCCTCGCTCCCGACCGACTTCGAAGCTCTCACCCTGTCCGAGGCGCGCGCGCTGCAGGAGGGCCTCGCCGGGCTGGTGCGGGAGGAAGACGTGCCCGGAGCGGTCAGACTCATCGCGGGAGTGGACGCGGCCTACCATCCCGGCGGAGGTCACGTGCACGCCGGCGTCACCCTCTGGGATGTCGAGAGCGATCGGGTCATCGAGACGGCGACGGCCTCGACCGAGACGCGCTTCCCCTACGTCCCCGGTTTTCTCGCCTGGCGGGAGCTGCCAGCTGTACTGGCGGCGTTCGCGAAGCTGGGCCGGCGACCCCACCTGGTGCTCGTGGACGGCCACGGGCGCGCGCACCCTCGCCGCTGCGGCCTCGCGTGCCTCGCCGGGCTGGCCCTCGACCTGCCGACCGCCGGGTGCGCCAAGAGCGTGCTGGTGGGTGCCTTCTCGGAACTTGGGGCGGAGCGTGGCGCCCGCGTGGCGCTGGTGGACCGCGGCGAGGTGATCGGGATGGCGCTGCGCACCCGGGCTGGCGTTCGGCCAGTCTTCGTGTCCGTGGGGCACCGGATCACGCTGGTGCGTGCGTGCGGTTGCGTTCTGGCGGCGAGCCGGTTTCGCATCCCCGAGCCCCTGCGCCTTGCGCACACAACGGTCGTACGTCTGCGCGCCACCGGCGTCGGAACTGCCTAAGGGAGCTTCCGAGACGCGACGCAGGCCGCGTCCTCGTCCGCCTGTCGTCGAGGTCGAAACGGCCTACGCCGCCTCGGCTGGCCGCTTGGTTCGGCCGCCCAAAAACCACAGCCACGTGCCGAGCCTGGTCTGCACGCTCTCCATGTACGTGTAGACGACGGGCGTCACGAACAGGGTCAGCGACTGCGAGACCACCAGTCCCCCGACGACCGCCAACCCCAGCGGGCGCCGCGCCTCGGCGCCGGCACCCCACCCGAGGGCGATGGGCAGCGTACCGAAGAGTGCGGCCATCGTCGTCATCATGATCGGGCGGAAACGCACGACGCACGCCTCGTAGATGGCATCCATCGGCGACTTCCCCGCCTTCTGCGCTTCGATGGCGAAGTCGATCATGATGATGCCGTTCTTCTTGACGAGGCCCACCAGCATGATGATGCCCACAAAGGCGTAGATGTTGAGGTCGCTCTTGAACAGGGCAAGCGTCGCCAGCGCACCGGCGCCCGCCAGCGGCAGCGCCGAGAGGATCGTGAACGGGTGGATGAAGCTCTCGTACAGAATGGCGAGCACCATGTAGATCACGAGGACGGCGAGGACGAGCAGCAGGCCGAGCCCCTGCATCGAGGACTGGAACGCCTGTGCCGTGCCCTGGAAGGCGTTCGAGATCGAGGCGGGTAGCGTCAGCTTGGCGAGCCTCTCGACCTGTGCGGTCGCCTGGCCCAGTGCGACCCCCGGCTTCAGGTTGAAGGAGAGCGTGACCGAGGGGAGTTGCCCCGAGTGGTTCACGGTGAGCGGGCCGATGCCGGGCGTCAGCTTCACCAGGGAGTCGAGCGGCACGAGTTGGCCGTTCGTCGAGCGCACGTAGAGGAGCGACAGGTCTTTCATGTCGGTTTGGAACTCGGGCTTGGCCTCCATGATCACCATATAGGAGTTCTGCGGCGCAAAGATCGTGGAGATCTGCCGGGTGCCATACGCCGTGTAGAGCGTGTCCTCGATCTGCTGAGCAGTGACCCCAAGGGCTGCCGCCCTGTCCCGCTGGATCTCGACGTTGATCTGCGGGTTCTTGAGCAGGAGGTCGGTGTTCACGTCCTGCAAGAGGGGGTTGGCGCGCATCTTCGCCTCGAGTTCCGGCGCGTAGCGGTACAGGTCTTCGGTGGAAGGGCTGAAGAGGGTCAACTGGTAGAGGGCACGGCTCTGGCGGCCGCCGACCTGGATGGACGGTGGGCTCTGAACGTAGGTGCGCACGCCCGGAACGGCTGCGAGCTTTGGCCGCAACTCCTCGACGACCTCGTCTGCGCTCAGTGCCCGCTGGTTGCGGGGCTTGAGCCGGATGAACAGGAAGCCGGAGTTGGAGGTACCGCCGCCGCGCCCGCCGGCTGAGGAGCCGAACACCTCGATGTTGGGATCTTTCTTGAGAATATCGGCGATTGCCTGTTGGTGGCGTGCCATCGAGTCGAATGAGATCCCCTCAACGGCCTCGGTCTGGCCGGAGAGCATCCCGACGTCCTGCGATGGGATGAAACCCTTTGGGACCCAGGCGAAGAGGAAGCCCATCAGGATCGTGATCGCGGCGGTGATGGCCATCATCGTGCGGCGGTGCGCCAGCGACCAGGACAACCCCGCCTTGTAGCCGTTAAGCAGGCCGTTGAAGGCGCGCTCGAAGAAGTTGTAGAGGGCGTGGTGCTCGACCTCGCGGGGTGGGCGAAGAAAACGGCTCGCGAGCATCGGGGTGAGCGTCAGCGAGATGAACCCGGAGATCAGCACCGCCACCCCGATGGTGACGGCGAACTCCCGGAACAACCGGCCGACGATCCCGCCCATGAACAGCACCGGCAGGAAGACGGCGGCGAGGGAAAGAGTCATCGAAACGATGGTGAAGCCGATCTCCCGCGAACCGTCGAGGGCAGCCTGGAAAGGCTTCTTGCCCATCTCCATATGACGAAAGATGTTCTCCAGCATCACGATGGCGTCGTCCACGACGAAGCCGACCGAGAGCGTGAGCGCCATCAGGGAAAGGTTGTCGACGCTGTAGTCGAGCAGGTACATGACCGCAAAGGTGCCGACGATGGACATCGGCATCGCGAGTGACGGGATGGCGGTCGCCGAGAGGTTGCGAAGGAAGAGGAAGATCACGAGCACCACGAGGGTCAACGTGACGAGCAGCGTGACCTTGACGTCGTGGACCGAGTCGCGGATGGACTCTGAGCGGTCGAACACGATGTGCATCGACACGCTGGCGGGAAGGTGCTGCTCGAAGGTCGGCAGAAGCTCGCGAACCGACCGCGCCACCGCAACGGTGTTTGTGCCCGGCTGCTTTTGAATTGCGAGCATGATCGAGCGCTGGTCAACGAACCAGGCGGCGGTCTTGTTGTTCTCCACGCTGTCCCAGACGCCCGCGAGCTCCTCCAGGCGTACAGGCTTCCCGTCACGATAGGCCACCACGATTGGGCGATAGGCCCCGGCGCTGGTGAGCTGGCCCGCGGTCTGGATGGTGTACGACTTCTCCGGCCCCCAGAGGATCCCGGTCGGGAGATTCACGTTGTTGTTCCTGACCGCCTGCATGACGTCGTCGAAGCCTATGCCACGGGTCGCGAGCTGCCGGGGGTCCACCTGGATGCGCACCGCGTACTTCTGTCCCCCGTAAACGTTCACCTGGGCGATGCCGGAAAGCATGGAGATGCGCTGCGCGATCATGGTCTCGCCGTACTCGTCGAGCTCGTACAGCGGCAGGCTCGGCGAGGTCAGGGAGATGAACAGGATCGGCTGGTCGGCTGGGTTGACCTTGCGGTAGGTTGGTGGGAACGGCATGTCGGGCGGGAGCTGCCGACTGGTGCGGGCGATCGCGGCCTGAACGTCCTGTGCGGCCGCGTCGATGTCGCGATCGAGGGCGAACTGCAGTGTGATGTTCATACTCCCGAGGCCGCTCGACGACGTCATCGAGTCAACCCCGGCGATGGTCGAGAACTCTTTCTCGAGCGGGGTCGCCACCGAGGCGGCCATGGTATCGGGGTTGGCCCCGGGCAGGGAGGCGGACACCGAGATCGTCGGGAAGTCCACGTTGGGCAGGTCGGACACCGGCAGCAAGCGGTACGCCATGGCCCCGAAGATCAGGATGGCCGCCATCACGACGGTGGTCATCACGGGCCGGCGGATGAAGAGCTCGGAGAAGTTCATGGCCGTTTCTCCGTGCCTCCGAGCCCACTCTTGATCTCGACCTTCGCCCCCGGGACCAGGCGAAGCTGGCCGTCGGTCACGACGGTCTCACCACCGGTCAACCCTTTGTCGATCACCGCCTCCATCTCATCCATGCGATCGACCTTGACGGTGCGCAACTCGACGGTCTGGTCGTCCTTGACGACGAATACGTACTGGCCCTGCTGGCTCGTCTGCACGGCGGGCGCTGGGGCAACGATCCGGTTCGGCTCTTCGCCCAGCGTCACGACGATGTCGACAAATTGTCCCGGCCACAGTCTCTCGTCCTTGTTTGCGAAGCTCGCCTTGAGGAGGATTGTGCCGGTGGCGGTGTCCACCGCGTTGTCCACGAAGGTGAGGGTGCCCTCCTCTGGCGGGCCGGGGTTCTGCGGCAGGCTGGCCGTCACGGTGATCCGGTTCCCGTCGTGCTTGGTGACCTGCGGCAGGAGTTGGGCCGGAACGGAGAAGCTCGCGAAGATCGGTCGCATCTGGTTGATGGTCACGAGAGGAGTGCTGTCGTCGGCCTTGACGAGGTTGCCCACCTTGACGTCGAGGTTGCCGGTACGGCCCTCGATCGGTGCGTTGATCGTGCAGTAAGCCACCTGGAGCGTCGCGTTGTCGACGCTCGCCTGGTCGGCTTGGACGGCCGCGCGCAGGGCGGCCGCGGTGGCGACGATCTGGTCGTACTGCTCCTTGGTCACGAAGTCCTGCTTCACCAGGCCCTCGTACCTCTGGATGTCGGACTCCGCCTTCACGAGGAGCGCCTTGTCCTTGGCGAGTTGTGCCTCCGCCAGGCGGAGGGCGGCCTCGTACTGCCTGGCGTCGATGGTGAACAGCGTCGCCCCCTTTGACACGGTCTGCCCCTCCGTGAACCATGCCTTCTGAAGCTCGCCCCCGATGCGGGCCTTGATCGCAACGGTGGCGATCGCCTCCACATGGCCGATGGCGCGGAAGGTCACCGGCACGGT
>MEKI01000085.1:0-93 GCA_001766905.1 Acidobacteria bacterium RBG_13_68_16
GGACCGTGTCCGCGATCATCCGCTGCGTCTCGTCGAAGTCCTCGGGCGTGAAGACGTCGGCCGGCGCGGTGTCGTCCAGCAGGAACTGGCCGC
>MEKI01000085.1:168-409 GCA_001766905.1 Acidobacteria bacterium RBG_13_68_16
CGCGGCACCCATGCCGGTGCCGATGCACATGGTGACCATCGCGTACCGGCCCTTGCGGCGCCCCAGCTCGTGGAGCGCGGTCGTGGTGAGCTTGGCGCCGGTGCAGCCGAGCGGGTGGCCGAGCGCGATGGCCCCGCCGTTGGCGTTGACGCGCGGGTCCTGCGCGTCCAGCCCCAGGCCCTTGAGCACCGCCAGGCTCTGCGCCGCGAACGCCTCGTTCAGCTCGATCACGTTCATGTCG
>MEKI01000085.1:542-812 GCA_001766905.1 Acidobacteria bacterium RBG_13_68_16
CGATCTGCGGCGTGGTGAGCAGGACCGCGGCGGCCCCGTCGGTCATCTGGCTGGCGTTCCCGGCGGTGACCGTGCCGCGGTCCATGAACGCCGGCTTGAGCTTCGCCAGCGCCTCGAGCGTGGTGTCGGCGCGCGGACCCTCGTCCCGGTCGACCACCACCTCCTTCACGACGGGCTTGCCGCCGGGCCCCGTCTCGCACACCGACGTGGTGACCGGTACCAGCTCGGCGGCGAACTTCCCGGCGTTCTGGGCGGCCACGGCCTTCATGT
>MEKI01000085.1:949-2877 GCA_001766905.1 Acidobacteria bacterium RBG_13_68_16
CCGCCCATCGGCACCAGCGTCATGGACTCGACGCCACCCGCGATCGCGATGTCCACCTGCCCCAGCGCGATCTCGGCGGCCGCGATGTTGATGCTCTCCAGCCCCGAGGCACAGAACCGGTTCACCGTCATGCCGGGCACACTGCTCGGCAGCCCGGCGAGCAGCACCATGTTCCGGCCCACGTTGAGTCCCTGCTCCCCCTCGGGCATGGCGCAGCCGAACACCAGATCGCCGATCCGGGCGGGGTCCAGGTCCGGCGCCTTCGCGAGGAGCGCGCGGATCACCGCCGCCCCCAGATCGTCGGGACGCGTCTGCCGGAAGGTCCCTCGCTTGGCGCGGCCACCGGGGGTCCGAAGCGCCAGGGCTACCACCACGTCTCGCATGGCTGTCTCCTTCCTTCCGTCAGTTGCGCAGCGGCTTGCCGGTCTTCAGGATCGCCTGCATCCGCTCCAGGGTCTTGCGCTCCCCGCACAACCGGAGGAACGCCTCGCGCTCGAGGTCGAGCATATGCTGCGCCGATACGGTGGTCGGACCGGGGATGTCGCCGCCGCTCAGGATCCGGGCGAGCTCCCGCCCGACCTTGCGATCGTGCTCGGAGATGTAGCGGCCCTCCTGCATGTTGAAGAGCACCGAGTCGGCGAGCGCGAACCCCGCCCTGCCCATGACGGGGATCGCCGGGTCGGGCCGGCGCGGCTCGAACCCCGCGCGCGCCATCGCCAGCGCCAGATCCTTGGCGTCGGCGACCCGGTGGTCCCCGTTCATGGACCACGTGTCCTGCGCCCTGAGGAAGCCGAGGTCCCGCGCCTCCTCGGCCGACGTGGCCACCTTCGCCATGCCGATCGTCTCGAAGGTCCTGCGGAACGCGGGATAGACGTCGGACGGGTCGAGGAGCGTGGCGACGTTCCGCAGGTACAGCCGCAGGCAGCCGCCCCCCGCGGGGATCAGGCCCGCGCCCACCTCGACCAGGCCGACGTACGACTCGGCGGCCGCGCGCACGGCGGTCCCCGCCATCGTCACCTCGCAGCCGCCCCCCAGCGTGAGGCCGTGCGGCACCGTCACCACCGGCACGGCGCACTGCTCGAGCCGGTTGGTCGCGGCCTGGAACTGCCGCACGACGGCGTCGAGCTCGTCCCAGTTCCCCTCCTGCGCCTCCATCAGGATGAGCATCAGGTTGGCGCCGGCGCTGAAGTTCTCCCCCTGATTGGCCACGACCAGCGCCTGTCCGTTGGCTTCGGCTTCCTTGCAGGCCGTCATGATCATGGAGATGGTGTCCTGACCGATGACGTTCATCTTGGAGTGGAACTCGAGGCACAGCACGCCGTCGCCCAGGTCCAGGAGACTCGCGCCGGGATTGTGCCGGATCTCCCGGTTCCCGCGCCGCAGCAGCTCGAAATCGTGGACCCGGGGATCCGCGGGCACGCTGGCGCGGACGCCGGGCTTGGCCGTCGGCGCCAGGAGCGCGCCGTCGTCACGGGCGTACAGCGATTCGCCGCCCGCGCCGTAGAGCGCCTTCACCCACTCGGCGAGCTGGTACCCGTCGGCCTGGAGGCGCTCGGTGGTGGCGCGGAACCCCAGCGCGTCCCAGATCTCGAACGGGCCCAGGTCCCAGTTGAAGCCCCACCGGACCGCCCGGTCGACGGCCGAGACGTCTTCGCAGATCTCGCCGATCCGAAGCGAGGCGTACGACAGCGTCGCGGCGAGAACCTTCCACGCCGCCTCCGCCGCGCGTCCCTTCCCGGACAGCAGCTTCTTCAGCCGCTCGGCGGGATCGTCCACCGACTTGAGCGCTTCCAGCTCGGGGAACGAGGCCTTCCGGCCCTCGCGGTACTCCAGGGTGTCGACGTCGAGGGTGAGGATCGTGTCCCCGGCGGCGCCCTTCACCTTCTTGTAGAATCCGCCGCCGCTCTTGCGCCCCAGCAGGCCCTTCT
>MEKI01000085.1:2928-3973 GCA_001766905.1 Acidobacteria bacterium RBG_13_68_16
CGTCCGGCGCGTTCTCAAGGACGTTGGCGGCGACGTGGAGGAAGGTGTCGAGGCCCACCAGGTCCGCGAGCCGGAAGGTGGCAGTCTTGGGCCGGCCCATGGCGCTCCCGGTGAGCGCGTCCACCTCCTCCACCGTCAGGCCCATCTCCCGCATCACCTGGAGGGTGACCATCACGGCGTGCACACCTACCCGGTTGGCGATGAAGTCGGGCGTGTCCTTGGCGGGCACGATCCCTTTTCCCAGCCGCGTGCGGGCGAACGCGTCCACGAAGTCCACCACCTCGGGCGCGGTGTCCGCCGTGGGAACGACCTCCACCAGCTTCATGTAGCGCGGCGGATTGAAGAAGTGGGTGCCCAGGAACCTCGGCTTGAGCGCTTCGGGCAGCACCGAAGCCATCCGAGAGAGCGAGAGACCCGACGTGTTGCTCGAGAGGACCGCGTCGGGGCCGAGGTGCGGAGCGGCGGCGGCCAGGACCTTCTGCTTGATGGCGAGGTCCTCCTTCACCACCTCCACCACCCAATCGGCGTCGGCGAGGCGGAACAGGTCGTCCTCGAGATTGCCGGTCTCGATCAGGGCCCGGCGGGCCGGCGCGAACAGCGGGGCGGGCTTGGTCTTGAGGAGTGCGTTCACCGCATCGGTGGCGATGCGATCGCGAACGGGCCGGTCCTCGAGGGTGAGTCCGGCGGCCCTTTCACCGTCGGTGAGGTCCTTGGGGACGATGTCGAGCACCAGCGAGGGGACGCCAGCGTTGGCGAAGTGCGCGGCGAGGGCACTCCCCATCACCCCGGACCCGAGGACACCGACCTTGCGAATGTGCCGCTTCATGGGGGACTCCCGGGCTTGCGAATATGAATGAGTATTCACTATCCTAGTGACGTCGCCCAGGCCTGTCAACACGTTGGGGCCGTGGGGGGCCAGTCGAAGCGAAGCCTGGAGAATGGCCGGCCCTCGCTGCGCCCTGGGAGCCGTGCGGCCTAGCCGCATCCAACGGTGATAGATGAGTTACTATTCATTCTGGGCACTTCAGGCGAAAGACCCCCGGTG
>MEKI01000085.1:4013-4165 GCA_001766905.1 Acidobacteria bacterium RBG_13_68_16
GCGCCCCCGCCGAGGAGAAGCTGCGTCGCCTGGTAGGGCTGCATCTCTCGCTGCTCGGGGAGGACCGGGACCTCGCGGTGATCTTCCAGGTGGAGTTCCGGCACACGCTCCACATCCTCGAGCTGCTCTCACGCAGCGGCATGCGGAACTAC
>MEKI01000085.1:4249-4359 GCA_001766905.1 Acidobacteria bacterium RBG_13_68_16
TGCTGCCGGCCCTCGCCGGTCGTGTTGGGCGCGGCCGGCCTCGTGTCGCCATAGCCCCTGGACACCAGGCGCGCCGGCTCGAGGTGGAAGGTGTCGACCAGGTGTCGCAC
>MEKI01000085.1:4422-4759 GCA_001766905.1 Acidobacteria bacterium RBG_13_68_16
ATGTCGGGCTCTTCCGCATGGCAGTTGAGCACGAACCGGAGTCGGTTGGAGCGGGCGAAGTCGGCGTTCGGAATGTCGGCGACCCGGTTCTCGTTGACGTACATCTTGAGGTAGGCGCCGTCCACCTGCACTCGGATGTGGGCGGTCTGGTCGAGAAGGGGTTCGTCCTCTCCCGGCCGGAGGCCCATCTTCTCGGCGCTGGCTCCGTGCCCGCCCGCGACCCCCGCGCCATAGGCGTTCCACCAGATCGTCGAGGAGGCGGCCGCGGGGTCGCTGTGGACGAAGTTCGCGTACTCCCAGATCGCGTCCGGCCCTTCCTGCCCCACCACCGCGTGAA
>MEKI01000085.1:4912-5626 GCA_001766905.1 Acidobacteria bacterium RBG_13_68_16
TCCCCTGCACCAGAGACAGCCGGCGCGGGAAGTTCCCGACCCGGTCCTGGCCGAAGTCGTCGGCGAAGATGATGCGGTCGCCTCGAACGAAGTCGTAGTTCGCCCACGCCTCCTGCTGCTGGGCTGCGGCTCCCGAGGCGGCGCTCACGGAGAGGAAGAGCACGGCGAGGATGTGGTGACGGATCATGATCGGCTCCGTGTCAGGCGTCGGTGCGGGGTCCGCTCAGACTCTCGTCAAGTCAGTTCGGTGCCAGTCTATGCGCTGGCGATCTCCGGCGCCAGGGTCGTAGTTGGCTGCCTTCCAGGCCCATGCCACGAACGAAACGCCCCGCTCCGGAGGTCATCCCGCGCGGAGCGTCCCGCGTTCGGGAACGAAGGCCGTATCTCCAGCGCCACGGCGTACTTGATGTGGAACGGGCGGCGCGACGCCACTCTAGCGAGGTGCGGCGCTGGTGGCGGTATCTGCCGCCCGGCATACCTTTCGTCCCGGTGGCCCCGGCGGCGTTCCGTCGGCGGGTTGCCACACCAAGGGAGTGCCTGGAGGCAACATGGCCAAGCAGAAGCACTGGGCAGTACCGGTGACGTTCAAGGTGCACACGGAGCGGGCGGGGGATGCACAACAGCTCATTGAAGAGCTGGTGCAGAAGCTCGCGACCAGGGCCAGCGAGAACGCGGGGCTGGTGATGATCAGGGTCCACCGGCCGGAGCGGATGC
>MEKI01000085.1:5640-5838 GCA_001766905.1 Acidobacteria bacterium RBG_13_68_16
ACCTGCGAGAAATGCCAGACCGAATAGCCGTCGATTCTCGGTTCTGACCTCGGTACGGAAGTCGAGCCCCGCTCAGTGTTCCGTCAGCCGGCGGGGCTCGACCCTGGAACTGATCGGCGCACGGGCGGCAGAAGCGCGACCGGTGCCGCCCAGGGTCACGATGCGTCGGTTACCGCTGCACCACCGCGTTGCCGGCCA
>MEKI01000085.1:6009-6812 GCA_001766905.1 Acidobacteria bacterium RBG_13_68_16
GCGGACGTGGGAACGTTGGAGATCGCGGATTTCGCCAGGATCACGTACGTGCCGGCCGTTCCCATCACCACGGGCGCCGGGCCATGCGCGCCGACGGTGCCAATGCCCGGGCCCGCGCCCGGAGTGGTCGGAGATTGGTTGGGGGCCGTGCTGCCCCCGCCGCAGCCGGCCGCGACAGCGACCAGCAGCAACGCCATCGAGCCCAGTGCCGCCTTGGTACGATTCCCGGGTCTGCTCATTCTGCTACTCCCTCTTGATCCAGCGACGAGAAGTCCACGACCACGCGCAAGAGTCCGAGCCGGACGCCTGCCCGATGCGTGGTCTTGGAGACACAGTGCGCTACAACCCAAGCTGGGGCGGACCTGGCGGGAGACGAATCGGTCGTTGGGATGATGACGGAGCTAGTGCGTTGGGATGAGTGTGCGCTCAGCCTGGCCCGGGGGACCAGTCGGAACGGCTGACCAGGGCCGTGCTTGGTGGACGTCGGACATGTGGCACCGACAGGAGGTCGCCGTGAAAGGGATCGTCTTCGATCTGCTCCAGCAGGCCGTGTCGAACACGTACGGCGAGGACACCTGGGACGCGCTCCTCGATGACGCCGGCCTCGACGGCGCGTACACCGCGGTCGGCAGCTACCCCGACGAGCAGCTTCTCGCGTTGGTGGGGGCAGGGGCGAAGAAGCTCGACATCGACGCCGACGCGCTCACGCGCTGGTTCGGCCGCGCGTGCGTCCCGCTGCTCTCGCGCCGCTACGCCACGTTCTTCGCGCCGCACACGAGCACGCGCGCCTTCCTGCTGACGCT
>MEKI01000086.1:0-124 GCA_001766905.1 Acidobacteria bacterium RBG_13_68_16
TGCCGCAGCTTCTCCTGCACCTGACGGAGCACCCGGACGAGATGGCGGCGTTGACCCGGATGCCGAACGCGCGTGAGATCGCTCGGGCCATCGGGCGCATCGAGACGAGGCTGAGCAACGGGAA
>MEKI01000086.1:332-1318 GCA_001766905.1 Acidobacteria bacterium RBG_13_68_16
AGGGGCTTGACAAAGCGAGGTATACTCTAGGCGCGTAACTTCAGCTTCGGGGATACCGCCCGGCCCCGGACGCTGGACCCAAAGGGCACTCAGGACGCCGCTCCTGCTGGCATCCGCTCCTGAGTCTGCTAGGCCGAACGGCCCGCCAGTGGCCGCACGGCAATGACGCATCCTTTGGGAGCATCCCATGCCGAATACCCTTGCCAACCCCGAGTGGGTGATCAAGGATGTCGGGCGCAACTACCTCAACGAGATCATCCTCATCAAGCAGGTGTCGAAGTCCTATGACCCCCAGTACCGTCAGGCTGGGGCGAAGATGGGCGACACCGTCAAGGCCCGACTCCCGCAGCGGTACGTCGTCAGCGACGGCCCGCTCCTCGTCACCCAGGCCCTCCAGGACCGCACGGTCCCGATCTCGCTGGGCCCGCAGAAGCACATCGGCTTCTCGTACTCGAGCCGAGAGGCGTCGCTCAACCTGGACGACATCCGGAACCGGTACGTCATGCCGGCCGCGGAGGCGCTGGCGAGCGCCGCTGACCGCTACGCCTTCGAGAACGTCTACTTCAAGGTCTACAACGCGATCGGCACGCCCGGCACGCCGCCCTCGGACAAGCTGAGCTACCTCCGCGGAGGCGTGATCCTGACGGACATGGCATCGCCCGGGATGCGCAAGGCCGTCCTCGACCCGGACCAGATGGCCGTGCTGAGCAACACGCTCCTCACCCTGTTCCACCCCTCCGGAACCGTCGAGGGCGCCTTCAAGAAGGGCAAGGTGGGCGGCGCCGCGCTCAACATCGCGGAGTGGTACGAGGACGCCAACCGTGCCACGCACACGACCGGCACGTTCACCGCCTCGACTCCCCTGGTGGACGGCGCGAACCAGACCGGCTCCACGATCAACATCAACGGCTGGGCCTCCGGTGCCACCACGCTCAAGAAGGGCGACGTCTTCACCATCGCCGGGGTCTACCGCGTGAACCCGCAGG
>MEKI01000086.1:1344-1655 GCA_001766905.1 Acidobacteria bacterium RBG_13_68_16
CAGTTCGTGGTCACGGCGGACACCTCGGACTCGAGCGGCGCCACGGCGACGCTGCCGATCTCGCCCTCGATCATCACTTCCGGCTCGCTGCAGACCGTCTCCGCGTCGCCCGCAAACGATGCGGTGGTCACGGTCTGGAGCACGGCCAGTGGTGGTGCGCTGGACACCACGGCCTCCCCCACCGGCCTGATCTTCGTGGAAGACGCGATCGCGTGGGTCATGGCCGACCTCGACGAGCCCACGGCGGGGTGTGAATCCCGCTCCGTCCGATCCACGAAGGGCGGCTTCTCGATCCGGTACGTCGAGCAGTA
>MEKI01000086.1:1698-2432 GCA_001766905.1 Acidobacteria bacterium RBG_13_68_16
GCCGGGGTCGAGCCGGTCCGGCCCGAATGGGTCGTCCGAGTGCAGGGGTAAGGAGGTACACCCATGGCCCTTGTAACGACTACGCTGTCTGCCGCCATCACCGCATCGGCGGAATCCCTCACGGTGGCCTCGGCCACCTCCATCGCCGTCGGACGCCTGCTCAAGCTCGGCGACGACTGGGCCCAGGTTCGGCTCGGCTACGTCACCGGGTCCACGACCGTCCCCGTCTCTCGCGGGCTGAACGGCGCGCTGCCGCAGGCGCACGTCTCCGGCGAGAACGTGACCCACGGCGACGCCTCGGACTTCGGCGACTCCCCCGCCGGCGGAATCGTCTCGATCCCGCCCATGCGTGTCGTCCGCTGCTTCCAGTACGCGGTGGCCGGCGCGATCGCGCTGCCCTTGATGGGCGAAGACCTGCGTGTCAACATCGTCGGCTCGTCCGCGCTGGCCATGACGCTGGCCTCTCCCGGCAAGGAGCTGGACTTCGCGCGTCTCACCATCACGAGCTCCGGCGGCGCCGACGGCACCGTTGCGGCCCACACCGTCACCGTGACGGCCGGCTTCGGCGGAGCTGGTTCCGGGTACACCGCCCTGACGTTCGATGCCAACGGTGCGAACGGCATCGAGCTTCAGGCGCAGAACGGCAAGTGGGTCATCCTGAACCAGGTGGACGGGACGCTGACCAAGGTCGCCGTTTCCATCGCGTAGGGAGACACCATGGCCCAACAGGCTTA
>MEKI01000086.1:2588-2817 GCA_001766905.1 Acidobacteria bacterium RBG_13_68_16
CGTGCCGTCCCGGAGCTTCAAGACGATCCAGGCGGCGATCAACGCATCCGGTCAGGGCGACCGGGTGTTCATCCGTGCGATGGAGGCAGAGTCCGCCTCCGGCGACACGGACCCGGACAGCTACACCGAGGCGCTGACCATCACCGGCAAGGATGGCCTCCAGCTCATCGGAGTCGGGCGTGGACTCGCCCAGGGCGGACAGCCTCAGCTCAAGATCGGGGCCACGACC
>MEKI01000086.1:2843-3778 GCA_001766905.1 Acidobacteria bacterium RBG_13_68_16
CTTCGGCGTCGGGATCCACAACCTGACGATCAACGGCGCCGGGGCCACTGGTGGTGGTGTCCTGCTCAACGCCAACGGTTCCACGGCCGATGCCGGCGGCGCCGTGATCTCGGGATGCCACTTCAAGAACTGCAAGGGCTCGGCCGCCGCTGCCTCCGGTGGAGCGATCTACTGGTCCGCGAACGGCGGGGCCTGGTACGTCTCGATCTACAACAACGAGTTCATCGACTGCCGCGCCGGGGTCAGCATGCCCGGAACGTCGGTCAGCGTCCCGCAGCACGTCAAGATCGTCGGCAACCGTTTCTCGTGCGACCCGAACACCGACGACGACTGTGACATCTACGTGGGAGGCTCCGGCATCAAGAACCTCATCGTGGATCGCTGCCTCTTCGGGACGGTGGACGTGCCCGCCTACGCCACGTCGCCCGATGCCGCCCGGTACATCGAGCTGGCGACCGGGACGACGGGGATCATCTCCAACTGCGTGTTCGCGTGCATCTCCGACTCTACGGGCAGCGAGAAGACGTTCGGTGCGTCGGGCACCGCCGTCATCGCGCCGACGACGGTTCGCATCGCCGCGTGCTGGGGTGAGGGCCTCGTGGCTTCGGCCCACCTTGCCCTGGTCGGTCGGACGTAGCGTTTCCGCTGGCCCGGGGTCGGCGCGCGCCAGACCCCGGGCCCTATCACTCGAGGAGAGCGAATGGGAGCCAACCACATCGAGATCAACGGACGCCTGGTGGCACGGGACAGCGAGGAGGGCAAGGAGTACCTGAGGTGGGAGAAGCCCTACCGCTTCGAGGCATTCCCGAAGATGCTCTACATGGCTCGCAAGCGCCCCGACGGAGTCGTGAGCGTCAGCGAGACGAACGACCGGATCTTCGTGCGCCCCGGCGGCAACGAAGTCCCGGGCGCCGCGGAGCGGTTCTGCGCGTCGT
>MEKI01000086.1:4068-4248 GCA_001766905.1 Acidobacteria bacterium RBG_13_68_16
GGATCGGGTGGCAACTTCAATGTGGCCCGGCCGGTCAGGATCGATCACTTCACGATCTACGACGACACCGAGGCGACGCCGGACGAGCAGTCGCTCGAGGAGCTCACCGACGACGCCTATGCCCTGATCCGGCAGAAGACGGCGACGGGCACGGAGCCGATCTACTTCTACTACAACCCG
>MEKI01000086.1:4321-4443 GCA_001766905.1 Acidobacteria bacterium RBG_13_68_16
CTCAGCAGGTGAGTGAGTTCGCGGAGACCCCTGCGGGGCTGGACACGGCCATCAGCTTGCCTCCGGGCTACCGCCGGATGTTGGTGAAGAATCTGGCGATGGAGGTGGCCCCCAGCTTCGAG
>MEKI01000087.1 GCA_001766905.1 Acidobacteria bacterium RBG_13_68_16
GTTCTCGCTCTCGCCGGGTACGTGCTGCTGACGCTCCTTTACTCCCTGTTTCTCAAAAGCATGCCGGTGGTGGACGTGATGGTACTTGCCACGGGCTTCCTCATCCGCCTCGTGGCGGGGGCGCTGGCCATCCCGGTGATCATCTCGCACTGGCTGATCGTGTGCGGCTTCCTGCTTGCGCTCCTGCTCGCCTTCGGCAAGCGCCTGCCGGAGGCGGAACAGGCCGGCAGCCGCTCGCCCAAGTACCCGCTTACGTTCCTCCACGACGTGGTGACGATGCTCGCCGGGGTCACGCTCGTCGCCTACACCCTCTACACGGTCGCGCCGGACACGACGGCCAAGCTCGGCGGCTCGAACGCGCTGCTGCTCACAGTTCCCCTGGTGCTTTTCGGGATCCTCCGGTACCTGCTCCTCCTGCACCGCGAAGGGGCACAGGACCCCACTGCCACGCTCTTTCGCGACCGGCCCCTGCTCGTAGCTGTTGTGCTCTGGATCATCACCGCCGGCGTCATCGTCTACACGTCCGGAGGTGGGAGGTGAAGAGCCGCGTGGCGGTTCTGCGCACCCGCCCCGAGACCGTCCTCGAGGACATCGCGCGCCTTTGCGAGCTGGCTGGGGTGAAGACCGCGCTGCGCGGGGGCACCACGACGATCCTCAAGGACAACATCTCCTGGCACTACCCCTTCCCCGGGGCCAACACCACGCCGTGGCAGCTCGAGGGGACGATCCTGGCGTTGCGGCAGGCCGGGTTCCCAGACCTCGCATGCGTTCAGAACGACACCGTCGTCACCGACCCGCACAAGGGCGAGCGCCTCAACGGCTATACGGGTGTCCTTGCGAAGCACCACGTCCCGACGCGTTACAACTGCTTCGACTGGGACCTGAAGTGGGTGCCCTACCGGCCGAAGGGGGAGATGCTCGCGCTGCCGAAGATCTTCCCCCACGGGATCCACATCCCCGAGTTCTTCTTCGGAACCAACATCGTGCACCTGCCCACCGTGAAGTGCCACATCTACACCACGACGACGGGGGCGATGAAGAACGCATTCGGAGGTCTGCTCGCGACCCGACGCCACTACACCCACACCTGGATCCACGAGACTCTGGTGGACCTTCTGACCATTCAGAAGGAGATCCACACGGGGCTGTTCGCCGTGATGGATGGGACAACTGTCGGCAACGGGCCCGGCCCGCGCACCATGGTGCCGGTCCGCAAGGACGTGATGCTCGCCTCGGCCGACCAGGTCGCCATCGATGCCGTCGCCGCCAGGCTGATGGGGTTCGACCCGCTCGGGATCCGCTACCTGGCGCTCGCCGGGCAGCGCGGGCTGGGAGTCGCCGACACCCGCGACATCGAGCTCATCGGCGAACCGGAAATCGGCGAGGAGAACTGGCACTTCTCCGTGGGCGACAACTTCGCCAGCCGGGTCGGCGATCTGGTCTGGTTCGGTCCTTTGAAGCGGCTGCAGAAGCTCTTCTTCCATACGCCGCTGGTGTACATCTTCGTTGCCGGCTCCTACGTCTACCACGACTACCTCTGGTACCCGGCGTTCGGCCGTCGCCAGGTTCGGGGGTTTGTCCGCACCTCGCCGTGGGGGGCGCTCTTCGAACGCTACCTGCTCGAGCAGGCAAGCGCCGGGACGCTGCCGGCCCCCGGCGGTGCCGGGGCGGACTAGGCCATGCCCCGCGGCTGATGGGCGGCCGATGAAGCTCCTCCCCACCCGGTCCCGCTGGCTCCTCATCGCGTCGGTGGTTTTCGCCCTCGCCATCCGTCTTTTCGGCTTGGACTTCGACCAGTCTCACCACTTCCACCCCGACGAGCGCCGGGTCGCCGAGGCGGTCACTCAGCTCTCCCTGCACCCGCTTCAGCTCAACCCACACTTCTTTGCCTACGGCTCGTTTCCGCTGTACGTGACGAAGCTCGCCACAACCGCTTTGTCCAACTTCCACTCGTGGTTCTCGTCGTACGATGCCGCAATCCTCGTCGGGCGCGCACTCTCGGCGCTCTGGGGCACGGCCACGGTGCTCCTGCTGGCTCTCGTCGGCCGGCGGCTGTACGCCGGGCCGGTTGGGCTCCTCGCGGGGTCCCTGTTGGCCGTGACCGTGTTGCACGTCCAGAACTCCCACTTCGCCACCAACGACGTGCCGCTCACCTTCCTCGTCCTCGCGGCACTCGCCTTCATGATCGGCATCGCCGAGGGACGTGGTCTGCGAACCTTTGCGGGCGCAGGCATCGCGGTCGGCTTTGCCGTGGCCACGAAGTTCAGTGCCCTACCCCTCGTCCTCCCGCTCGTCGTGGCGGCCTTCCTGCGCTGGCGCAGCGACAGGGGTCTCGGCCGCGCGTTGCGCGGTCTGGCGGTCGCGTCCGTCTGCGCGCTTGCGGCGTTCGCCGTGGGCGAACCGTACGCGCTGCTTGAAGCCCGAACCTACCTGCGCGACGTCCTCGAGCAGAGCCACATGGTCAGGCACGCCGGGTTGTTTCCCTACACCAACCAATACGTTGGCGTCCCGAAGGTCGTATACGACCTCCGCGAGATGGTGCTGTGGGGGATGGGTCCCCTGCTCGGCCTGGCCGCGCTGGTCGGAACGGTCCGGCGGCTGCGCGTGAAGGGCAGGAGGATCCCGGCCGCAGACTGGATCCTGCTCGCCTGGGTCGTGCCGTTCTTCGCAGTGACCGTTTCCTTCGACGTCAAGTTCCTGCGCTACCTGCTGCCGATCTACCCGATGCTCGTCCTCTGGGGCGCGGCCTGGCTCCAAGGGTGGGCGGAGCGCTCCCGGGCCGGCCGCTGGGCGCGCGGGACGGTCGTCGCGGGTACCGTGCTCTACCTGCTCGCCTTCCTCGGGATCTACACTCGCCCGCACTCCACCGTCACCGCCTCGGAGTGGTTCTACAGCCACGTCGCCCCGGGCTCGAAGGTCCTCACCCAGGACTGGGACGAGGGGTTCCCCCTGCCACTACCCGGCCGGTCTCCGGAGAGCTTCCGGGTTTCGACATTCCCGTTCTACGACCCGGACGAGCCGGGAAAGATCGCGCGTCTGGCCAGCGAGGTCGCCTCTTCGGACTACGTCGTCCTCCAGACCAAGCGCCTCTACGGCGCGGTGACCCGCGTGCCGTCGAGGTACCCACTCACGAACAACTTCTTCCGCGCACTGTTCGCGGGAGATCTGGGATACGCCCTCGTCAAGGACGTCAGCTCGCGCCCCGGATTGCTCGGGGTCGAGCTGCCGACGGAGCTGGCCGACGAGTCGTTCTCGGTATACGACCACCCGAAGGCCATGATCTTTCGAAACGTCGATCACCCAACCGCCGAGACGATCGAAAACAAGGTCCGGAGAGGCCTCCCGTCGCGGCCACTGTCGCGGTCCGACCTGCTGCTCGCCCGCGCCGGTGCGCCGGCGGGAGGCGGGGACCTCGGCGCGGTCCGCTTGTCGCTGCTCGCCACGCTTCTCTGCGTCCTGCTGGTCGAGGTGCTAGGCCTCTCTGCCTTTGCGGCGCTCAGGTTGCTGCTCCCTCCCCGCGCCGGGCTCTATGCGCTCGGCAAGGTCACAGGGGTTCTCGTCTTTGCGTACGTTCCCTGGCTGGCTGCGGGAGTCCTGGGCCTCCCGTTTACGCAGCCCGTCCTGATCGGTACCGTGCTCGTGCTTGCGGCCCTTGGTTGGCTCGCCTACCGCCACAACCGTGATGCCCCGGTCCCGTGCGTGGAGCTGATCGCCACGGAGGTCGTGGTCTGGGGGACGTTCGCGTTCTTCCTCGCCCTCCGCACCCTCAACCCCGAAATCTACTGGGGCGAGAAGCCGATGGATTTCTCGTTCCTCAATACGCTCTACCGCAGCACGGTCATGCCGCCGCCGGAACCCTGGTTCGCAGGCTCGCCCCTCATCTACACGTACTTCGGCCACTTTGCGGTCGCTGCGGTCGGCAAGGCGCTGGCCATCCAGCCCGCCCTCATGTTCAATCTCGGAATCGCGTTGATGGCCGGCCTCACTGCCGCCGCCCTTTTCGCCGCCGGGACCGTGCTCGGCCGGAGCTGGCGCGTCGGCGCCACGGCGGTGCTCCTCACGTCGTTTGCCGGAAACCTCTCGGGCGTGCGCGAGCTCATCACGCGCAGGGCAGTCAACTTCGATTACTTCTGGGCCACCTCGCGGGTCGTCCCCAACACCATCAACGAGTACCCGTTCTGGAGCTTCACCTTCGCCGACCTGCACGCCCACGTGCTGGTGATGCCATGGGCCGTCGCCTTCGTCTGTCTTGTTTTGCTGTGGGTCGGCCGGCGCGCGGAGCCGACGGCGCAGCGCCCCCGCCTGGCTTCGCTGGCGCTGCTGGCGGTCGCCGCCCTGGTGTTCGGCGCGATCACGGTAACCAACGGGTGGAGCATGCCGACCTACATCGCGCTCCTCCTGTTCGTGCTGTGCCTCGACTGGCTCGCGCACCACACGCCCGGCGGCCTCGTTCGGCTCGCGCGCAGGGGCGTGGCGGCGGTCGTGTTCCCGAGCCTCGTGGTCATCGGCGGCGCGTTGCTGCTCTACCGGCCGTTCTGGCGCCACTTCGCGCTTCCCGCCAGGCAATGGGGACGCGAGGTCGGGCCCTACGCTCACCCCACCGACGTCCTCACGATTTTCGGCATGTTCCTGATTCTCCTCGTACCCCTTTTCTTCGTGGTCTGGCAGCGCTCGATGGCACCCGAGGGCCTCCCCCTCGGTCGGGGACAGCGTCTCGCGATGGCGGGCGTTGCGGTCTGCCTCGGGCTCTCGTTGCTAGACCTGCGCGCGCTTGCCTCGCTGACGGTCCGGCAGGCTGAGTCGGTCCGTACCCTTGCACTTGCCTTGTTCCTCTTCGCGCTGTATCTGGCCCTCCACCGCCGCACACCCGAGCGCTACCGGTTGGCGCTCATACTTGCCACGTTTGCCTTCGCGCTGATCGCCGGCTGCGAGTTCGTGTTCGTCTGGGATCGCATGAACACGCTCTTCAAGTTCTACCTCGAGGCGTGGTTCCTGCTGGGACTCTCGGCCACCGTCGTGCTGTGCGCGCTCGTGCGTCCGGCCCAATGGACGGGCCAGTGGGCCCGTGTGTGGCGGATCGTCTCGCTCGCGGCCGTGGCCGTGGGGCTCTTCACGGCTCTCTCGGGGGCCTACGGCGCGGTTACCCACCGCCACACCGAGGGACCGCGTTTCACTCTCGACGGCACCGCGTACCTGGGAACCAAGGCCCCCCTGGAGAAGGCGGCTTTCGACTGGCTCAACCGGAACATCGCGGGGATCCCGGTGCTCGTCGAGGCGTACGGGCCCTCCTACGGCGAGTACAGCCGGGTCAGCATGAACACGGGCCTCCCCATCGTCCTCGGGTGGGACTATCACGTCTATCAGCGCGGCCACGGGTGGAGCGAGATCAACCGCCGCAAGGCTGACGTCCAGACCGTCTACACCTCAAGCGACGACGGGGCGGTGGCCGCTGCGCTTGCCAAGTACCACACCGCGCTCGTGTATGTGGGCCCGCTGGAGCGCCAGACGTACGCCGGCGGCAACCTGCCCAACTTCAGAAAGTGGAAGAACCTGCTGACCACGCTGTACGAGAACCCAGCGGTGACGATCTTTGCAGTCAACGGCACTTTCCAGGGCGCGGCCCCAGTGGCCGTGGTCGAGCGCCTCCCGGAGGCCCCGGAGACGGAGGGGCCTGCGGGAGAAACGCGGGAAGTCGAGCCTG
>MEKI01000088.1:0-3705 GCA_001766905.1 Acidobacteria bacterium RBG_13_68_16
AGCTAGACTCTCGGCAGGACGAGATCCGCACGGGGCGACGATGAAATCGGCACAACGAACGTCGCTGGTGGCCTTGGCCACCCTGCTTGCCCTTCCGGTCCTGGCGGGCCAGAGGATCTCCGGATTGGTCTGTACGGAGCGCCCGGTTGACGCGATTGCCGTGCGGGCGTGGGCGCTGGGGCAGCCGCTGCTCGCCGGGCCCGCGCCGGTCGCCGTCCCCCTCGCCGAGGTGACCGCAACGTCGGGGAAACCCTTCGCCCTCGAGCTACCCGACGAAGCCCTTCCAGTTCGCGTGGAAGTCGCCGCCCTCGGCCACCTCGGCGCCGCGTTCACGGTGGCGCTCCCCGGCCAGGCCGCCCTGCCGCCCCTCTGGCTCCCGGCCGGCGCGGAGCTGCGGGTTCGGGTAGTGATGGACGGCAGGCCGGCCGCGGGGGCGTACGTGTGGGGGGCCCTGCAGGGCCGCAACCGGGTGGACGACGCGGGCCGCTGGCAGCCGGTGCTCCCCACCACGGAGGTTGACGGCAAGGGCCAGGCGAAGGCGTGGGTACCGGCAAAAGGGACGCTGACCTTGTCCGGGCGGGGGCCCGACGGGCGCTGGGGCACGTCACCGCCGATCCGCCTGCCCGCGCCGGGCGTTCGCGCCCTGCGGCTCGACTCCCGGCCGATGAACGTGGTCGTGCGCACGCCGCGGGGGGCGCCGGCGGCGGGGGTCGTGGTGGCCGACAGGAACGCACCGCCCGGAGCCGCGCGGGTGACCGATGCGAAGGGGAAGGCGACCGTGCAGGTCTCGGGTGCCGGCGAGGTCGCGATCGTGGCATTCGGCTCGGGCTACGCCGGGACCCTGATCAGGCGCGCCCCGCCGCCCGGCGAGACTATCCTCACCCTCGAGCCGGCGCAGGAGCTGACGGTGCAGTGGACCGGCACGCTCCCGGTGCTCCTCGATCCCGCCTGGTTTCCCCCGGCGCTGCGCGGAGGGGCGCCTTTGGTAACGCGCGGAGGGCAGGCGAGCGTTCCGTTCCTCCCGGGCGGAGGCACGCTCACCGCCTGGGGCGTCGGCGTGGCCTCGCAGGAGCTTCGCGTGCAAGCCGTCGAGGCGCCCCTTGTGGTGTGCTTCGCGCCTGCGGCGACGGTCGAGGGCGAGGTGGTCGAGGCGGGTGACGCCCCGGCGCCGGGGGTACCGGTGTGGTGCGCGCAGCCGCCTCGGTGGCCTGGGGTGTCGCCACGCCTCGCGCGCGCCCACGCTGATCTCGAACGCCCGCTCCTCCCGTGGGCGGTGAGCGGGACCGGGGGCGGCTTCACGATTCCCGGCCTCTCCGCAGGGCCTCTGCGGCTGACCGCGCTCAAGGCCGGATCACCGCCGGCCGATTCGGGACCGCTCACCCTCGCGGCGGGCGCCACCGCTCGAGTCAGGTTGCGGCTCGTGAAGGGCACGTGGCTGGCGCTGCAGGCGGTCGGCCCCCAGGGGAGGCCGCTGCGCGGCGTGTCGGCTCGGGTCTTCACCGACGAGGGAGGTCGGATCCTCTCCCCGTGGCGGTCGATCGAGGGGCCCCGGTCCGAGCTCGGCGACCCGATCGCGGCGGGCTCCAGCGACGGCGAGGGTGCGCTGCGACTGCAACCCCTGCCATCCGGCGACCTCGCCGTGGAGCTGTCCCTCCCCGGCTACGTCACCCGCTGGCTGGACGTGGAGCTTCCCGAGGAGGGAAAGGACCTGGGCCCGCAGGAGCTCGAGTCGGGGGTGACGGTCGCCGGTCGGGTGGTGGACGAGGCCGGCCGGGGAGTGGCGGACGCCGACGTCTACGCGTCGGGCGGCCCGTGGGGAGGACTGGGGTTCGGGCCTCCGGTGGCGCGCAGCGATACCCTCGGCACCTTCGCCATCGCCGACCGGCCGCGCCGGGGTGAGATCTTCCTCGAGGCGCGCGGTGAGGGCGTGGTGATGTCGCAGCCGATCAAGGTGGTGCTGCCTCCCTTGGGGCCCGTGGAGCTCAGGGTCTCCCGGGCGCGTGCTCTGGAAGGACGCGTCCTCGACGAGCGCTCCGCCGAGGCGGTGCGCGGCGCCCGGATTTACGCATCGAGGGGGATGCAGCGTTCGGTCGGCAGCCTGACATCATTCTTCAGCCGCGGCGCGGCGCAGGGCGAGACGGACGAGACGGGCCGTTTCCGGCTGGAAGGACTGGAGACAGGCGCCTACACGGTGACGATCACGGCGTCGGGGTACAAGGACGCGGTGGCGGAAGCAGTAGTTCCCGAGGAGGGCCAACCCAAGGCCCTCACCGTCCCGCTCAAGCGCGGGGCGGCAATACGCGGCCGCGTGGTGGACGCGCAGGAGGCACCGGCGGCCGGAGTGGACGTCTACGCCGAACAGGCCGTGATGCAAGTGCGCAGCAGCACCGACTACCCGAGCGGGGGGAGTGCGCGCACCGGTCCCGACGGGTCGTTCGTCATCGAGGGGCTAGAGGCCGGACGGTACGAGGTCGTAGCCGAGGACGAGACTGGAGCCCAGGCACGCGAGCTGGTCGAGGCGGGGAGTGGCACCGACGTCGTGCTCCGCCTGCTATCCCCGGGCGCCGTCGAGGGAACGGTCGTGTCGCCCGACGGAACGCCCGTCGCCGGGGCACGGGTCCTCACGTTCGCACCCGGCAGGCCAATGGAGGGCGAGAGGACCACGGATGCGGGCGGGAGCTTCGCCTTCGAGAACCTGTCACCCGGGAGCTACCGCGTCGCGGCGAGCCACGAGAAGTACGGCTCCGCCGGCCGGCAGGTCACCGTCGAGCCCGGGCGCACGGCCCGGGTCGAGATCGCCTTCCCCCGCGGCGGGGTGGTGCTGGGGACCGTGCGGGGCCTCGCGCCGCAGGAGCTGAAGGACTGTCTGGTGTTGTCCAGCGCGGCCGGCAGCCCGGGGCGCCCGGCGGCGGATGGGACGTTCCGGCTGGAAGGGGTCCCGGTCGGTGTCTCCCAGGTTACGGCGTTCGTCCTGTCCTCGACCAAGCAGCGGACCGAAAAGGTGGAGGTCGAGGACCTCGATACCCCTGTCCGCGTCGAGCTCGACTTCTCCACGAGCATCACTCTTCGGGGTTCCGTCCGCCGGGGGAGCCGCCCGGCACCCGGCATCGGCGTCCAGGCCCAGTCAGCGGGACAGGGGAGCGCCGCCGGCACCGTGACCGACCAGGAGGGGCAGTTCGAGATCACGGGGCTCGACCCCGGCGAGTTCGTGGTCAGCGCCCTGGACGATCAGGGTCGGACGCTGGTCTCGCAGCGGGTCACCGCGACGACCGACGCCCGGGTGGATCTCGTGGTGCCGGGAGGCTCGCTGGCCGGGCGTGTGACCGACGCCTCGTCAGGCTCGCCGGTTGCCGAGGCCGCCGTGCGCGCGACCCGGCAGGGGGAGGCGGGTCAAGGACAGGCCGCCTGGACCGATGAGGCCGGGTCGTTCGCCTTCCACGAGCTGGCGGACGGAGCGTTCGTGGTGCGGGCCGAGGCGCCCGGATACTCGCCCGGCGAGGCCCGGGCGGTGGTCTCGATGGGGCAAGGCCGCGACGTCGCGATCGCCCTTCGACCCGAACAGCACCTGACCCTGATCGTCCGCGACGCGGACGGCGGCGTCCCCGACCAGGTCTTCCTCACCCCGATGCGCGACGGCCGGGTGTTCGACACGATCTGGGTGCGCTGCGACCGCGAGGGGCGGGCCATGGTCACGACCCTGGCGCC
>MEKI01000088.1:3811-7186 GCA_001766905.1 Acidobacteria bacterium RBG_13_68_16
GTCATCGCGGCGCCGCCGGGGCCGGGGTCGTGGCGCGTCCGGCTGGTGACGGGCGGGCTGGTCGTCCCCATGCCGTCGTGGCAGGGTCTGTCGGGGGGCGAGTGGACCGAGATCGGTCAAGCCGGACTTCGGCTGTCGGTCCCGGCGGGAGGCCAGGTGCTTGTCCGCCCCGACCCGACCTAGCGGTCGCTTTCTTGTCTCTCACTGCGTGAGGCTTTGTTTTGCCGGTCCCGCGGTGGCCGTTGTGCGGTCTTGCGTCTCCCCAGCTGCTGCGGCCGCACGCTCCTCCGCCCGCGATCGGAGGGCGCGATTCGCGCCGGGGCCCCTCAGCGTTCGCATGAAGCTCGCCGCCGTCTCCCCAGCACGACTCGCGCGTCCGGTGCCCGCGGGCTCCGGAGAGATCGGCCACCCACGGCACCGGCGGAATCTTTTCGCCCACCCAAAGACCCTGCTTACACCTTTCAAGCAGGGCCTTGGTGGACGGGCGGGTGGTGGTGAGATCCGCCCGGCGGGCCAACGGAGCGATGGCGCCTGCGCGTGCGGGTCCCGAGCCGGCGTCTCGCGGTGGGGTATCGCTGGCGAGGCTTTTCTCGAACAGCGAGGGGCCCCAACGCGGGACGTCCCTGCTCGGTCGCGCGCGCAGGTGGGTCGGAGGGCTGGGCTCGACGCCCAGCCCGAGCGACCGCTCCAGGCCCGCGGGGCAAAAGAAAAGCCTCACGCAGTGAAAACAAGAAGTCTCCCCCGCGGGGCAAGGCAAAGCCACGCAGTGATAGCAGGGCACCGCCCGCGCAAGGCGATGAAGAGGGAGCAACCGCTGCAGAACGAGCAGTTGGGAGTCGTGGGGGCGGAACCCCCGTGTGGAGTACACTCTCGCGTCGTGGACGCCGCAGGACGAGTGCTGATCGTGGACGACGACGCCGCGAACCGGCTGGCGGTGCGGGCGATCCTTGCGGGCGCCGGGTTCGCGGTGAGCGAGACAGGGGACGCCTTCACCGCGCTGGACGCGATCGACCGCGAGAGTCCGCACGCGGTGCTGCTGGACATCAAGATGCCGGGCATGGACGGTCTCGGTCTGCTCGACAACCTGCGGAAGCGCAACGTCGACGTGGCGGTGGTGGTGCTCACCGGGCACGGCGACGAGTTCACCGCCGCCTCATGCCTCCAAGCCGGCGCGGACGCCTTCCTGGACAAGCCCCCGAAGCGCGACGAGCTGCTCCTGCACGTGAAAAACGCGGTGGCGCGTGGGAAGCTCGCAGAGGAGAATCGGCGCCTCACAGGCGGCGGCGAAGAGGTGCTGCCGCTGCTCGGCGAATCAACCGACATGAAGGCGTTGCGCGAGGAGATCGCGCGCGTCGCCCCATCCCGAGCCACCGTGCTAGTGGTGGGGGAATCGGGGACCGGCAAGGAGTTGGTGGCCCGCCGGACCCACCACCTCTCGCCGCGGGCGCGCGCCCCGTTCGTGCGGGTGAACTGCGCCGCCATCCCCGAGGAGCTGATCGAGTCGGAGCTGTTCGGGCACGAGAAGGGCTCGTTCACCGGAGCGGTGCGCAAGCAGATCGGGAAGTTCGTGCAGGCGGACGGCGGCACGATCTTCCTCGACGAGGTGGGCGACATGTCGTTGCGCACGCAGGCCAAGGTGCTCCGGGTGCTGCAGGATGGCGAGGTGGAGCCGGTGGGCGCCGGCGCCGTGAGGCACGTGGACGTGCGGGTGATCGCAGCCACCAATAAGGACCTCCCGGAGGAGGTCAAGGCGGGGCGCTTCCGCGAGGACCTCTACTTCCGCCTCTCGGTCGTGATCCTGCGCACGCCGCCGCTGCGGTCGCACCCCGAGGACATCGCCCCGCTCGTGGAGCACTACACGAGAGAGGCGTGTGAGGAGTACAACCGACGCGCCAAGCACTGGACCCCGGAGGCGCTGGAGCAGCTCGCGTCGTACCCCTTCCCGGGAAACGTGCGCGAGCTGAAGAACATCGTGGAGCGGGCGGTGATCATGCAGCTCGAGGACGACATCCGTTGCGTGGACCTGCTGCCCCTCGCCTCCGGTGGAGAGGTGGACACGGAGGGGCTGTTCGGCGCGTCCACGCTGACCGAGTTCCAGGAGCGAGCGGAGCGCGCCTACCTCGTGCGACAGCTCCAGCGGCACGGGTGGAACGTGGCCGCCACCGCGCGGGCAATCCAGACGCCGCGGTCCAACCTCTACAAGAAGATCGAGGCGTACGGCCTGAAGCGGGAGGAGTGATGGGTGGGATCACCCTCGAAGACATGACGGCAGCGGGAGCGCTGCTCGAGGGGCACTTCAAGCTCTCCTCGGGTCTGCACTCATCGCGGTACTTGCAGTGCGCCCTGTACCTCGCTGAGCCGAGCCGCGCCGAGGCCGCCGGGAGGCAGCTCGCCGCGCGGTTGAAGAGTGCGGCGGCCCAGCTGGTGGTGGCGCCGGCTCTGGGGGGAGTGGTGATCGGCCACGAGGTGGCGCGCGCCCTCGAGGGTGTCCCGTTCTTCTTCACCGAGCGCGGCGAGGGGGCGATGGCGCTGCGGCGCGGCTTTCACATCGAGCCGGGTTACCGAGTGCTGGTCGTCGAGGACGTCGTCACCACCGGAGGCTCCACCCGCGAGGTGATGAGCGCGGTGGCCCAGGAGGGCGGCGTCGTGGTGGGCGTGGGTGCGATCGTGAATCGCTCGGGGAGCAAGAACCCGTTCGCACCGCTGCCGTTCACGGCCCTGCTCACGGTGGAGGTGCCGACCTACCCACCCGAGTCGTGCCCGTTGTGCGCCTCGGGCATCCCCTTCGCCAAGCCCGGCTCGCGCCCCGACAAGAACGCGTAGGGGAGGGGCTTGCCCCCTCCCGTCGTTGAGCGTGGCCGGCTAACAAGCGGGCGGGGCCAAGCTGTACGACCTCAGGACATAGGTAACAGGTAGACCTCGGGACATCGGTAACAGTTTGGGCATGTTCAGTGGTGCGGAGGTGGGACATGCCCTGGCGGGAGACCGATGCGATGAGGGAGCGGATTGAGTTCGTCGTGTTGGCGATGCAGGGCGAGGCGCATTTGAGCGAACTATGCCGACGCTTCGGGATTAGCCGGAAGACCGGCTACAAGTGGCTGCGACGCTACCGGTCGTGCGGCTCGCTGAGAGGGTTGGAGGAGTTGTCTCGGCGGCCGCACCGAACTCCAGGGAGGACACCAGACGAGGTCGAGGCGCGGGTGGTGGTGCTCCGGCAGCGGTTTGGCTGGGGCGGTCGCAAGCTCGCGCTCCAGTTGGCGAAGGAGGGGATCATCCTGGGCGCCGCCACGGTCGATCGGATCATTCAACGTCGTGGGCTGGTGGGGCCGGACACGCGGGGTCGCGGTGCCGTTCAGCGGTTTGAGCGAGCAGGTC
>MEKI01000089.1:0-3483 GCA_001766905.1 Acidobacteria bacterium RBG_13_68_16
AGAGCACGATCGACCGAGCGGGCTGGCTGGCACGCGAACAGACGCTGTCCGCGGCCGACATCGAGGAAGCGCTACGCTGCGGCATCGAGATGGGCGTCCCGGAGGAGAGGAGCGCCACGCCAGCATGGCTCGCAGGGGTCCTGGCGGTCTGCGAGGCGCACGGTTGGCACGGCGGGCGCGCGGCCGAAGCGCTCGGCATTCACCGGACGACGCTCTACCGGCGCCTGCGCGCCGGTGGCGTGTCCATACGGGCCTTCAAGTGGGCTGGCGGCGCGACCGGCATCGGACGCATGGGCTGATCCGGGCGGTCCAGGAGCCAGCGAGGTTCGCGGCGATGCCGCCAGCCGCCCGCCGGGACTCTCCAATTCTGCTCTGGCTCTTTCGCGGGGGTAACGTCAGTTGTCTCCCAGCGCGTGATCGCCTACTACGAGGCCGAGAGCCAGCAGCCGCCCGGCTTCCTGCTCGCTGAGCTCGCCACGGCCCACAAGATCTCAGCCGATAACCTGATCGGCTTGAAGGACGTGAGCGAAACGCGCTCGCCCAGACACGCGCTGCCCCTCGAGCGGTTGCAGAAGATCCTGGACCTGCCAGCCGGCGATCAGGGCACAGTCCCCAAGCTCCTCTATGCCCTCCACGTCGCCCACGCCCGCACCGCCCCGAGGCGCTGACGGGCTGACGCGCTGACCAGTGAACCCGGCCAGTAGACCGGGCGCGCCGCTATGGCAGCACTTCGCCCGGTGGGCATCGCGCTGACGAGTACAGCGACTGCTCCTTCCGTCTCAGTTCAGTTCCTTCGAACGTCAAGGTGAGAATGGATCGATCTCCGGTGTTCGTCCGCACACACAGCAAGGCCTCAGCAATGCCATCACCGTCCGTATCTACCGCTTCCAAAATGTGGATCTCACGGCCGACCCCGAGCGGCACCTGGTACTTCTGAGAGAACGTCCACGACGAATCCCGCAAGGTAAGGCCGTAGGCGACCGCAGTGTCGTTAACCATGCTCTGCTCGCGATCACCGTATGGTAGCAGGAGCAGATAGCGACTGGTGGTGGCATTCGAGCCAAGAACGTACACCATGCCGTCGATCGTGTCCGGCGGCCCGCGAAATCGGTCATTCGCCAGGTGGTGAACGACAGCCTCGACTTGACGCTGCGTCTGCAGGCCGACGCTTCCTTGCGGAAGATAGATGAGGCCGACAACCCTGCTGTCCGAGCGCCCGCAGCCGACCGTCGCCGTACTAACCGCGACGGCGACGAACCAGGCTAGCAGAGCGGTTGGTCGCTGGTGACTGCGAGCGTATACCATCCGAGCGCCCACCCGTGTCTACTCAGGTTTGCGCGAGACATTGACCTGATCTTCCAGCTTGATCTTCTCGCCCGTCACGGTATTTGTCAGGCTGAAATGGAGATGCGGATTCGTTCCGACAGCGTTCCCGGTCTGACCCGCAGCGCCCAGGGTTGTGCCCCCATGGATGCCCTGATTCTCCCGGATCCCCGCGTCGATCGAAGAAAGGTGCGCGTAGTAGCTACGGCTGACAAGATTGCCCCCACTGTTGTAGTGCCCGACCGTGACCGACATGCCGCCGGCGCCGCAGTTGACCCGACAGATACTCAGCACTCGTCCCGCATCCATGGATACAACACCGATCCCGACGGGCGCGTTCACATCTAGGGCGCGGTGCGCACCAGGAGTGCCTCGTCGGGATGCGTCAAATGCCCCATCGCCCCGCGCGTCGCTGCGAATTGTCATGCGGTGAACCGGCGTGCCTCGCGGAGAAGCAAGCGGTGACAAGCAGGGTCTCCCAGTCAGCGCCGCTGGGCACAACCCGAACGGGTCACTGAAGCTGACGGGGTTCCCGCCGGCGTAGCTGTACAAGTTGACGCCCCCGGCCAGGCCAATCGGGTCTTGCGTCAGGAACCGTCCCGTGGCCGGATCGTACCACCGGTTCCTGAGGTACGTAAAGCCCCCCGTGGCCGTCGGCGTCGAGGCCCCGGTGTAGCCCGCCTGCGTGTTGGTCTGCGTGCTCCCGCCCCCCGTCCCGCTCGCCCCCTCGAGGCCGCCGAAGGGGTTCCGGCCGAAGGCGGCGACATTGTCCTCCCGGGCGTCGGTCGTCGTCACCGCCGCCCGCACCGAACCCTGGTAGTCGCTGACCAGCGCCAGGTGCTGGCTGCTCGTCGCCGCGTTGTTGAAGAACGCGCCCGCCCGCGGCTGATCCACCCCCGCGCTCACCAGCCGCTGCTGCACCAGCCAGGTCCCCGTCGCATACCGGCGCTGGAGCACCAGCGCCACGTCCGCGCCATCATACACGTAGTAGTACCGCTCCGTCGAGTCCTGCGCCGCGGGCCCGCTGGGCACCGTCTGATTCCCCTGCTTCGTCGCGCTCACCACCCGCAACCCCGTCCCGTCGTACCAGTGCCACACGTAGTCGGCCGTGCCCGGCTGCGCCGTTGGCGAGTAGGCGAAGAACAGTTGCCCCCGCGCCGTGTAGCTCAGGACCTCGCCGGTCTTCTGGTACCCGTGGTTCAGGCTATCGGTGCGCGCCAGTCGATTGCCGGCGGCATCGTGCCAGTAGGCCGCGGACACTAGCGGCGAGGCCGCCGTGTTGTAGTGCCAGCGGAGCTGGTTGTCGCCGCCGAACGCCACGGTGTCCACCTCCGCACACAACGACACGGCGCTCTGGCACCAGGCGAACTGCCGGTTCCCGAACACGTCGTAGCGCCAGGTGTAGTCGGCCTGGGTGACCGAGTTCGCCACCCGCTGGGACCACAGGAGCCGGCCGGTGCCCGGGCTCACCGAGTCGTACCCCAGCGCGAACGTGTTCGCCTGATTGCTGCCCGGCCCGCCCGACGCCGCGGGCTCCGAGGTCTGGAAGCTCCGCAGGTCGCCGGACTTCGCGTAGCTCGTGTTGCTGAACCGATACCACACCCCCGCGGCCGAGGAGTCCACCTGGCGGGCGACGCGTCCCACGGCGTCGTACTGCGTCTTCCGCTGCAGTTCGTGCGACGACCCGCCCAGCAGCAGGCTGCGCAGCGTATCCCGGCCCGCCGCGTCGTACCGCCACCAGACGCGCGCCAGCAGCGTGTCGCTGCCGCGGTAGGCCCGTAGCGTGTCCAGCCGCCCCGTCGTGCTGTCCCAGACATAGACGGTGCGCCCGCGGCCGATCAGGCCGCCCGTGCTCGTGCGGACCACGGAATCCCTCACCAGCGTGCGCTGGCCGCGGCGGTTGTACTCGTAGGTCCGGTTGACGAACGCGCCATCCGCGAACGCCTCGCGATCGGACAGCAACGCCCCGCGGCGGCTGTACGACGGCTCGTACGTCACCAGCGAGTCGTTGCGCCAGGCCACCCGGCCCCGGATGTCATAGAACGTCAGGTGCGTCAACGGGGGACTCGTGGTCCTGGTGGGATCGAGGTTGAAGCTCCGGTACACGGAATCCGCCTGGGCCGACGCGAAGGCCCGCCCGTCGGCGGAGTAGCCGGGATA
>MEKI01000089.1:3514-3699 GCA_001766905.1 Acidobacteria bacterium RBG_13_68_16
TTCTGCCAGGCGAAGACGCGGGCGATGTAGGAACCGTTTCCGGGGTACTCGAAGTGGGGGTTCCCCAGGCGATCGCGCAGGTACGCCTGGATGCGGCCGCCAGGCGTCTGCGTTGAATCGAGCCAGCCGAGCCCATTGTAGAAGTACCGCGTCCGCTGGACCGCGGTGGTGGGGCTCCCCTCCAC
>MEKI01000089.1:3801-3913 GCA_001766905.1 Acidobacteria bacterium RBG_13_68_16
GTAGACTCGGCCCAACCGGTCGTGGCGGGTGACGGTGGGTACACCCATCGGGCTCACCACGGAGTCGGCACGGCCCAGCGCGTCGTAGAAGACACTCGTGACGGCGTTGTCG
>MEKI01000089.1:3998-5482 GCA_001766905.1 Acidobacteria bacterium RBG_13_68_16
ACGGCAGACCGGAGGTCACTGAATCGTACGCGAAGCGGACGGTATCCAGCGTCGCCGCGACCACCGGCCACTGCGCGGTGGGCCGGATGATGCGCACCACGTTGTAGCTCGCGTCGTACTCGTACGTGACCGAATCACTGGCCGCCGTCACCGCGCGGGCCGCCACGATCTTGATGACGTGGCCCGTGGAATCGCGCTCCACATCCCGGACGTCGTCACCTCCCAAGGGGTCTATGGGGTACCCGGGCGACAGGTGCCGCACCCATGTGGGCGCACCGAAGCGATCGGCGCGGTAGTCCGTGGGTTGCCCGAAGAAGGGCACGTAGGTCCCGCTCAGTTGGCTCACGGACACGAGGCGCTCGGCCACTTCCCCGCTCCGCCCGCGGTTCACCCGCGGGAGCGCCCGGCGCCACACGTCACGGTATCTCGCGGTGTCGGCCAGCCCGGCGAAGATCGGCCGAACCTGAGCGACAGGTGTGTAGTAGCGCGTCTCATACGCGAACGTCGTCAACTGTCCGCGCGCGTCGGTGAGCGAGTCGAGGAACGCCCCCGGGGCGCCCGCGAGATAGCCGAACCGCGTGGTGTCGGCGTGCGAGTCGTCGCGCCAGTTGCGGACCGACGTGAGGCGGCCGGAGCCATCGTACGCGAGGGACGCCAAGAGGTAACTCGTGCCGCTCTGGTAGCGGGCCCGGATCTCGCTGACCCGGGCTCCGCTGTAGCTCAGCTCGTACCGGAAACCCGATGGGTCGAGAATGCCGGTGAGACGCTTCCCCGCACCCCACTGGTACTGGGTCTTGTTGCCCAGAAGGTCCCGGGCGTGCGTCTGGCGGCCGTCGCTCTGGAAGCCAAGCGCGGTGCCGTCCTTGAAGTGCAGCACGTATGCCGTCGTATCCGACGCGTCCGTTTGTGCGGTGAGGCGGGCGGTCTCACCCGGCGGCGCAACCCAGACGCCACTCACCTGGCGGAACACCGTGAAGGACCCATCGCCGGTGGCGTAGATCGCCGCTGGCGCGCCGCTCTGGGGAGTGATGAAGAGGAGGCGCGCCTGCTCGGCCAGGTTCCACCCGAGCCCGAACCGCGTCGAAACCGTGTCCGGCCAATATACCCGAGCCACGTCCTGCGTCAGGCTGTTGTCTCTGGTGGCGCCAGGGTAGAAGGCTCGCACCGTGAAGGTGGCGGACACCAGGTCGGCGTTGGCGGTTGCAGGCGGCACGGCGACGCCGACGATGCGGCTCTCGTCCGCGTACTCGTCGAGCAGATAGTCCCCGGAGGCACCACCGACCGTGCCGGCGTAGTGGTTCTTCAAGGAGTCCGGCTGGTTGGCGCCATTGACCGTGACGAAGGTCAGCAGGGAGTCCGGTGCGACCTGAATGCGGCTGATATCGAGTTGGAAGGGCAGGATGGTCGGGGCGCGCTGAGACGCCGACCGGTAGACGAGATGGAGCGACCGGTCCCGATCGCGAGACGTGAAGCCGGGGATGGAG
>MEKI01000089.1:5581-6023 GCA_001766905.1 Acidobacteria bacterium RBG_13_68_16
CCGGGTGAGCCCAGCAGCGGCACCACGAACCGCGCACGGACGCTGGTGCGGTGCCCCGTGCTATCCGCGATGCTGGCAATCACCTCATTCCACCCGCCGTTCGGCGAACTGTCGGCGTTGAACGGGAAGTCGGGGTGGTAGTGGTTCACGCGCGCATTGCTGGACTGTAGCTCAAAGATGGAGCCCCCAGTCCCAATCTGGACCAGCGTGATGCCCTTGCCTGAGACCGGTGCGCCATCCCTGACGATGGTGTCGCCGTTGAGGGTGACCCAGTACGTACTGGGATTGATGGCACCAGAGTTCACCGCTTGCGGCGTGATGCCGCCGGGTCCGTGCGACTGGCCCCAGAGCCGCCCAGTGGGGTGGTCCGGACCGAGCCCGGCCTTGTCTGTCGCGCGGCCCCGCCGTTGCGGCACAGGGATTGACTGCATGCCGTAGCCGC
>MEKI01000089.1:6140-6450 GCA_001766905.1 Acidobacteria bacterium RBG_13_68_16
AGTGCACCGGGCAGCAAGCCGAAGCGCCCTTCCCCCTCCGGAGGGGGCAGCGAGTCGTCCAGTTCCCAGCTGCTGGCCGGTCCGGTTGCGAGGAACGTGGTCGTCAGCGAGTCGCACCGGCCGTTCTGCGCGCAACCGTAGCTCCTGAAGACGTGGTCGCCCGCCAGCAAGGTGGGCTTGATCCACCGCACCGTACTCGAAGTGATCGTGTCTCGAACGCTCTGGGTGCTGTCGTGACCATCCAGGAAGATCCGGAAGCTGGACTGCACGAGGCCGCTAAGGTGCTGGAAGACCACCTTGAGGCTGTCGT
>MEKI01000089.1:6476-6723 GCA_001766905.1 Acidobacteria bacterium RBG_13_68_16
GGAGAGATGTGAGTCTGAATGGGCGTGCCCTCGACGGTGATCCACTGCCCCGTGAGGCTGTCCTTCAGCACGTCGTTCGCGTAGACGAGGTGCGTCTGCTGATAGCGCCCCAGGCCGCGCGAGGTGTAGCCGACGGTGACCTCCCGAGATTGATCCTTCGGCAGGCTGAACGTACTTGGGCTCGGCTCCTCACACGGGAGTTGGGCTTGTTCCCGGCAAGTCAACTCGACCACAGCAGTGGCCGATG
>MEKI01000089.1:6825-7511 GCA_001766905.1 Acidobacteria bacterium RBG_13_68_16
GCCTTGCCGCCGCGCCAACTGTTTCGCGGGCAACGCCTTGCACTAGCGGGACTGGGGACTGCGGTTGCGTTCGGTTGCACGATGATGCGCCGATCGTGCATCAACGCGCATCATTCGCACAACCGGCGCGGCCAGCGCTAAGGCGAGTCACTGCCGATGTGAGTTGCCCCGTGAAATGGAACCGGCGTTGCGTTCACGGGGGCCGGGGTCCTGCGAAGTGGAGGCAGGACGATGAGGATCACGCGGAGCAACGGCAACGTCTTCGCCGACCCGGGGCTTCCGGGGGCGGAGGAGCGACTGCTCAAGGTGCAGCTCGCCTCCCAAGTCGCGTGCGTCATCGCGAGCCGCGCGCTCACCCAGAGCGCGGCGGCTGTCATCATGGGGATCGATCAGCCCAAGGTCTCGCACCTGCTGCATGGCCGGCTGGCCGGCTTCTCTGTGGAGCGTCTGCTGTCGCGGCTCACTGAGCTGGGCCAGGACGTGGGCATCACCGTCCGCACGCCGGCGCGGCGCCGCGCTGGTCGCCTGCGTGTGCGCCTGCTCGCGGCCAGCTGAATCGAGCCCAACTTCCGCCGACGGGCGGGCCTTCGCGTCGCCCCAGGCGGATTCCGTGTACCGGAGCTTCAACCTCGATCCCACCAGAACGACGAGTGGGCCGCGCAGCCACGTGAGGCTCTATGACATCC
>MEKI01000090.1:176-5833 GCA_001766905.1 Acidobacteria bacterium RBG_13_68_16
ACCACGAAGGAGTGCCCGTACTGCGTGTCGGTGGTCCCGCTCAAGGCCACCCGCTGCGGCCACTGCACCGCGCAGCTTCCCGCCGCTTAGGGCTTCGCCCGAACCAGGACTTGACCGCCCGATCCCCTCGGGACGGCGAGGGGAGTATTCTTGGCGGGAAGGTGGGAGTGGGACGCCCGCTACGGGCCCTCGCGGTTGTTACGATCGCCGGTTGCTCCACGATGGCCCCCGACTACCGGCCGGTGCGTCTCTACCAGGGTCGGGACCTTGCAGCCGTCGTGGCGGCGGTCCTCGACGCCTTCCCTGGTGCACGAGTTCAGCCGGCCGAGGCAAGGCCGATGGCCGAAAGCCAGGGAGTGGTCATCAAGGGGATCACCACCGTCGGCTCCCCCCACCCGCTCGTTCTGATCCTCGAAGTCTCGGTTGTACAGACGGCGGATGCGGTGCGCGTGTCGGTGAGGGCGGAACCCCCCGAGGAGGGACCTCCTCGCCCTGGAGCCTCCGATCGCCCGCGGGAGGACGCGAGCCGACGGGGCTGCTCCAGTTGCCCCAGAAGCGACCCGCTTACCCCGGTGGCTGCATGGCCGCGGGACAACCTCCTCATGCTGTCGGAGTCGAGGAAGTTAGTCCGGGCCTACCTCGCGGCGCTGGATGCCCGCCTGCACTGAGCCGGTTCCTCGGGAGAGTCTGAGCCGCAACGGATGAAACCGTCCCGCCGGAACTCCGTATACGATGCGGTTACCTACCGGTCGGTAGCCCATTGACGGCGGGGGTTCTGGGTCCTATACTTACCGGTAGGTAAGCACCGGTGCCCACTCGGGACCGGTGCTTGTTCCTGGATGGAGGCAGCGTTGGAGGCAACCCGCACCGCTCTGGTGCACCACGACGACAGCGTGCCGGGAAGGCTCATGACCTCCGCCATCGCGCTGTTCGCCCGCAAGGGGTATGCGGCGACCACGGTGCGCGAGATCGTCGAGGCGGCCGGGGTCACGAAGCCGGTGCTCTACTACCACTTCGGCAGTAAGGAAGGAATCTTCCTGGCCATGATGGGCGAGGCGCTGCGTGAGTTCGAAGCGACCGCGACCGGCGCGCTCGGCACGAGGGGCTCCGCCGAGGAGCGCATTCTGCGTTTTTTCGACAGCATGTTCGCCCTGATGCTCGAACACCTCGACGTCATGCGAGTGCTGGAGGCGATCTACTACGGCCCTCCTCAGGGTGCGCCTTTCTTCGACTTCGAGGTGATTCACAAGCGCTTCATTGAGATCTTGGGACGGCTGATCCGCGAGGGGGTCGAGTCGGGCGAGTTCCGCCCCGGCGATCCGGACGACCTGACGTGGGCGATCCTCGGCCCGTTCGAGGTCGTGCGAGGCATGAGCTTCTCGCATCCGGAGATGGACTTCGGACGCGACACGCTCGCGAGGCTTCTCAAGGTGGTGTTCGAGGGTCTTCGGGCAGCACACGAAAAGGAGTTGGTGCAATGAATAGGACGATGGTGGCGGCAGCGATTCTGGCTCTGTTGATTGTGTCCGCGGCGTGCTCGCGGACGGGCGAAGGTGAGGCGACCCAGGCGGGCGGCAAGCCCGCGGTGGCGGTTGACGTCGCGCTGGCGACCACCGGCGAACTGGTGCAGACGATTGAGGTCGTCGGGACGCTGGCGCCCAAGTTCTCGGCCGACGTGAAATCCGAGTTCACCTCCGTGGTGGACGAGGTGTACGTCACCGAGTGGGTGCACGTGAGCAAGGGCCAGCCTCTCGCCAAGCTCGACACCCGCGAGGGCGAACTCGCTCTCGAGTCGGCGAAGGCCTCGCTCATGCAGGCCGAGGTGAACGAGACCAGGGCAAACCGGGAGCTGGAGCGCACCGCAAGGCTCAAGGAGTACGGCCTCGCGACACAGCAGAACCTCGACGACGCCAGCAGCGCGAGGGACGCTGCAGTGGCGACCACCGCGGTCGCGCGGGCGGCGGCTAGGTCCATGGAGACTCGCCTCTCGAAGGCGGTCATCCGGGCACCGATGGACGGCGTGGTCGCGTTTCGCGGCGTTAGTGTGGGCGACCGGGTGGAGAACATGGGCGGCGACACCCCGATGTTCCGCGTCGTCGACAATCGTCTGCTCGACCTTACCGTGACGGTGCCCTCGACCAAGAGCGCGGCCCTTCGCGTCGGCCAACGGCTCGAATTCACGACGGCGGCGTTGCCGGGTCGGACGTTCGGCGGGGGCGTGAGGTTCATCAACCCCACGGTCAGTGAGGCGGACCGCTCCGTCAAGGTCGTGGCCGAGGTCGCCAACGGGGACCGGGCGTTGCGCGGCGGCATGTTCGTGAAGGGAAAGATCCGCACCGGCGAGCGCGCCGGGGTGCTGCAGATCCCGCGCGCGGCCCTGCTGTCGTGGGACGTCGAGCGTAACACCGGGGAGATCTTCGTCGTGAACGGCGATGTCGCGGAGCGCCGTGCGGTGCAAACGGGCGAAGTCACGGGCGAGAACGTGGAAGTTGTCCAGGGTGTCACCGCCGGGGAGAAAGTCGTGACCCGCGGCGGCTTCAACGTGCGACCCGGCGATCGCGTGCAGATCGCGCAGCCTCAGGGGGCCTGAACCATGTTCCTGTCTAACCTTTCCATCAAGCGGCCCGTTTTCGCCAGCGTGATGATGCTCGCGCTGGTGACGCTCGGGCTTTTCTCTTGGCGGCGTCTTCCGATCGACATGATGCCCGACGTCGAGATCCCCGTGCTTTCCATCGTCACTGAGTTCCCGGGTGCCTCCCCGGAGACCGTCGAGCGCGAGGTCACCAAGCGCATCGAGGAGGCCGTCAACCCCATCTCGGGCGTCAAGCACGTTATCTCGGTCTCGCGTGAGGGTCTCTCCAGCGTGGTCGTGGAGTTCAACCTCGAGGTGAAGATCAACGACGTCTCCCAGGAGGCACGGGCCAAGATCAACGCCATCCAGAGAGAGCTGCCGGAGGGCATGAAGGAGCCGGTGATCCAGAAGTTCGACTTCGCCGCCATGCCGATCGTGTCCCTTGCGGTGCGCTCCAACATCCTCAATCCGCGCGATCTGACCACGCTGGCGGACCGCAAGATCAAGCGCCGCCTGGAGAGCATCGCGGGCGTCGCAAAGGCCAAGCTCGTGGGGTCGTCCAAGCGGGAGGTCGCCGTGAACCTCGACCCTGCCCGCCTCCAGGCGCTGGGCATGGGAGTGGACGAGGTCGTGTTCGGCCTGCAGTCGGAAAACGTCAACACTCCGCTTGGCCGCCTCAACCGCGGCGGTAGCGAAATGCCAATTCGCATCTCGGGGAAACCTAAGGATGTGGACGAGTACCCCGACATGGTGATCGCCCGTCGCGGCACGCAGCCGATAACGATTGGCGACGTCTCGACAGTTGTGGACACCGTCGAGGAGCAGCGGTCGCTCGCCCTGGTCAACGGCGAGCCCGCAGTGGCGATCGATATCACGAAACAGACGAAGGCCAACACCGTGGCGGTCGTGGACACCGTCAAGCAGGCAGTCGCCGAGCTCGGGCAGGAGCTCCCCGCGGGCACCGAGATCCAGATCGTTCGGGACAGCTCAGTCTTCATCCGCGACGCCGTATCCGACGTCCAGATGACCCTGGTCCTCGGCGCCATCCTCACCGTGCTCATCGTCTTCTGCTTCCTGAACTCCTGGCGCTCCACGGTTATCACCGGACTCACGCTGCCGATCTCGGTGATCTCATCGTTCATCGTCATGTACTTCCTGAACATGACCCTCAACATGCTGACGCTGATGGCGCTGTCGCTGGCCATCGGGCTGCTCATCGACGATGCGATCGTGGTGCGGGAGAACATCGTTCGACACCTGGAGCGCGGCGAGGACCACTTCACGGCGGCGCGCGAGGGCACCACCGAGATCGGCCTCGCGGTGCTGTCCACCTCGATGTCGATCATGGCGGTGTTCGTTCCGGTGGCGTTCATGAAGGGGATCATCGGACGGTTCTTCTTCCAGTTCGGGATGACGGTCGCTTTCGCCGTGCTGGTTTCTCTCTTCGTCTCCTTCACCCTTGACCCGATGCTGTCTTCGCGCTGGTACGACCCAGACATCGAGCGCAAGGGTCGGCGCAACTTCCTCCAGCGGCGGCTCGACGGCTTCAACGCCTGGTTCGAGCGCACGGCCGACGGCTACAAGAGAGTCATCGGCTGGGCGCTCGACCACCGTGGGCTGGTGATCGGCGGAGCCACCATCGCCTTCCTGGCAGGCCTCACGGTATTTGCGTTCTTGCAGACGGAGTTCATGACCCCGATGGATCAGGGGGAGTTCGCTATCCGGTTCAAGAGCGCCCCGGGGGCCTCGATCGTCGAGACCCGGGGCCGCCTGGAGGAGGTGCTCAAGGCGCTGAAGCAGTACCCGGAGGTCAGGTACACCTACGCGTCCATCGGCGCGGGCGATGCCGACACCGTTCGCGACGTGCTGATCTTCGTGAGGATGACGGAGAAAAAAGAGCGCAAGATCAGCCTAAAGAATTTCGTCTCGGTGGTACGCACGCAATTGGAGAAGATCCCAGGAGTCACCGTCTCCGTGCTTGAGGACCCGGACGCATGGCAGAAGCCCCTGCAGGTCGCGATCCGCGGTGAGGACATCCCGATGCTCAAGCGCTACGCCGGTGAGCTCAAGCGCGAGCTGTACAAGGTCCGCGGCATCGTCGATGTCGAGGCCGCGATGGAGCAGGACCTGCCCGAGTACCGCCTCTCGGTGGACCGCGAACGCGCGGCCGCCACGGGGCTCGGGACCAGCGCCGTCGCAAGCACGCTCGGGGTCCTGGTCGGTGGCCAGGCGGTCTCCACGTACGAGGACGAGACCGGCGAAGCGGTGGATGTGCGGCTTCGCCTTCCGGGCAACCTGCGCGAGGACGTCACCCAGGTCGGCAACCTGCGCATCTCGGTCCCGGGGCCGGAGGGGATGGCCCTCGTGCCGCTGGCCGACCTCGTCACCGTCGAGCGGGCCACCTCGCCGTCGGAAATCAACCGCCGCGATCTGGCTCGCCAGGTGGTCGTGGACGCGAACCTCGACAACCTCCCGCTCGGCACCGCCGGGCAGGAAGCGATGAAGGCCGCGCAGCGTGTGAAGCTCGCGCCGGGCTACAAGGTCGTCATGCAGGGCGACACCGAGATGATGGTGGAGTCGTTCGGTTACCTCGCGGAAGCACTACTGCTGGCGGTCATCTTCGTGTACCTGATCCTGGCGGCGCAGTTCGAGTCGTTTATCGACCCGCTGGCAATCATGCTGTCGCTTCCCCTCTCCATCGTTGGCATGGCCGGGACCCTCGCCCTCACCGGCGACACCATCAACATCATGTCGCTCATCGGCCTGATCATGCTGATGGGCCTGGTGACCAAGAACGCGATCCTGCTCGTGGACTTCACGAAGGTGCAGCGACGCCGGGGCATGGATCGTCGCACCGCGCTCATAACAGCGGGGCGCACGCGGCTCCGCCCCATCATGATGACCACCTCGGCGATGATCTTCGGGATGCTTCCGCTCTTCTTCGCCCTCGGCAAGGGCGCCGAGTTCCGTGCCCCCATGGCGCGCGCCGTGGTGGGCGGCCTCATCACCTCCACCCTGCTCACGTTGATCGTGGTTCCGGTGGTCTACACGATTCTCGATGACGTCGCGGCGTGGCTGCAGCGGC
>MEKI01000091.1:0-3640 GCA_001766905.1 Acidobacteria bacterium RBG_13_68_16
CAGACGGCACCAGCGTCCTCGAGCTTTTCCATCCCCTGATCCGGGAGTGGTTCGCGGAAAGGGTTGGCGAGCCCACCGAGGTGCAGCTCCTTGCCTGGCCGCGCATCGCGGCCGGGGAGCACGTGCTGGTGACCGCGCCCACCGGCAGCGGCAAAACGCTGGCCGCCTTCCTTTGGGCGCTCGACCGGTTGATCTCCGGCGCCCTGCCGGGCGGCCAGGTGCGGGTGCTCTACGTGTCTCCGCTCCGGGCTCTCAACAACGACATCCGGCGCAACCTGCTCCAGCCTCTCGAGGAGCTGCGCCTGCGCTTCGAGGCCGCCGGCGAAGCAATGCCGGACGTACGTGTGCTCACCCGCTCGGGCGACACGCCGGCCGAGGAGCGGGCGCGCATGGCTCGCCGGCCGCCCGAGATCCTCATCACCACCCCCGAGAGCCTGAACATCCTGCTCACCTCACGGCGCGGCCGCGCGATGCTCGCGGGGCTCGCCACGGTGATACTCGACGAAATCCACGCCGTCGTGGGCTCCAAACGCGGCGCGCACCTGATGACCGCGGTCGAGCGGCTTGTCCGGCTCTCGGGTGAGTTCCAGCGCATCGCGCTCTCCGCCACGGTGAGGCCCCTCGACCGGGTCGCGAAGTGGGTTGGCGGGTGCGAAGTCCACGGAGAGGGCGAAAACGCGGTCTACCGCCTGCGCAGGGTGACGGTCGTGGAGTCGCGCGCCCCAAAGCTCTACGAGCTCGGGGTGCGCTTTGCGAGCGACGGCGTCGAGGCGCCGGGAGTGGCTGCGGACGGCGTTTGGTCGTGGCTGGTGACCGAGCTCAAGCGGTTGCTCGCCCGCAACCGCTCGACGCTGGTCTTCGCAAACAGCCGTCGGATGGTGGAGAAGGTCACCCGGCTGGTCAACGAGGAGGAGCCGGGCGAGGTCGTGTACTCGCACCACGGCTCGCTCTCGCGCGAGGTGCGCGCGGTGGTTGAGGAGCGGCTCAAGAGGGGGGAGCTGCGCGGCATCGTGGCCACCAACTCCCTCGAGCTCGGCATCGACATCGGCGCCCTCGACGAGGTCGTGCTCGTCCAAACCCCGCCCTCCCTCGCGTCGGCTGTTCAGCGCATCGGCCGCGCCGGCCACTCCGTCGGGGAGACGAGCCGCGGCAGCTTCCTGGCGCTCTACCCCCGCGATCTGCTGGCGGCCGCGGTCGTGGCGCGGGCCGTGCTCGAGGGCGAGATCGAGCCGGTGCGGCCTGTGGAGGGAGCCCTCGACGTGCTGGCGCAGGTGATCGTCTCGATGACGGCAGGGGAGACCTGGCGCGTGGATGACCTCTTCGCGGCGGTGCGTGGTTGCGACGCGTACCGCAATCTCCCGCGACGCCAATTCGACCTTGTCGTGGAAATGCTGGCCGGTCGCTACGCCGAGGTCCGTGTTCGGGAGCTGAAGCCGCTCGTTGCAATCGACCGCGTGGACGGCACGGTGCGCGCGCTGCCCGGTGCGGAGAGGGTCGTGTACCTGTCCGGCGGCACGATCCCGGATCGCGGCTACTTCCACCTCCGGGTGGCCGAGTCCTTCGCCCTTCTCGGCGAGCTCGACGAGGAGTTCGTCTGGGAGCGGTCGGTGGGGGAGGCGTTCACCTTCGGGGTGCAGACCTGGCGAATCGAGCGCATCACACACAACGACGTCCTGGTGCGCCCGGCCCACGCGCGGCAGGCGCTGGCCCCATTCTGGCGCGCCGACGAGCGCGACCGCGGCTTCGAGCTCTCCGAGAGGATCGGACTCTTCCTGGAGGCGACCGACCACAACCTCAAGGACCCGAAGCTGGCGTCGCGGCTTGAGGCCGAGTACCGGTTGCGGCCGGAGGCCGCAGGGGCGCTTCTCCGCTACCTGGAGGCGCAGAACCACAACCTCAAGGACCCGAAGCTGGCGTCGCGGCTTGAGGCCGAGTACCGGTTGCGGCCGGAGGCCGCAGGGGCGCTTCTCCGCTACCTGGAGGCGCAGAAATCGGCGACCGGCGCCCTCCCGCACCGCCACCGCCTGATCGTCGAGCACATGACCGACCCGCAGGACAAGGGGGACCGAAGCCAGACGATCCTGCACACCTTCTGGGGCGGCCGGGTGAACCGCCCGTTCGCGATGGCGTTACAGGCGGCGTGGCGAAAGAGGCACGGCGTGCCTCTGGAGCTGATCCACGACGACGACTGCGTGGTACTCACCGCGCCGGGGCCGGTCCGGGCCGACGATCTGCTCGGCCTGGTGAGCGCCGACGCGCTCGAGGGCCTGCTCCGCGAGCAGCTCGAGAGCACGGGCTTCTTCGGTGCCCGCTTCCGCGCCGCCGCCGGGTGCGCGCTGCTGCTGCCCCGCGAGGGGTTTCGCCGCCGCACACCGCTCTGGCTGTCCCGCCAGCGCGCCAAGGAGTTGCTCGAGGGAGTGCGCCGCTTCGAGGACTTCCCGATCCTGCTGGAGGCCTGGCGCACTTGCCTCGCGGATGAGCTCGACCTCGATCACCTCAGAGTGGTCCTTGACGAGCTTCGCGATGGGCGTATCGAGGTTCGCGAGGTGACTACCGCCGTGCCGTCGCCGTTCGCCGCCAACGTGAGCTGGAAGCGCACCAACGAGCTGATGTACGAGGACGACACGCCTGCCGCGGGGCGCTCGCGCCTGCGGCAGGACCTGCTTCGCGAGCTCGTGTTCGCCGCTCGCCTGCGGCCGCGCATCGCCCGAGCTCTCGCCGATGATTTCAGGCGAAAGCTCCAGCGCACCTACCCGGGCTACGCGCCGCGCTCCGCCTCCGAGCTACTCGCCTGGGTCGTGGAGCGTGTCGTGATACCAGTGGACGAGTGGGGCGAGCTGCTCGACGCCGTTGGGCGCGACCACGGTCTCGAACCCGGCGCGATTGTGGCCGAGCTTGCCGGCAAGCTGGTCGCGCTGGCGTGGCGTCCGGGGGCGGGGGTCTCGGTCGTCTGTGCGGTGGAGAGCGTGCAGCGGATCGTGCGGGCGCTTGAGCGCGGGCAGGAAGAGATCGTCCTCTCCTCGGCCGCCCTCGACAATGCGCCGGCGGGCGAGGCCGTCGCCTCTCTGGCCTCGCTGCGGCCTCGCCCCGCCGAGGACGCGGGTGAGGAGGGAGACCCGCTGGCCGAGCTCCTGGGTGAGCTGCTGCGCTTCTACGGGCCGGTGGGGCGCGAGGTGCTTGCGCGCACGCTGGCGCTCGACGCCGATCGAGAGCGGTCGGCGCTGGAGGTCCTGCTCGACGAGCAGAGGGTGGTCGTGGACGAGCTGACGGTGGGCGCCCCGGGGCTGGAGATCTGCGACGCCGAGAACCTGGAGCGCCTGCTTCGGCTCACCAGAGCCGCGGCGCGCCCCGCCTTCGAGTCGCTCGCGGTGGAGCGCCTCCCGGCCTTCCTCGCGGCCTGGCACGGGTTGGCCACCCGGGGAGCGGGGATCGAGGACCTTCGAGCGGCGCTGGAACGGCTGTTCGGTTACCCCGCTCCGGCCGAGCTGTGGGAGAGCGAGCTGCTCCCCGCTCGCCTGGAACCGTACCTCCCTGCGTGGCTGGATGCGCTCCTGGCGGAGGGCGACCTCGGGTGGTTCGGCTGCGGCAAGGAACGTCTCGCGTTCGCCCTTGCCCCGGATCGTGAGCTGTTCCTGGCGGA
>MEKI01000091.1:3915-4594 GCA_001766905.1 Acidobacteria bacterium RBG_13_68_16
TCCGGGCGCTCCGGCTGATGGAGCTTTCGGGCGAGGTCCTGGCGGGCCAGTTCTTCACCGACATCCCGGGGATCCAGTTCGCATCCCACGCGGCCCTTCGCCGGCTGGTCGAGGGGTCTCCCGAGGACCGGGTCTGGTGGGTGAACGCCGCCGACCCGGTCTCGCCGTGCGGGCTGGGTCTCGACGGCCTCGGTGCGCTCCCCCGGCGGGTCGCGACGAGCCACCTGGTGTTCCAGGGTTCTCATCTCGTGGTGGTCTCTGAGCGTCGCGGCCGGACGCTGCAGATCCGCGTCGGGCCCGACCACCCGAATATTGGTGAGTACCTCGGCTTTATCAAGGTTCTCCTCACGCGGCCCGTGCGACCGGCGCGGGCGATCGTGATCGAAACGATCAACGGTGAGGGCGCAGCCGCCGGCCCGTACCGTACTGTGCTCGCCGCTCTGTTCCACACCACCCGCGACGGGAGCTCGATTCGCCTGATGCGCAGGTATTGAGGGGCACAACGAGTCACCGAGAACTGCGCGGGATGCGCCGAGTTGTGATAAACATGTACATGTCGCGGTGGACGGCTGGGTGCTGCCGTAGAGCATTGATGCACGATCGATCTCCCCAAACTCCGGTCGGCGGCCTCCTCAATGCGAGGCCCGAGCGTGCGCTGAGCCGGCATAGCGTGTGTCAG
>MEKI01000091.1:4632-7600 GCA_001766905.1 Acidobacteria bacterium RBG_13_68_16
GCCAGCGGGTGGTGGAGTTCGACAGCTCGGCCTTCTTGTCCGGCCTGGAGGACAAACGTCTCGCCGTTTTGCGGGCGCGCCGCGACAGCGAACAGGAGCAGGCGGCCGTTGCAGCCTACCTGGCCGAGAGGACGTTCGAGGGGGAGAAGAGCCGGATTGCCGTGGAGAAGGCACAGATCGATGCGGCTGTTTCCGAGGAGCTGTTGAGCCGGCGGGAGTTCCAGGAGCGGCAGCTCAAGCTCGAAAAGGCCAGGGTCGAATTGACCAAAGCGATGGACCAACTCGCCGCCGCACGTACTTCTGGTGAAGCGAGGATGGCGGTCCAGCGCATCACCGTCGAGACGGCTGAACGCGAAGTGCACACGGCCGAGGAGGCGATTGCGAACCTCGTCGTGACTTCGCCGCGGGACGGGATCTTCCATGTGCAGGAAAACCCCCAGGAGGATCGCAAGCTCCAGACGGGCGATACTGTCTGGCCGGGCTTGGCGGTAGCTGAGATCCCGGAACCAACAAGCCTAAGGGTGGAGGCGATGCTCGTAGATGTGGACGATGGCCTCGTGGCCGCCGGGATGCCGGCAACCTGCACTCTGGACGCCTTCCCCGAGCGGACCTACCAGGGGAAGGTGCAGGCCGTGTCTCCGGTTGCGCACGAGCCCGCGTGGGGGTCGCAGCGTCGCGCCTTCCGCGTGAACGTTGCCCTCGCGTCGGTGGACGTTGAGAGGATGCGGGTCGGGATGTCGGCGAAGGTCGAGGTGGAGGTTGACCGGCGGCCCGCCGCACTCCTGGCGCCGCGCGCTGGGCTCCAGATCGGCGCCGAGTCAGCGCGCGCCCTGCTAGCCGACGGTCGCGCGGCAGAGGTCGACCTCGGGCCGTGCTCGGCGCAGGAGTGCGTTGTCCTTAGAGGGCTCGGGGAGGGCACCGCTCTCGGGGGCGGCCATGCGGGCGGCTCATGAAGCGCGTGAAGTTCCTTTCGGGCCGGCGTCGCACGCTACTCGTGGCCATGGCAGCGGTCGTGGCTGTCGGTGGGTGGTGGGTGGTGGCGGTCGGACGGGAGTGGCTCAGCCGCGGCGACTCCGTGGTTGTCAGGAGGGGCGACCTCGTTCTTTCGCTGCCCGTGGGCGGCACGCTCAAGGCCGTAAACAGCGAGCAGATCGGTTCGCCGCAAGCCGCAAACTACTGGGGGGGGTTCAAGATCTCGTTCCTCGCTCCGGAAGGGGCCGAGGTGGCGGCCGGCCAGCCCGTGCTGGGCTTCGACATCAGCGAGCTGCAGCGCGAGCTTGAGAAGAAAAGGGCAGACGCGGACCAGGCCCGGCAGGAGGCGGAGAAGAGGCGGGCCGAGGTTGCACTTGCCACGGAGGACGCCCGGCTTAGGCTCGCAGAAGCCGAGGCGGCGCTCAGGCGCGCCGATCTCAAGCTGACTATTCCGGCCGAGTTGGAGGCCGGCAACGTAGTCAAGACGGCGGAGCTTGACCGTGAGCAAGTTCTACGCGAGGTCTCGTATCTAAAGGAAAAGGCCGCCAGCGACCAGCGTGCCGCGGAAGCCGAAATCGGAAAGCTACAGGAGATGGAACGCCGCGCGGCGGCGCGCGTCGTTGAGATCGAGCATGCCATCGTCCACCTCACGGTCACCGCGCCGCGTGCCGGCACGGTCATCTACGTCACAAACTGGCGCGGCGAGAAGAGGAAGGTAGGCGACACCGTCTGGCGGCGAGACCCGGTGCTCGAGATTCCCGACCTCTCCAGCATGATGGCAGTCGGCCAGGTGGACGAGGCCGACGCAGGGCGGGTCTCGGTTGGACAGCGTGTGGCGTTGCGACTGGACGCCCATCCGGACGTGGAGTTCACCGGGACGCTGACCGCCATCGCGCCGGCCATCGAGCGCAAGAGCTGGGAGAGCCGGGAGAAGGTTGTTTCCGTGGAGATCGGCCTCGATGCCACGGACAGGATGCGCATGCGGCCGGGGATGCGCTTCGTCGGCAAGGTGGAAGTGAGGAGGATCGCCGATGCGGTGCTAGTTCCCGTGGACGCCGTTTCCGCGACTCCGGATGGCCCAGTGGCAGTTCGCCGCACCCCGTTTGGCCTACGCGAGACGAGACTTCGCCTGGGCGAGCGAAACGAAGAGCTGGTGCAGGTCCTGGACGGGCTCGAGCCGAACGACAGGGTTGAGCGAAAGGGTGCCAGCCGGGAGGAGGGGAAGTGAGGCGGCGGGCGGTTGCGGTAGTGGCGTCAGGGCTGGCGCTCACGGCGATCGGGGCCGCGACCCTGCTGAGACCGTCGTCCGCGATCCTGACGGGGCGGGCGTTGCGGGAGCCGTTCGTCGTTCGAGTCATGTGCGAGGGCACGCTGCGGGCGACGACGGCGACCGCCATTGAGGTGCCGAAGGAGGTCGATTTCGCCGCCAAGATCGGTTGGATCGCCGCCGATGGCTCTCCCGTCAAGGCCGGGGACGTGGTGGTGCGTTTCGACGCGACAGAGTTCGAGATCGCCCTTGAGAAGGGACACGGGGAGCACAGCACCTCGGAGCACAGGATCGCCCGGGCCCAGACTGAGGCGACGGCCGCCCGGCGGGGCCTCGACCTCGACGCAGCGATGGCGGCGCGTGAGGTGGACAACGCCCACACCTTCGCGGCGCGCGACGCTGAAATCTACTCGCGCTTCGAGATCATCGAGTCCGAAATTGACGGCACCCTCGCAGGTGCGCGCCAGAAGCACGCGGAAGCCGTCCGCACAACAAAAGAGAAGGTCGCGAAGAGCGACCTCGCCCTCCTCGAGATCGAGAGACGCAAGGCCGACCTCGACATCGATCATGCGCAGCGCGGCTTGCGCGGACTGCAGGTGCAAGCGCCGCATGATGGCATCCTGGTCCTGGAGCGTGACTGGCGCGGCGATGTGCCGCGCGTGGGGGACACGGTCTGGCGCGGCTACAAGCTCGCGGAGATCCCTCGCCTGGAGTACATGGAAGCCGAGA
>MEKI01000091.1:7670-15843 GCA_001766905.1 Acidobacteria bacterium RBG_13_68_16
GTGTTCACGCGCGACGGCGGCGCGTTCGTCTACCGCAAGAAAGCGTGGGGCGGTTTTGAGCCGTGCCAGGTAAAGCTTGGGGCCACGGCGCTCGGCCGGGTGGTCGTCGAGAGGGGGTTGTCCGAGGGCGATTCGGTGGCGCTGACCGATCCGACGCGCAGACCGTTCGTGCCGGCTCCAGTCCAGCGTGCGGTTGCACCGCAGCCGAGGGGTGGCTCGTGAACGCCGGCGAAGCTCTCCACCTCGCCCGACGCAACCTGAAGGCGCACCGCCTCCGGTCCGTCCTCTCCATGCTCGGGATGGTATTCGGCGTCGCGGCGGTGATCGGGATGCTGGCCATCGGTGCGGGTGCGGAGCGGGAGGCCCTTGCAATGATTGAGCGCCTAGGCGTTCGCAACGTCCTGGTCCGCGACAAGGAGCTCAAAGCGGACGAACTGCGGGAAGTTCGCAAGAAGTCGCCCGGCCTGGCGGAGCGCGACGTGGCTGCGATCGGGGAGGGCGTGAAGGGGGCCGAGACGGTCGTCCCGCGAATCTCGGTCGATGCCACCAAGGTGCATTCCCGTGGAGGGAAAACCCAGGCCCGCGTCCAAGGTGTGTCATGGCGCTACCCGCAGTTGTTCTCGGTCCAGCTTGCCGAGGGGCGGTTCTTCGACGCGCTGGATGAACGCACGCACGCCCAGGTGGCCGTGATCGGGTCGCGGGTCCGGCGCGAGCTTTTCGGCTACGGCCTCGCTATAGGCGGGGATTTCAAGGTCAACGATGTCTGGCTTGAGGTGGTGGGTGTGCTGGCCGACACGGAAGGGGGCGGGAGCACGGTCGACGGCCTCCAGATCGGCTCCAGCACCCACGAGATCTACCTGCCGGTGACCACGGCACTGAGGAAGTTCGACCGCGATCCAATGAAGGCGGCGTACGACGAGATCGTCGTGCGCCTCTCGGCGGCGGCGTCACCACAGGCGAGCGCCGAGGCGGTGAGGGGGCTTCTAGAACGTTTGCACGGCGGCGCTGAGGACTTCGAGATCGTCGTGCCCGAGGCACTGGTTGAGCAGAGTCGGCGCACCCAGCGCTTGTTCACCATTGTCATGGGGTGCATCGCCGGGATTTCGCTGCTGGTAGGCGGGATCGGGATCATGAACATCATGCTGGCGTCAGTTCTCGAACGCACGCGTGAGATCGGTCTGCGGCGCGCGGTCGGTGCGACTCGGTCCGCTATCCGGACGCAGTTCGTGATCGAGGCCTCGGCGATCAGCCTCCTGGGCGGCGGCGCCGGCGTGGTCATGGGTGTCCTGATCGCCGTCGTGATCGGCGCCTCGGCAGGGTGGCCAACGGTGGTCACGTTCTGGTCCATCGCGCTGTCGTTCGGCGTGTCCATCGCTGTAGGCCTCGCTTCTGGAATCTACCCAGCGACGCGAGCAGCGGCCGTAAACCCTATCGAGGCCCTGCGGTACGAGTGACGCTCGCACCCAAGCGGCCGTACCGGTCTGCCCTTGCCGCGCTGTTCCACACCACCCGCGACGGGAGCTCGATTCGCCTGATGCGGCGCTGGTGAGGGGACGGCCTCGACGCTGTCGGTCCAGCGGGGGAGGCGGGCGCGAAACGCCTGTGAGATTCGTCGTGGCGCCCGGGCGCCGCTCAGGATGACTTCGCGCGCGGCGAGGTCACTTCTCCCAAAACCGCCACCAGGGCCGGCTGACGGGTGGCCGAGCCACAGAGGCGTGGGGGCGCACCCTTACGCCAGTCTCCTGCTCACCCTTGAGTAGGCGGATCAGGTAGATCGGTGGCTTCCCCTTCTCCTGGGCGTACATGATGGCCCGCTTGCCAAGCACGTCCCTGATGTCCGGGTCGGCGCCGGCGTCGAGCAGCGCCTTCACAATCCTAATGTTGAAAACCCGCGAGGCCTGCATGAGCGCCGTAGTTCCCCAGCGGTTGGCGGCGTTGACGGGCGAATGCTTGCTCAGCAGCAGCTCTACCGCGGGTACAAGCCCGGTTCTGGCCGCGATCATGAGGGCGGTATTGCCCTCCTCGTCGGTGACCGAAAGATCGGCGCCGCGCTGGACCAGGAGCGAGAACACCTCCATGTGGCGCACCGCCGCGGCGATCAGCAACGGCGTCATTCCCGCGTGGTTGCGGGCGTTTAGTTCGGCGCCGCTGTCGGCGAGCAGCGCCATGGTCCCGGCGTGCCCGGCGGCCACGGCCGTCATCAACAGGCTATTGCCCTCCTCGTCGCGGTCGTTGAGGTCGACACCTGTCTTGAGGAGTGCCTGGACGTCTTGCAGGTTGCCGCATCGAACCGCTTCGAGCAGTCGCGTGTCCACCGCACGGTCTCCTTGCCCAGCACCAGAGCGTACCACCCGTTCACGGCCCGGGGAGTGCCCCGCGGGCTACCCGGGGTCCCGTAGAGCTTGTAGGCTCCGGCGGGCCCGGGCGGGCTGGAAACGGCTCTTGCACCGGGTGCCCAGGATAGCGACCTTTGGTCCGCAAGACAACCTCGCCGGGCCGAAGCACGGGTTGCGCGATGGCGGCACGCTTCACCCGACTTCGGCACGCCGTCTGCCCCCGGGGGGCTACGCGAGACCGAGGGTCTGCCGCACGAGGGCGGCCGTGATCAGCAGTTTCCGGGATCCGTCCCCGGTTTGCTCCAGCGCGTTGCTGCTCCAGGGGTCGAACTCGATCGGGTTGACGATCTTGGAGAAGATGGTCCGGAGGGCCCGTGCGCCGGTGCGAGAGTGCTTCCGCGCCTGCTCCGCGATGATGGCGGCCGCGACGTCCTCTATGTCTAGGGTGATGCCCATCACATTGAGGTAGTTGCGCGAGCGCACGAACGGGGAGTCGAGGGAGGCGAGCAGGATCTGCTTCAGGGAATCGACGCCCAGGTCGGAGAGAAGCACGACGTTGTCCATGCGGGCGATGAACTGCGGGACCATCCCGTAGGTGAAGAGGTCCTCGACCTTGAAGTAGTCGGCGAGGGAGAAGCGCGTCTCGATCGTCACCTGCCCGTCGGCCGTGCGCATCGCCACGGACTTGAGGCTCTCGCCGCTTCCGGGGTTGGTCACCCGCGTGAAAACCTGGTCGTAGAGCCCCTCGAACGCCCCGCCGCAGATGAACATCATCCCCGCGGTGTCGACCTCGAGGGTGATCGGTTTCTCCTCGCCGTCCGCCAGGACGTGGGTGCGAATCGGGATGATGTCCCCCTCCATGAGCGTGAGCAAACCCTGCTGGAGCGCGACGCCGATCGGGTTCGGCTTGCCGGCGAGGATCGAGGACATCTTGTCGATCTCGTCCACGCAGACGGTGGCGCGCTCCATGGTCGCCTTGAGCTCTGCGACCGTCGCGGGATGACCAATGACCGAGCGTGCCCGTTGCTCCACGGCGGTCAGCAACCGGTCGGGTCGGAACTCCAGGCGGTCGGAGTCGACCAGGAGGTTGGCGTTGAGGATCGCCATCGTCCGAAACGGGAGGTACTCCGGCACCTCGTGGTAGAGGCGCTGGATGTTGTTCATGATCGTGGTCTTGCCGGTGCCCGAGTTGCCGATCAGGATGATGTTGCCCGGCACCTTCCCGGTCGTGTGCTTGTAGATGGCCACCGAGACGAAGCGGAGCGCGTCGTCCTGCCCGAGCACGCCCCCCTTGAGGTTGGCGAGGATCTGCGACGGGGTGATGTCCTCGAGGCGGCGCGGCGTGGCCGCTGGTGCGGCGTCCTTGCCTTTTGCGACCTGCTCCTTGCTCAACGTACCTCCTCAACCCCAATACGCGCGCCCGCGGACCCGCGTTGGGAGCCCTGCCGGCGACCGAGCATTGTGCCAGATTCTCTTGGGCTTGGGTACTGGCACGGTCTTGCGCCAACCGCCTGTTCGCCCTGATCCCGGGAACGCGGTCTCACCGCATCGGCAGCGTGGTCATGCGGGCAAGCGGCACGTTCGCCGCACACAGATACCCCCATCACCCGCGCTGCGGGCGTTGGCGCTCGGGGCAGGGAGCGCCTGCGGCGACGGTCCGGGTCAGGTCACCCGACGAATCAGAAGGTTACCCGCAGACCCAGGCGAACCGAGGTCGGCGGTGTTCGGAGGATCACCTTCCCGTAGTTGGGGTTCACCGGCGTCGGTGAGCTGTTGTCGGCCTCCTCGAACCCCCATCGCTGGTCGAGGAGAACCGGGCGCTGGGCGTTGAGCACGTTGAACACGTCGAGCAGCAGGTTGACCGTCACGAGCTTGATCTCGATCGGGTAGCCGAGGTGCACGTCGGCCTCGTAGGTGGCGGGGGTCCTCCCCTCGCTGCCACGCTTGGTGAGGAAGAACTCGTAGCGGGTGTACGCGTCGGAGAAGCCCATGCGGGAGAGCGGCGTGCCGGTGCGGTAGTGGGCCGTTACGCCGATTGCGAGCTTGAAGGGCGTCAAGTAAATCCCGGAGACCTTGAACTGGCTGCGACGGTCGTTGGAGAGGTAGCCACGGTTCGTGATCTTCGAGAGGTTCTTGCCGTCGGTGAAGAAGTCGTAGTAGTCGTACGCGGCGGAGATGTTGGGGTCGGCGCCCACGTTGGTGTACGGCGCAAACTCGCCGTCGTAGTTGCCCTCCAGCGTCGAGTAGATGTAGGAGGCCAGCGCCTGCCAGTTGTTGGAGAAACGCTTCGTGACGTCGAACTGGAGGCCGCGGAAGATCCGGACCGGACGCGGCGCCGGAAACGTCTGCGAGTAGTCGAGGGTGTAGACCCGACTCATGATCCCCTGGCTGGGGTTGCCGATGCAGTAGGTGCCGTCGTCGATGCAGAGGAAGTCCTCGATGACACGGCCGTATGAGCGGTAGATCCCCTTGACCCCCACGGCGATGTCGGCGGCCACCTCTTTTTCCGCGCCCAGGATGTACTCCTCGACGTACTGGTTGCGGATGTTGGGGTCAGACGGCTCGGTGAACCCACCCAGGATCTTGGAGGGGGTCTCGAAATCGGCCTCCGCAGCAGGATCGGGGTGGGTGTCGGTGGGGCTGTAGTTGATGATGTTGGGCTGGCGCTCGTACGAGAACGACCGGATCACGAGGTCCATCGGGAGCTGTTCGTAGAAGCGACCGAAGGAGCCGTACACCCTCGAGCGGTGGGTTCCGGAAGGATCCCAGACGAAGCCGAGGCGCGGCGCGAAGTCCTTCTTGAGGTCGATCTGCTTCACACCCGAGGAGTCGATGATCTCCTGTCTGTCCCATCGAACCCCCAGGTTGATGGTGAGCGCAGCCGAAACGGTCCACCTGTCCTGCAGGTAGAGCGTCGTGTTGCGGTGCCCGGGCGAGGCGAACAACGCGGAAACCGGCGCGTTGTCCACGGTGGCATCAGGCGTGGTCCAGTAGTAGTGATTGTAGATGGGCTTACTGGGGTCGACTAAGTTGGTGTACTTTTGCACCTGCTGCCCGCCGGAGTAGCGTTTGGTGACGTCGGCCACGGCTTTCTCGTACTCCGCCCCGAACTTGACCTCGTGGCCGGAGAGGAAGCGGCTGAGGGACGCACCGTAGAAGTCCCGCGTGAACTGCTTCCCCTCGATGCGGCCGAAACCGCCGGTTTGGAAGAAGTCGTTGGCCACGTCCTGGTACTGCACGACGTCGCCGGCACCGCTCGCGGGTCCCACGTTATTCTTCTCCTCGTGGCGGGCGACCTGGGCCGAGGCGGCCCAGTCCGCACCGAAGATCCCGTCGTAGCGCAGCGCGTAGTCCTGGCCGCCGAACTCCCTCTGGCCCTCGTACGTGAGCGGGTCGCCGTTGAGGGTGTGGTTGGCGTCGCTGATCGCTCCGGTGTCGGTCCTCGGGTCCTGGAAGAACGTGAAGACCAGCGACTGGTTCTCGGCCGGACGCCACGTCAGCTTGGCGGAGCCCAGGTCACGCTTGCTCGGGGACGAGACCACTTGCCCTGCGTTGGGGCCGGCGCGGAGCGCGCTCTTGGTGGTGTTGTCCACGCGGTCGTAGGCGCCGTAGAACCACAGCTTGTCCCTGACGATGTACCCACCGATGTCGAGGCCGTAGTCCTTCTTGGTGAACCCCTGGACCGTGCCGCCGGGGGACACCACGGATTGTGCGTTCGCCTGGAGTGAGTCGTTGTCGTAGTAGGCGAAAACGTCACCGTGGAACTCGTTCCCGCCCGACTTGGTGATCACGTTGATGATGCCGCCGGTGGCGCGCCCGTACTCAGCCTCGTAGCCGCCGGTCTTGACGTCGATCTCCTGGATGAACTCGAAGTTGAGCTCCTTGCCCTGGAACCCGTACTCCATCCCCGTCGTGTTGACACCGTCGATGAAGTAGGCGTTCTCCGCCCCGGAGGAGCCGTAGACAGTGATCGTGTTCTGCCCAAGGTTGTTTTCGCTGGCGTCCGAGGACGTCCCCGGCGCCACCTGCACCAAGGCCGAGTAGTTGCGGCCGGTGGGGAGCGTCTGAATCGAGGTTGCGTTCAGGTTCGTGGTCACGGTGGCCGAGGAAACGTCCACCAGGGGGACCTCCCCGGAGACGACCAGCGACTCCTTGAGCGCAGGGCGCATCACCGCGTCCAGGGTGGTGTCCCTGGCCAGGCTCACCGTGACACCGGTTCGGGTCTCGGTGGCGAAGCCCTGCAGGGTGAACGTCACCTCGTACTGACCAGGCGGCAGCAGGGTGAGGCGGTAGAGGCCGAACTGGTCGGTGGTGGTGGACCGGCTGCCCTGCAGCGCCGGGCCTCGCGCCTCCACGGTGACGCCCGGCAGCACCCCCTTTTGCTCGTCGGTCGCCGACCCGATGATCCGGCCGGTGGTCTGGGCCACGGCAACGCCCGCCAGAACGCAAGCACTCGCCGTGAGCGCGAGCACACGATACACGTCGTTCGCCTTCATGTTTCCTCCCCCCGCAACTCCGTCTGCATTTGCGGATTCCCTAGCGAGCATGCTACACGCCAAGTTTGTGAAATCAAGTCGCAAATGGATGTTTTGCCCCTCGGGTTTGCGGCTTTCGGGCCTTGGCCGCCCCCGCGGCCTGCGGCCCGAAGCTCCTCCGGCAGCGACCCGGCAGCGCGTCTCGCCGTGGTGACCCTCGCGGTTCGGGCTGCGTCCGCCCGCGTCTCCCCCCGGCGTTCCGCGCGCCGGGTCCCCGCTCCCTCCGGAGTGATGACCGCAACACCCGAGGGGCGAGTCTTTCCCCCCGCCCCTTTCCAAAGCTAGGGCCTATACTCCGTAAAGAAACGACTTCGGCCGTCGCGACGGACCTGAACGCGTTGCGCAACCGTAATGGAGTGCCCCGATGATTGAAGAAAACGCATCAACGCTTACTGAGTTCATTACCGCACTGGGCCGGATAAGAGCCCAATGGTACCCATCCGATAGCAGCCCCAGCGCTCTTTGGTTTCGAGGGCAACAGTCTGCGGAGTGGCCCCTCCTGCCGACTCTCTATCGGCCGAGGCTGTCGGGGGGCGACCTTGACGAGGTGACTTTGTTTGAGATGTTCAAGTGTTTGGCGCCTCTTGGTGCGCAGGACCGGCCCGCGTCGGAGTGGGAATGGTACTACCTAGCCAGGCATCACGGGCTCCCAAGCCGTCTTCTCGACTGGACTGAGAGCGCGCTTGCAGCATTGTGGTTCGCGGTCGCTGAACGCGCCGAGAATACGGACCCCGTGCCGCCGCCATCCGGCGCGGCTCCGGAGGTGCTTGCTGTTAGCCCAGACGACCCTGCTGTCTGGATCATGGACGCTGGATGGCTCAATAGCACATTCTACGGAGATGACACCCCCTACCTCCTTGGCGAGGACGAATTCAGCACGCATTTCCTGCCGGATGCCCTGGGTGGCGCGGACGCTCAGCATTTCGAGTGGCGAGGCAAATCGTACTCAAATGCTATGCCCCTTGCGGTCTACCCTGTCCGGCGGTCAAACAGGATCATCGCCCAACAGGGCGTTTTCACACTTCACGGCAAGGATTCGAGACCCCTCGACGAACTGGCGCGAGGCAACGTTGACGGCAAGGGGCTACAGTTGGCTTGCATCCGGATTCAGTGCTTCTCGACCGCGACGATCCATGACGAACTGGAGTGGATGGGAGTCAGCCGCTACAGCCTCTTTCCCGATCTTGACAATTTGGCGAAGCACCTCAAGTGGATATATGCAACCTAGGTCCTCCCTGCATCCAAGGGTGGTTCGTGGCGGACAGGCAACGGAATCTTGGCGGTCATGAAGGCCCCGAATGG
>MEKI01000091.1:15883-26015 GCA_001766905.1 Acidobacteria bacterium RBG_13_68_16
AGCGGAAAGACTAAGGCAGATCCTCTTCGCCGAGGCCGAAGTAGTGGCCGATCTCGTGGACGACGGTGTCCTGGATCTCGCGGATGAGCTCGTTCCGGTCGTGGCACTCGTCAAGGAGCGGCCGGCGGTAGATGACGATGCGGTCGGGCAGGACGTTGCCGTAGCTTCCGCCGCGCTCGGGCAGGGCAAGTCCCTGGTAGATGCCGAACAGCGTGTCGGTCTCGGGGTCGAGCCCCGCCTCCACGAGATCCTCGTCGGTGGGCTCATCCTCTACCACGACCGCCACGTTCTCGAGAAACCCAGCAGCATCGGAGGGTAGGCCATCGAGCGCCTTGGCGACGACGCGCTCGAACTCCTCGCGGCTCATCCGCATCATCCGGGGTATGATACGCGGAGTTGTTCGCTGGGTGTGGGAGGAACCGTGGAGCGTGCGATCTCGGCGCTTGGCCTGGTGGTCTTCGTTGGTCTCGCGTTTCTCTTCTCGAAAAACCGCAAGGGCGTGCGCTGGCGCACAGTGCTCTGGGGGCTTTCCCTGCAGTTCGCGCTTGCAGTGATCGTGATTCGGACGCCGTGGGGCTTTGACGCGTTCAACTTCCTGGGCACGCTGGCAAAGAAGTTCCTGGACTTCTCGGATGCGGGCGCGAGCTTCGTGTTCGGGGAGAAGTTCACCGACCACTTCTTCGCCTTCAAGGTGCTGCCGACGATCATCTTTGTGTCGTCGGTGACCACGATTCTCTACCACTACGGCGTGCTGCAGCGCGTGGTGCAGGGGATCGCCTGGCTGATGATGAAGACGATGGGCACCTCGGGCGCCGAGTCGCTGTGCGACGCCAACGTTTTCGTCGGGCAGACCGAGGCCCCGCTCATGATCCGGCCTTACCTCGCGACGCTGACGCAGTCGGAGCTGCAGGCGATCATGGTCGGCGGTTTCGCGCACATGGCGGCGGGCGTCCTTGTCGTGTACATCTCGTTCGGTGTCCCGGCCGTCCACCTGATTGCCGCCTCGGTGATGGCGGCGCCTGGGGCGCTCGCAATCTCGAAGTTGCTCTTCCCGGAGGACGGGGAGCCGGAGACGCGCGGCACGGTGCGCGCCCATGTCGAAAGGCCGTGGGTGAACGGGGTCGACGCGGCCGCGTCGGGTGCGAGCGACGGCATGAAGCTCTGCCTCAACGTCGGCGCAATGCTGATCGCGTTCCTGGCCCTGCTGGCCCTGGTCAACGCCCTGCTCGGTTGGGGGGGCGGGCTCGCAGGGATGCCGCAGCTCTCGCTCGAGTGGCTGTTCGCGAGGCTTCTCGCCCCGGTGGCGTGGCTGATCGGCATCCCGTGGAGCGAGTGCGGCACGGTGGGCGTGTTGCTCGGCAAGAAGACCGTACTCAACGAGTTCATCGCGTACCTGGACATGCGAACGTTGTTGGAGAACGCGAAGCTCGTCGCAAGCGGTGCCAAGGCGGCAGGTTCGCTCCCGGTTCTCTCGGACCGCGCGGTGGTCCTGTCCACCTATGCGCTGTCCGGTTTCGCCAACATCGGGTCGATCGGCATTCAGATCGGAGGCATCGGCGGCCTCGCCCCCAACCGCCAGCACGACCTGGCGCGCCTGGGTGTCCGAGCGCTGATTGCCGGCGCGCTCACCAACTTCATCAACGCCTGCATCGCCGGGGTGCTCCTGTGAAAGGGGTGTTCAAGATGCGTGGTTCGCTGCTTTCGCTGGCTCTGGTCGTACTTACCGTGGGTTGCGGCATGCAAGACACCAACGCGCCTGTTCCCCAGCCGGACAGCCTGGTCCTGGGCAGGATCTCGGCGATCCGGGACGCGGCCGGCGAGCCGGGTGTTCGCGAGGTCGAGGTCAGGGAGGGGCTGCCGGACCAGATGGAGAGCGCGATGCGCCGGGAGGGCCGGCTCGTGCCGGCACTCGACAAGGACGTCACGGTGCGGGTGCGGGTCACGGGCGATACGGTGTGCGTGGCGGGCCTCCGCGCCGGCGACCTGGACGACTTCAGGGTCGGCCAGGAGGTGGCGGTGAACCCGGTGCAGGGCACCACGGCCATGACGGGGAGCAAGCTGATCACCGCCGACGCGGCAGAGTTCTACCTGTTCTCCGCGTACCGGCTGCGCTTCCTGCCGCGGTCGCTCGAGTCGGTGCCGGACGAGGTCACGGTGCCGGGCGACCCGATGCGGATCAACTCGGCCGGGCTGGAGACGACCCCGCTGGCGCTTCAGGGTGGGAACGTCGTGTACTTTGCCGCGGGGCTGCTGCCGGGGATCCCGGTCGGGGGCAAGGACGCCTTGCCGGTCGGTGCCGTGCGGCCGGGAATGCGCGACCGCTCGGGCGTTCTGGCTCCCTGGGCCGTGGGCGGTTTTCGGCCCTACCGCGCCGCACGGGGTAAGGACGGCTGGGCGGAACCGCGTCCGGTGGAGCTGCCCGACCTCGCCCCGGACTCCAGAGCTCGCATCACCTGGATCAACGATGACGAGACCGCTTTTCTCGTGGAGGCCACGCTGGCCGTCGGTACCAGGCAGCTCCTCGCGGGCCAGCGCCCCAGCGCAAAGGCGCCGTGGGGCAAGCTCGAAAAGCTCGACGTCCCCGGCGGCCCTAGTGTCGGCGACGGCCAGCGGTTTGGCAGGCAGCTGAAAGCCCTGGTCTGGACCGCCTTCGATGCGAACGGCAGCGACCTGTGGCTGTCCACCGAGGGCAAGCCCGGCCAGATGCTCGAGCCCCGCATCAACACGATGGGCCCGGAGTGGGCGCCGCGGGTGGGGCCCAACAACTCGCTCTACTTCTGCCGCGCCGACCGGCAGCTGCTGTTTGCCGGGGGCGTTGTCCAGGAGGTCCGGCTCCCGGGCGTCCAGAGACGGCCGTTGCTGGAGGCCGTTCCGGCGAGGGAAGGAGCGGTCCTGTTCTTCCGTGTGCCCCGCTACACGCCGGGCGCGCTGGACTGGGACCTCGCGGTCGCCACCCGCACCGGCTCAAACTGGGGGAAACCCGTCCCGCTCGACGAGTGGAAGCCGGAGTAGAGAGGCAGGGTATAGCGCAAAGGGCAGAGGGACCAGGGTAAACGAAAGTCTGGCAGGTAATTCACCAACTTAGGGAAACCTCTCACGGTGCTGACACCTGAACCCTGACCGCCGCCCTATTCGTTCTTGATGGCCCACAGGTCCCTAACGGAAGGGTGATCCCAGGGGACGCGGTACTCGTCCGGGTCGCCAAAGTCGAAGCAGCGGGTGACGACGTAGAACAGACCGCACGGGACGGTGAGGGGCCGGTACCCGTGGGCCACCCCGGGCGGGATCTTGAGCCAGACGTCGCGTCCTTCGCCCAGCACCACCATCTGCGCGGCGCCGGCCGTTGGCGAGCCGCGGCGAAGATCCAGCATCACGACCTTGAGTTTGAAGGGGGGCGGGCAGAACCAGAGGTCGGTCTGCTTGAGGTGGTAGTGGAGCCCCTTGACGTGGTCCTGGGCGGTGACGAGCGAGTAATTGAGCTGGGCGACCTCGACGTCCTTGAAGAATCGGACGAGTTTCTCACCGCTCGGGTGGTTCGCGGCGGTGCGGAAGATCTCGAGGAACAGGCCCCGGTCGTCCACGTGCCGCTCCAGCTGGAGGACCTCGACCCCAGCGAGGAGCTGCGGCGTGGCATAGCGCTTCTTCTCGGGCGTCAAACCGTCGAGCAGATCGTTCGGCGTCAGCTCCATGGCCTCTCCGTCGCTGTCCAAAGGCTAGCACAGACGCTTGCACACAGTTAAGAGTCGAGAGTTGAGAGCTGAAGGTTGAACGAGGCAGTCTTGACCTGCCCTGGCATCCAACTCTTGCCTACTCCCTCGTCCCTTTTGCCCCTTAGGTCTTCACTTTTTTGCGACGGCGTCGAGGGCAGCGCGGACGGCGAGCGTCTGGACGACCAGGGTGCGGAACTCGTCCGGTGAGAGCTGCGTCGGGGCGTCCGAAAGGGCCTTGGGTGGGTCGTCGTGGACCTCGGCGAACAGCGCGTCCACACCCGCAGCCACCGCACCCCGCGCGAGTTCCAGGTGGAACCCCTTAGCGCCGCCGGTGGCGGAGCCGGGCCCGCCCGGAAGCTGCAGGGAGTGGGTGACGTCGAACACCACGGGCGCGAAACGACGCATGATCGCGAACGAACGCAGGTCCACGACGAGGTTGTTATAACCGAACGAGCTGCCCCGCTCGGTGAGCGTCACGGCGCGATTGCCGGTCGAGCGCACCTTCTCGACCACGTTGCCCATGTCCTGGGGGGCCATGAACTGCCCCTTCTTGATGTTGACCGGCTTGCCGGTGCGCCCGCACGCCAGCAAGAGGTCGGTCTGCCGGCACAGAAAAGCCGGCACCTGCAGGACGTCCACCACTTCGGACGCCGCCTCGGCCTGGGCTGGCTCGTGAACGTCGGTGATCACCGGCAGCCCGGTCACGCGCTTGACCTCGGCGAGGGCGGCCAGGCCCTCCGTGAGGCCGGGTCCGCGGTAGCTCGCAAGCGACGAGCGGTTGGCCTTGTCGAACGAGGCTTTGAACAGCAGTGGGACGCCGAGCTCGGCCTTGATGGCTTTGAGCAGCGTGGCCATTCGCAGCGCGTGCTCGGCCGACTCGATCACGCACGGCCCCGCGATGAAGACCAAACGGTGCCCCGGGCCGACGGTAACGCCCGGCGCCAGTGCGACGGGAGCGGGTCGCTCACTCATCGACGTGCACCTCGGACCGCTCGGCAGCCGCGGCTTTCTCCTCGGTCGACACTCTGGCCTGGTGCTCGAGGGAGGCCTTAATGAAGGCGACGAAAAGGGGGTGGGGCGCGAACGGCTTGGACTTCAGCTCGGGGTGGAACTGGCAGGCCACGAACCAGGGATGATCGGGGACCTCGATCATCTCCACGAATATCCGGTCGGGCGAACGACCCGTCACCGCCAGGCCGTGCTGCTCGAGAAGCGGTACGTAGTCGGGGTTGACCTCGTACCGGTGGCGGTGGCGGTCCCAGACCGTGTCGGCCCGGTATGCCTCCCACGCCCGCGACCCCGGCTTGAGCTGGCAGGGGTACTTGCCGAGGCGCATAGTGCCTCCCATCGCGTCGACGCCCACCAGTTCGCGCATCTTGTAAATCACCTTGTAGGGCGGGTCCTGGGCGAACTCCGAGGAGTTCGCCTTCTCGAGGTTGCAAACGTTGCGGGCGAACTCGATGACCGCGGTCTGGAGACCCAGGCAGATGCCGAGGTAGGGGATCTTGTGCCCGCGGGCAAACTCGATCGCTCGAATCATCCCCTCGATGCCACGCTTGCCGAAGCCGCCCGGCACGAGTATGCCGTCCACCTGGAACAGCTCCTCGATGTATGCCTCCTCCTCGAGCTTTTCGGAGTCAATGAACACGAGGTCGACCTTCGCGTCGTTGGCGATGCCGCCGTGCAGGAGCGCCTCGTTCAGAGACTTGTAGCTGTCGACGAGGTTGACGTACTTGCCGACGATGCCGATGCGGACGCGCCTCCCGGGGTTGCGGAGCCTGTCAACGACGGTCTGCCACTTCGCGAGATCCCGCTGCCCTCCCGGGAGGTTCAGGAGCTCGAGCAGGATCGCATCCAGGCCCTCGGCCGCGAGGCGCAGGGGGACTTCGTAGATAGTGTCCACGGTGCGGGCAGGGATCACCGCGCGCTCCTCGACGTTGCAGAACAGCGCGATCTTGCGGCGCATCTCCACGGGGAGGTGCCGGTCCACGCGGCACACAAGGATGTCGGGCTGGATTCCGATGGAGAGCAACTCCTTGACCGAGTGCTGCGTGGGCTTGGTCTTGAGCTCGTCGGTGGCGTTGAGGTAGGGCACCAGCGTCACGTGCACGTTGATGGCGTTGCCGCGCCCCGCATCCTGCCGGAACTGGCGGAGCGCCTCGAGGAACGGTAGCGACTCAATGTCGCCCACAGTGCCGCCGATCTCCACGATGACCACCTCGCAGTCGTCGGCGACGTCGCGGATGGCGGCCTTGATTTCGTCCGTGATGTGGGGAATGACCTGCACCGTGGAGCCGAGGAAGTCGCCGCGGCGCTCCTTCTCGATCACCGACTGGTAGACCCGGCCGGTGGTGAGGTTGTTCTTGCGCGAGGTCACCACGTTTGTGAAACGCTCATAGTGCCCGAGGTCCAGGTCGGTCTCGGCACCATCGTCGGTGACGTAGACCTCGCCGTGCTGGAACGGCGACATGGTTCCCGGGTCCACGTTGATGTACGGGTCGCACTTCATCAGCGTGACCTTGAGACCGTGCGCCTCGAACAGGGCCCCGATCGACGCGGCCGTGATCCCTTTGCCCAGGGAAGAGACCACGCCGCCGGTCACGAAGACATACTTTGTCGCCATCAACAACCACCTTTCACGTAAGGGAAGAGCGCAGAGGGTAGAGGGGAGAGTGAGCGACACGCCATTGCTTGGGTTGTCCTCACGGCTTTTCCCTCTCTCCTCTCCACTCTTCCCTCTTTGCTGTCGTGTCGCGCAGCAGCGCCACCAGGGCGGCCTCCGCGGGCGCGATGTCCTCGGGCGTGTCCACGGCAATGGAATCGGCAGCAGCGGGCAACACCTGTAGTGCCAGCCCGTGGGCGAGCGCGCGCAGCTGCTCAAGACCTTCCGTGCGCTCTAGCTCCGTCTCCGGCCAGGACGCAAAGGCAAGCAGTGCCTCCCTCTGGAAGCCGTACAGTCCGACGTGGCGCAGGACGATGTCCACGCCAGGGTAGCGGGGGTAGGGGATTGCGGCGCGCGAGAAGTAGAGCGCCCGTCCACTGAGGTCACATACGACCTTCACCACGTTCGGGTTGTCCAGATCATTGGGCGTGCCCGACAGCGCCAGGGTCGCCATCGGCACCTCGGGGTGGGTGCGCAGAAAGCCGGCGAGCAGCTTGAGGTTTTCTGGCGGCTGCGCCGGCTCGTCGCCCTGCACGTTCAGCACCACGTCGGCGGGGAGGTCCCGCACCGCCTCCGCGACGCGGTCGCTGCCGCTGCGGCAGGGACCGGTGAGGACCGACCTGGCGCCGGCTAGAGCCGCGGCACGGGCGATGCGCTCGTCGTCCGTCGCGACGATCACCTCGTCGAAGCACCCGGCCTCTCTCGCCCTCTCCACGACGTGCACCACCATGGGCTTGCCTGCCAGGAGGGCGAGGGGTTTGCCGGGGAAACGGGTGGAGGAATAGCGCGCCGGGATCACGGCAAGGACGCGGTTCCTTTCCATCCTGTAGCGGCACTTTACGCGAGCAGCGGATGGGTGTCAAACACCGCTCCAGCTGCGTTGCTACACTGACCTCGTGCAGGACGGACCTCGCCGACAGCGACTCGCGCTGCTCGCCCTCGGGGGCGGGGTCATGCTCGCGACTCTTGCGGTGCATGGCTTCTGGAAGAGAGAGCTGTCCCACCTCACGGGGCCGGCCGAGTGGATTTGGGTCACCGACGTCCTGGACCCGATCCACGCCCAGAGCGCGCTGTTCGTGGCGTCGCTTCACCTCGAAGCGCCCCCGCCGGCGGCCCTTCTCAAGGTCTGCGGCGACCGCGAGTACGTGGCTTACGTTAACGGTACCCCGGCGGCCTGCGGCTGGAGCCGGCCGGGGTTTCGCCTCGACCTTTTCGACATTGCTCACCTCCTCAAGCAGGGCGACAACGTGATCGCGGTCGAGGTGCGCTCACCGACACCTGTCGGGGCCCTGCTTCTGGCCCTCGACGTTGACGGCGTGGGGCGCAACGTGCTTGTGAGCGGGCGCTCGTTCGTGGCCCGCTCGCGTTTCGCACTGTCCGCCAGCGACTCCAGCGACGGGCCGGTGCCGGTCAGCTGGGGGATGCCGCCTCGGTTCCCGTGGGGCTACCCCCATCCGCTGCCGCACCCGCGTACCCTGGACGAAACGGTGGTCGAGGATCCCGTGCGTGTCGGCGGGCCCGACGCCCGCTCGCTTCCGGGCGGAGGCTGGGAGTTCGTTCTGGCCCGACCGGTCCACGGGTACGTGTGGCTGGAGTTCGGCGGGGACGGAATGGCCTTCGTCGCCGCCGCAGGCGCAGGCGACACAGGCGATGCAGAGGTCTGGCGCAGCGAGGCGTCTCCGGTCGTTCGGGTGAAGGGCCAGCGCTGGTGGCTCGACCCGCAGCCGAAGCAGGTTTCCAGGGTCTACGTGTTCGGGCAGAAGACGCCCGTCGCAATGGAGGTCTGGCCGGTGGCCGAGCAGTTCAGCTCAGCTGCTCCAGGAGTTGTGCCAGGGAGCTTCGGGCCCGTGCCACGTACTCGTTGGACGATTCGAACCCACCCAGAATGAGGACGCGCCGGAAGCAGTTGAGGGCTGCCTGATTGTCCCGGAAATGGTGCCAGGCCAGATGCGCCTTGAGAAGCCAGGTTTGGAGGTCGCGGGGGTCCTCTACGAGCAACTTGTCGCAGAAATGGTCCGCGAACCGCCAGCGACCCTCTCCCAGGGCCCGCACGATCTGGGAGCGGAATGCGGAAACCAACGCATTGTGCTCCTGCGCTTGGTTTTCCCGCCCAACCACCTGACGCAAGATCGCGGCCACCATGTTCGATCACCACTCTAACACCCGGAGTGTCAACTGGCAAGGGGGTGAGGGGGATGAGGGACCCGGACGTTACCAGCCGGATCAAGGGTGCGGCCCGGCTCGCTGCCCGTCCTGAGTCGTTCCCACCGGATTCCGGCCCGGGTGTGGCCCTCGGTTTGAGGCCTGGCGCCGAACGGAGAGGCTGCTCGGGGCCGGTCAAGAGTGAAATCAGGTCGCAGCCGAGCGCCGGCTCAGTAGTCGCGGTCGATGACGAAACGTGGCGCGACTGCGAGGGCATCGAGCTCAGGACCGTGAGGCAGGTCGGCGAGCGCCGCCACGGCGAGGCGCGCGAACTCGTTCGCAGCCTCCCGCGATTCGTCCACCGCACCGTGGCGCTCGAGGAGGTCGCGCAGCTGCTCGGGTGACGTGCCACGGAGCTCTCCGCTCGCCAGCGTCTCCTCGACATTCCTCCGCTCTGTGGCGTTGAGGTGCGGCAGGAGCAAGATGAAGGGAAGCGTCAGCTTGCCCTCGCGAAGGTCGGAGAAGACAGGCTTGCCGAGGCTCTGCTGGGAGCCGGTGATGTCCAGGATGTCGTCGACGATCTGGAAACACATGCCGATGTTTCTCCCATACTCCTCGAGCGCGGGACGATAGCGGTCGTACTCGGGGGAGAAGTGGGTCGGCAGCGAGCACGCCACCGAGAAAAGCTCGGCGGTCTTCCGTCGGGTGATCTCGAAGTACTGCTCGCGCGTCACCCGGCTCTCGCCCTGCAGCGCGAGTCCGAGGATCTCACCCTCGGTCATCTGGGAGGTGGCGCGGGAGAGCGCCTGCATCGCCGGAACCTCGGCCACCTCGAGGGCCAGCTCGATGGCGCGAATGTACAGCCAGTCACCCAGGAGCACCGTGAGCTGGTTCCCCCATCGGTGGTTGGCCGTGACGCGCCCCCGCCTGACGGTGGCGCGGTCGATGATGTCGTCGTGCACGAGAGTCGCGGTGTGAATCATCTCGACGATCGCGCCGTATCGAACGTCGTGCTCGCCCCGGTAGCCCAGCAGCCTCGAGACCACCAGGAGGATGGCGGGGCGCAGGCGCTTGCCGCCGGCCTCCAAAACATAGCTGCCGGCCTCGCGCACGGGCATGGGACCTTCGGCCAGCTGCGTGGCGATAAAACGCTCCACCAGCTCGAGACGCGGGCGAATGGCCTCGAAGCTCGCACCGAGGGGTGCGACCTGCGGCCCAGGGATTGGTTCGAACGCTCTCAGGGTTCCTGCCCCCAGTCGCTCCGGGCGACGGTGCTCATCCTAACCGTAACGGCGCTGGCTGTCATTACTGGTCGGGCGAGCATGGGGGTGAGCCCGGGAGAGCGGGCCGGAAGAACGCCCCCGGGGGCTCCGGGGCAGGCTTCCATCGGCTGAAGCTGAACCGGTTGCTGTTGCCGGTGGTGTCGCGAACCGTCACCACCGCCGGCATGCCCTTGGCGTCGAGGTTCACGGTGATCTCCGCAAGCTCCGGGTTCGGTTCCCGGGGGAGCAGACGCAGCGTCGCCCCGCGCGACTCCACCGTGAAGACGCGCCTGGCAGCCGGCGGGTCCAGGAGCGCGGCGAGCGGCAGGCGGCCCCAGGCCCCGACGTCCAGGCGA
>MEKI01000091.1:26031-38212 GCA_001766905.1 Acidobacteria bacterium RBG_13_68_16
CGAGCGCCGCGGCGAGCCGGTCGAGCCCGTCCTGCTCCGGCGCTGCGGCAAGGGTCACGATCAGGAGAAGGGCCGTCATGGAGACCTCAGTGCCGGAAGTGCCGGCGACCTGTGAACACCATCGCGAGTCCCAGGCGGTTCGCGGCGGCGATCACGTCGGCGTCGTGCACCGAGCCGCCCGGCTGCGCGAGTGCGCTCACGCCCGCGGCTGCGAGCACTTCGACGCCATCGGGAAAAGGGAAGAAGGCGTCGCTGCCCGCCGCGGTGCCCGAAAGCGAGAGGCCGGCTGCTCTGGCTTTTTCCACCGCGATGCGGCACGAATCCACGCGGCTGGGCTGGCCGGCCCCGATCCCAATGGTCGCGGCAGCACTCGCCACGACCACGGCGTTGGACGGGGCGTGCTTGGCCACCCGCCACGCGAGCCCCATCGCGGAAGACTCTTCGCTGGTCGGTGCCCGCTCGGTGACCACGCGCCACTCCTCGTCCCACCCCTCGTCCGGGGTCTGCACGAGGAGCCCACCGTCCACGACGCGCAGGCGCGGCTGTCCTCCTGCCGGAGGCGGCGCCACGAGCACCCGCAGGTTCTTCTTCGCCGCGAAGACCTTGCGTGCCGAATCGTCGATCTCGGGAGCCACGACCACCTCGGCGAACAGCTCGGCGATCCGGGTCGCGGCCTCCCCGTCCAACGGGAGCGAGGACGCGATCACGCCGCCGAACGCCGACACGGGGTCGCACGCCAACGCGCGCACGTAGGCGGTGGCGGCCTTCTCCCCGAGGCCGGCGCCACACGGCCCGCCGTGCTTGACGATGGCGACACCGGGCGACGGCAGGTCGTGCACCAGACGCCACGCGGCGTCCGCGTCCATGAGGTTGTTGAACGAGAGCTCCTTGCCCTGGAGCTGCCGGAAGCCCGCAAGGCCCCGCGGCTCGCGGGGCCGGGCGAACACCGCGCGCTGATGGGGGTTCTCGCCGTACCGCAGCGAAACCTCCTCGGACTCCAGCCAGGGTGCGACGCTCTCGAGGAGCAGGCTCGGCTCGAGGCCCAGGTGGGGCGGCAGCATCCTGGCGATGGTGAGGTCGTAGGCGGCGGTGTGCCGGAAAGCCTTGACGGCGAGCCGGCGACGGAGCCCCTCGCCCGGTTCGCCCGCACGCAGCGCGTCGAGCACCACGGCGTAGTCGTCGGGGTCGACGATGACCGTGACGTGGCGGTAGTTCTTGGCCGCCGCGCGCAAGAGCGAGGGACCGCCGATGTCGATGTTCTCAATCACCTCCTCCAGCGCAACGCCGGGCCTGACCGCAGTGGCCACGAACGGGTAGAGATTGACCGCGACCAGCGAGATCGGACCCAACCCCCACTCCTCGAGCACGGCCCGGTGCCCGGCGTCGTTGATGTCGGCGAGGATTGCGGCGAACACCCGCGAGTGCAACGTCTTGACCCGGCCTCCGAGCACCTCTGGCGTTCCCGTCAGTTCGCTCACCTCGAGCGTCGGGACGCCCGCGGCCCTCAGGGCCTGCGCGGTGCCGCCGGTGGATACGATCTCGAAGCCAAGCTGGACGAGGCCGCGGGCGAAGTCGTCGAGACCGCGCTTATCGGAGACGGAGACGAGTGAACGGGGCTTCACGGGGCTGCGGCGCTCCTTTCCAGATCAGGATCGTCTCCGGCTGCGCCGGGATGTCCGGCACCAGGCCACCGGCGTGCAGCCAGATCCACGACACCAGGTTTGCGAAGTCGGTGGCGGAGTGGTTGAGGAACAGCGAGGCGACCCCGAAGCTCGACGAGCGGTCGTCCAGCAGGCGCCAGAAAGGGGGCCCGCCGAGCCGATCGAGGTCCTCGCGGACGTACCCGGCGAGGTCCTGTGCGTGACTCCGACTCGACGCCAGCATGGTCGGTATGCCGCCGGCGGACCCCGAGAGCACGGGGCGGTTCAGGCCGTAGAAGACCAGTGGTATGCGCGGCGCCGCGGTGGGCACGTAGAGGGCAAACGCCTGCGCATGGCGATCGCTCGTGTGGGCGGTGAGGAACGGTGCGTTGAGGTCCGCGGTCAGGTGAGCGAGCGACCCCAACCCCGCCACGACTTCTGCAAACGGCGCGCGATCGCGGATCGCCGCCGCCAGGCGCTCGCATTGCGCCTGAATAGTCGCTTCAATGCCGGACCTGCCTCCGGACTGGTGAAGGGAACGCGGCCAGCGGGTCGTGGCCGCCGCCCCGGATGCAAAATCGTGCTCGTGGCGAACGACCTGGCGTGCAAGATCTGGGGGAAGCCACGGCAGGGCGCGCCGCCCCACCTCGCGGTCGAGTGCGGGGGGGTGTGCAAAACAGGTCGCGACGACCGCAGACAGGATCACGGACAGCACGTCAGGATTCTACGGTCCCTCACGGCCTTAATCCAGCGATGCTAGGCTGTCGCCCACCCGGAGGAGGGAATGGCAAGGATCCTGCTGACCAGGTCGTTCGGGCGGGGAGACGTCTCGGTGGTGGTCGGCGATCTCACGGAGGAGGGAACGGACGCGATCGTCAACGCCGCCAACAGCGCGCTGGCGCACGGAGGCGGGGTGGCGGGCGCAATCGTCCGGAAAGGCGGCGCGGAGATCCAGCGGGAGTCACTCGAGGTGGCCCCCGTTCCGGTCGGCAGCGCGGTGGTGACAGGGGCGGGCAGGCTCCCTTGTCGCTGGGTCATTCACGCGGTCGGCCCGGTCTGGGGGGAGGGGGACGAGGAGGCCAAGCTCCGGAGGGCGGTCGGAAGCGCGCTGGCCCGCGCTGAGGATCTGGGTCTCGCGTCTGTCGCCCTGCCGGCGATCTCGACCGGCATCTTCGCGTACCCCAAGGCAGAGGGGTGTCGCGTCATCGTGGAGGAGGTGGCGAGGCACCTTCTGGGACCGACCGGGTCGCTGGGCAGCGTAAGGCTTGTGAGCATCGACGAGGAGACGGCGTCCCACTTCATGGCTGCGCTCAACCAGTTGTGATAGGATCCGTCGGGCGCCCGTTCGGGGCGCCATTTCGCGCGGGGGTTGTCATGGCAGATCTGGTATCGTTCTGGAGCGCCCCGAAGGAGCCGCTGGACTGTCTCTACCTCGTCACCGCGGAAGGCAAGCAGCCGCTGGAAGGATTGGTCCTGCCTGGGGGCAACCAGAAGACGATCGGCCGCGCCGTGACCGAACTTGGAGTGCGCGGCGTCGAGGGCGAGGTTCTGGTCACCGCGAGCCCGACCCCTGACTTTCGGCGAATCGCCTGCTTCGGCATTGGCAAGGGCGAGGATTTCACCGTCCACTCGCTGCGCAAGATGCTGCGCCGGGTCCTGGAGCAGGCAGGCCGCAACCGCGAGTACCAGATTGCGGTGGCATTGCCCGTTTCGGCACACGACCTCGCCCAGCACGACGCCCGCACCGTGGCGCTGGTCGAGCTTGCGCTGGCCGACTACCGATTCGATCGGTTTCGGTCCCGGCCGGACGAATCCACCAAGGTGGACGCAGTGCACGTGGTTCCGCTCAAGGGCGAGGACAAGGAAGAGCTCGACGAGAAGCTGAAGCACGCCCACCGGGTGGATTCGCTGATTCGCCTCGCCCGCGACTTCGGCAACCGGCCGGGCAACGACCTCACGCCCGAGGTGTTCGCGAACGAGGTCGCCACGATGTTCGCCCGCTCGCCCGTGCGGGTGACGGTCATGGGGCGCAAGGAGCTCGAGAAGGACGGGTTGCGGGGGATCCTCGCGGTCGGCCAGGGCTCGGTGCAGGAGCCGCGGATGGTGCGGCTGGAGTACCGGGCGAAGAAGCCGCGTGCTGCGATCGCCCTCATCGGAAAGGGCGTGACGTTCGACGCCGGCGGCATCTCGCTCAAACCCGCAGCGGACATGGCCGAGATGAAGCACGACATGGCAGGCGCGGCTGCCGTTGTCGCCGCGATGCGGGCGGTCGCCGAGGACGAGCCTCCGCTCAAGGTCGTGGGCCTCGTGCCGCTGGTGGAAAACCTCCCATCGGGTAGCGCCCTCAAACCGGGCGACATCCTGAAGATGGCCAACGGCACCACCGTGGAGGTCGACAACACCGATGCCGAAGGCCGGATCCTCCTCGCCGATGCGATGGCGTACGCGGGGCGATTCCACCCTGACGTCATGGTGGACCTCGCGACGCTGACCGCTGCCTGCAAGGTCGCTCTCGGCTCCGAGCTGGCGGGTCTGTTCGCCAACGACGACGAGCTGGCGCGACAGCTGGAGCGCCTCGGTCACCACACCGGCGACCGGGTCTGGCGCCTGCCGCTGTTGCCCGAGTACCGCGATCTGCTGCGGAGCGAGTGGGCCGACGTCAAGAACATCGGTGGGCGATGGGGCTCGCTGCCGGCATCGGCGTCGTTTCTTGCGCGATTCGTGCCGGAGAAAGTGCGGTGGGCACACCTCGACATCGCCGGGGTCGCCGACGTCTCCAAGAGCCACAACGGGCTTCCCCCGGGTGCGACCGGCTTCGGCGTCCGGCTGCTGCTGGCGCTTCTTGAGGAATTGGCTGCAAAGGCATGACGACCTACCTGGTCCGACCGGCCAAGCCGGCCGACCTCAAGGCGGTGCGCAAGCTCGCCCGCCGCGTCCGGCGCGAGTTGCACCTCGCGGTGCGCGCTCAGGAGCAGCCCGGGTCCGCCCAGGGTGCCGAGCTGATCTGGGTCGTGGAAGCCGGGCGAGCGGAGATCGTGGGCTGCTGCGGGGTGCGCGAAGGGGAGAGCGGAGCCTGGCAGCTCCACGCGCTCTACCTGGCACCCGAGTGGCGCGGCTTCGGGCTGGGGCGGTCGCTGGTCGAGCAGGCCGTCCGCGCGCTCCAGAAGGCCGGGGCGCTGCGTCTCGATTGCGTCGTTCCGGGCGAGACGCCGGAGGCGCTCTCGCTCCTGAGGCGCCTCGGCTTCGTCGAAGTGACGGCCGCCGGAAACAAAGCGTCGCGGCGCCTGACCAGGGCGCTCGGCCAGATCAGTTAGGGTGTTCTCGTGTGCATCCTCCTCGGCATCAGGCGCTCCGGCGGCAGCGGGGAGCTGTGGGTGGCGGCCAACCGCGACGAGGGTTTGGACCGTCCGTGGAGACCGCCGCAGCTGCTCGTCCCCGAGCCGCCCGTCTTCGGAGGGCGCGACCTGATCGGCGGGGGATCGTGGCTCGCGGTCAACCTGCACGCCGGGTTCGTGGTGGGGGTGACCAACGCGCGGCCCGGCGCGCCGCCGGCCCAGCGCTCACGGGGCCGCCTGGTCGTCGACCTGGCTGCCGAGCACACGTTGGCCGATGCCGTGGCGCTGTTGTCGGAGCTGGAGTTCTCCCGGTACGGGGAGTTCAACTTGCTGCTCGCGGACGCCCGCGACTCGTGGCTCGCCACCAACGCTCCCACGGCCCGCATCGAGAGCGGGGAGAAAGACGTGGTGGCGGTCGGCAACGAGCCCCTGGCTGGACAGGGCGAGAGGGTCGCGGTTGCGGCCGAGCGCGCGCGGTTTCTGGCGGGGCTCCCGGAGGGAGAGCTCGAGCGCTCGCTGCAGGAGCTGCTGGCCGACCACGAAGGCGCCGACCCGCTCTGCCGCCACGGCGACGGCTACGGTACCGTCTGCTCGACAATCCTCACGCTGCGCGCTGGCACCGTCGCGCGATATCTCTTCGCCCCGGGGGCGCCGTGCACCACGCCTTTCGCGCCGGTGCGCGTGCCGGCAGCGCCGGTAAACTAGGCCCGCGCGGTCCGGTTGTACGGTTCAACGGCTTCGGCGTTGTGCCCGAGGGGGTGAGGGTCGCGGCCCAGGCTTGGAGGCCGTCACCCCACCCCTCTCCCGCAGGGCGAGGGAGAGCAAAGGGGCTGCGCTCTATTCGTACCTCAGCGCCTCGATAGGGTCCAAACGGGCGGCCTTGGCGGCCGGGTACAGCCCGAAGAACACGCCGATTGCGCCGGCGAACATGAACGCAACCAGTACGACCTGCGGCTGGACCAGGGTCGGCCATCCGCCAAACCGCGCGATGAAGCGCGCCACGAAGATCCCAAGCGCGATACCGACCGCGCCGCCGAGGCCCGAGATCAGGGAGGACTCGATCAGGAACTGGGTGCGGATGTCGGAACGGCGGGCGCCCATCGCCCTTCGCACTCCGATCTCGCGCGTGCGCTCGGTGACCGACACGAGCATGATATTCATGATGCCGATCCCGCCGACGAGCAGTGACACCGATGCGATCGCACCTAGCAGCACGGTCAGGACGCCGCTCATCTGGGTCGCGGCGTCGGCGATGTCCTGCTGCGAACGGACCTCGAAGTCGTCATCCTGGTCGCGGCCGATGCGATGGCGCTGGCGCAGCAAGGCTCTGATCTCCTCGGTTGCACGGGGAATCGCCTGCGGCGACACCGCCGAGACGATGATGTTTCCGATGTAGGTGACGCCCATCAAACGCTTCTGGGCTGTGGTGTAAGGAACGCAGATGAGGTCGTCCTGGTCCTGCCCCATCCCGCTGCCACCCTTCTTGTCCAGGACCCCGAGGACGCGGAACGGGACCCCCTTCATCCGAATGATCTGCCCGACGGGGTTGGCGTCCCCGAAGAGGTTGTCCACGACGGTCTGGCCCAGCACGGCGACCTTGGTGGCCGCCTTGACGTCCTCCTCGGTGAAGAACGACCCCTTGGCGACCGCCCACGCGCGAATGGTTGGGTAGTTGGGACCCGTCCCCTGCACCGAAGTCGCCCAGTTCTGGTCGCCGTAGACGACCTGGGCGCCGGTCCGGACCCCGGGGTCCGCGACCGCGACCGACGGGCACTCGCGGGCGATGGCCGCGGCGTCGTCGGCGGTGAGGTTCTGCACCGACCCGGCACCTCCGTGGACCCCGCCCCGGGAGTGCGAACCGGAATGGATGAGGAGGAAGTTGGTGCCCAGCGCACCGATCTGGCTCTGGATTGCGGCGGAAGCGCCCTGACCGATTGCGACCATCGCGACCACGCAACCCACGCCGATGATCACGCCCAGCATCGTGAGGATCGTTCTCATCGGATTGCGCCTGAGCGCCATCAGCGCGACCCTGTAGATCTCGACGACGTTGAACATTCCTGCCCCCTAGCGCCGACCGCCGCGCGCCATGCCGGCGAGCCCGCCAATGTCCTGGCCTTGCGACGTCGCGAGACCGAGCACGATCCTCTCGCCTTCGGCGATCTCGCCCTTCCGGACCTCGACGAACTGACCGTCCGTAAGCCCCGGCAGGAAGTCCACCGCCTTGAGCGTCCCGCCTGCTTTGGCCGGCGGTAGGTAAACGCGAGCCATGCGGGCCTTCTCCGCCGACCTCTCACTACCCGGTCGCTGCCCGGAGGAGCGTACACCCCTGGGTCCACCCTGAGGCCGCTCCTGCTCACTGCTCATGCCCAGCAGCTCAGGACGGAAGCGCAGCGCCGAGGCCGGCACACGCAGCGCACCCTCCGCCCTGGCCACCTGGACTCGCACGTCGGCGGTCATGCCCGGCAGCAGTTTCAGGTCGCTGTTATCGACCTCCACGATTACGGGGTAGGTCACGACGTTGTTGGTGATTTGGGGCGCGAGGCGGATCTGCGAAACCTTGCCCATGAACTCGCGCTCCGGGTAAGCATCGACTGAGAAGCGGACCGTCTGCCCCTCCTGGACCTGGCCGATGTCGGCCTCGTCAACCTGGCAGGTGAGCTGCATCCGCGCGAGGTCCTCGGCGATCGTGAAAAGCGTGGGGGCCTGGAATGAGGCCGCAACCGTCTGCCCGACGTCGTAATCGCGCGAGACCACGACACCGTCGATGGGGGCGGTGATCACCGAGTAACGCAGGTTGGTTTCGGCCTTCGCGAGCGTCGCCTGCAACTGGCTCACCTGGGCCACCGCCTGGTCGTGGAGGGCCTGGGCAGACTGAAGCTCGTCCTCCGAGACCAGCTTGGCCTCGAAGAGCGCCCTTTGTCTCTTCCACTTGATCTCGGAGTCCAGGGCCGCAACCCGGGCGCGCTCGAGCTGCGCCTTCGTCTCGTTGACCGTGGCCTGGAAGGGCGTCGGGTCTAGGGTCGCCAGGAGTTGTCCCTTCTTCACCTGGTCGTTGAAGTCGGCGTGAAGAGTGGCGATGATCCCGGAAACCTGCGACCCGACCTTGACGGTTGTGACCGCGGTCAGCGTGCCGGTCGTGGCGACGCTCTGAATGACCGTGCCGCGGTCCACGAACGCGGTGAGGAAGCCCGACGTTTTCTTGTCACCCCTGCTGAGGAGGGCCCATGCGGCACCCGCAACAGCCACCACGCCGACGCCCGTGACGACGATCTTGGTCCTCTTGCCCACGAACTCCTCCTTCTTGATGCACCGGGGCGGCCTGCGGCCAGAAGCCACACCTCAGATGACGCTCAACTCGGCCTCAGGTTGACGACCCACACGAAGGTCACTGCGGGGTCGGGTAGCGGCCGCCGGCGGTAAGGATAGCTCGAATCCGCTCAACCAGCTTGAGGAAGCGCTCAGGTGTCGGCGGCGAGCCGAGGCTGTACGCAAGCACGGCGCGTTTGTGCTCGCCGTCCGACACCTCCAGCCGCACCGTGTAGGCAGCGTCGGCGCCCTGCGCCTGGTTGAGGGCTTCGGGGAGTTCGAGGAAGCCGCACCCGGCAAGCGCCTTTTGGACCTTCTCCACGCCTGATGCCCCGATGCTCCAGCGCTGCTCCGCTGGTTGCTGGCTCTCGAGCCGCCAGGTGTGGTGGATCACGTCGCCGTTCGCGGAGAGCTCGAATCGCTCCTCGCCCGGGTTTTCCCCGCCCTCAGTGACGAGGACGCTCAGCCCGAACTCGGCGGGCGAGGCCCCCCCGGCGAGTACCAGGAGGAGGATGAGTGTAAGCATGGAGGCTCGGCGGGAGCTTAGCACATCCCCGGCTGTGTAGAATTGCCGCGTGGCGCGTCCCGCATGGTGGGTTTGGCTGGGCTTGGGGATCATCGCCCTGAGCATGGTCCTTGCCGTGATCCAGGTGGAGGTCGCGGCACAGAACCTCACGCCGCTGTGCTGGACAGGTTTCATCCTCGTTGTGGATGGCGTGCTGGCCCGATCGGGAAGGTCCTGGCTCCGGAACTACCCGAGAGAGCTGCTTTTGATGGCGGCGATCTCGGTCCCTTCCTGGCTCCTCTTCGAGTTCTACGACCGTCCGCGTTTCTGGTCCTCCTCCGGACCCGAGCTCTGGTGGCGCTACCTCGGCCTGCCCCCGTGGCCCTGGCGCGGTTTCGGGTATGCGTGGTCTTTTGCGACCATCACGCCGGCAATCCTGCTGTTGGCCGAGCTGGTGGAGCCGGCCGCGGAGAGGCTTGCTGGCCGCGGGGCGGGCGGAAGGGTGCCCCGCGAGTTGGAGGTTGCCCTCGTCTGTCTCGGGGCAATCCTCGCTGGTGTCCCGCTGCTCTGGCCGTCGCCGTATTTCGCAGCCGACATCTGGCTGGCCTGGCCGCTCCTGCTGGACCCGATCAACCACCGGCTCGGCAGGCCCTCGGTGCTGGGGGATCTCGAGGCCGGCCGCCGCTCGCGCCCAGTGTCGCTCCTCGTCAGCGGGGTGGCTTGCGGCGTGCTCTGGGAGACCTGGAATTGGCTTGCGAGCGCCCGTTGGCGCTACACGGTGCCCTTCCTGGGCGACGTGAGGCTCTACGAGATGCCGGTCCTGGGCTTCCTGGGCTTCGCCCCGTTTGCCCTCGCCGCCTTTGCTCTCTACCAGTTCCTGCGCGGCCTACTTGGCCGCCCGGTGGAGGCCTAAGGCTTGGGCGTGGCGTGCAGCTGCAGGGCCGCAATGGCGAAGACCGCGAGCGCGATGGCCCCGCGCCAGAACGTCATACCCGGTTTGCCGATCACAAGGGCCCCCGTGAACGACGCGTAGATCCCCACCAGGAAGCACAGCGCGGCCACGACGATCAGCACGATGGCAGCTTGACGCATCGCACCCTCCCTTTGGTTTCGAAGCCTTCCGCGGAGTTTACCAGATCGTCGGCGCCGCCTGTGCGGGTCGCGGCGCCAAGCCGCGCCTCAGGCCGGCAGCTCCGAGAGCGCGAAGGAGAGCGTCCCCGGGTCCTCGATGGGAAGCCGGCACGCCCCGCCCTCGCACAGGTAGGCACGGGCCAGGCCGTCCTCGACGCTCTCGCGGCCCAAGAAGAGCGGAACTTCGCGGGTGACCGCCGCCGGAACCGGCACCGAGGGGGAGAGCGCAAGCGCGCAGCCGGCCGGCTTCTCCCTCAGGGCCACGGCGAGCAGGCGCCTGGTGGCCTCCCACAGCGGGTCGCCGACCACCACGAGGGTCCGGGGAGGTCTGCGCGTCTCCTCGGCCGCCTGCAGCAGCGTGGTGGTGGTGGCGGGGATGCGCGAGACCACCGCCGCCTCCGCACGGAGCGCCCGCTCGGCGGCCTCGCGCACCTTCTCGTCCTCGGTCAGGGCCGAGAGCCGCAGCAGCGTCGCGACCAGCATCCCGGCGGCGGACGGTGTCGCGCCGTCCGTGGGGTTGCGCGGTCGCATGATCAACCTTGGACCGTCATCGGGGGTGTCGTAGAGCGTGCCCGCGGCGCCCTGGTAGTGCTGCAACCTTCGCGAGATGAGCTCCTTTGCCGAGGCCAGCCACCGGACGTCACCCTCAGCCTCGTAGAGTTGCACCAGGCCTGCACACACCCACGCGACGTCCTCAAGCGTTTCCGTCCCGGACGCCGCGCCGTCCCGCCAGGAGCGGACCAGGCGCCCATCGAGCTGGATGTGGTCGAGCAGGAACGTCGCGGCCCGCCGCGCCGCCTCCACGTAGCGCGGCTCCGGCAGCGCCGCGCCCAGCCAGGCGAGCGACCACACCGCCATGCCGTTCCAGCCGGCAAGTCGCTTGTCGTCGGTCGCGGGGGGGACCCTCCGCGCGCGGGCCGCCAGCAGCTCCTCGCGCGCCCTTGCCAGCATCTCGACCGCGGCCTCCGGCAGAATCGTGAGCTCGACAGCAACCTCGCTTAGCGAGCGAGCCGGGCGGAGGACGCTGGCCTCGCCCTCGACGTTCCCATTCGAACCCAGCGCGAGAAACGCAATCACGAGTTCGGCCGACTCCGGAGGAAGGGTCTGGCGGACCTGGTCGCGGGTCCAGGTGAAGTACCTGCCCTCGTACCCTTCGCTGTCGGCATCGGTGGACGAGAAGAAGGCGCCCTCGGTCCCGCGCATCTCGCGCAGCAGGTAGTCGGCCGTCGCCCGCGCGACCTCGACCCACTCGCCCCTGCCGAAGGCCAGGCCCGCCTGACCGTAGACGCGGGCGAGGAGGGCGTTGTCGTAGAGCATCTTCTCGAAATGCGGAACCAGCCAATCCCTGTCCACCGAGTAGCGGTGGAACCCCCCACCGAGCCAGTCGTACATTCCGCCTGCGGCCATCCCGTCGAGGGTCCTCGCCAGCATCGAGCGCGCCTTGTCGCCCTTCCTCGCGTGCTCGAGGAGGAAGAACAGGCGCGAGGGGCTGGGGAACTTGGGTGCTCCTCCGAAACCGCCCCGGCGCTCGTCGTGTTCGGCGGCCAGCGCCGCGAGCGCCGCGTGGCTCACCCACTCGACATTCAGCTCGGCGCCGGTTTCACGGTTCGAGATGCCCGCCAGGTGCGACGCAACGCTGGCCGCGTTGCCCTCCAGCTCCTGGCGGCGGTGCTGCCAGGCGTCGGAAACGGCGGCGAGCACCTCGTGGAACGAGGGCATCCCACGCCGGCTCTCGGGCGGGAAGTACGTCCCCCCGAAGAACGGCTCGAGGTCCGGAGTGAGAAACGCGGACAGGGGCCAGCCGCCGGAGCCCGTCATCACCTGCACCGCCGTCATGTAGACGAGGTCGAGATCCGGGCGCTCCTCCCGGTCCACCTTGATCGGGATGAAGTCCGCGTTGAGCATGGCGGCGATGGCCGGGTCCTCGAACGACTCGCGCTCCATCACGTGGCACCAGTGGCAGGCGGCGTAGCCGATCGAGAGGAAGATCGGCTTGTCCTCGGCGCTGGCGCGGGCGAGCGCCTCCTCGCCCCAGGGGTACCAGTCCACCGGGTTGTGGGCGTGCTGGCGGAGGTACGGGCTGGGCTCCTGGGCGAGCCTGTTGGCACTGGGCCGGGGATCGTCGCTCACGCTCTCGCCAACCGGCCTGCAGGCGGGGCGATTCCGTTGCCCGCCACGGCCGCCTCCGTCAATGCTGGCCCGGCGACCGCAAGTAGCACAGCGGCCGGATGGTCAGCACGGTGTGCTGCGACTTCAAGGGA
>MEKI01000091.1:38266-38508 GCA_001766905.1 Acidobacteria bacterium RBG_13_68_16
CAGAGGCTGCTCGACCGCTCCAGGCCGCCGGATGGTGTAGAGAGTGACGCGGTTCGTGTCCTCGAGCACCGCCAGCCCGGCCTGGGACGCCTTTCGGCTGAAGACCACATATGGGAAGGGGCTGCCCCCCGGCGGCTCCTCGTCGACGAGCCCTGTGACCCTCGCGATCGGCAGCCAGAACGCCACCCGATTGGCTGGCCACTCGACGCCGACCAGGATCGCCTGCCCGGTTTTGAGCAAGC
>MEKI01000091.1:38527-38639 GCA_001766905.1 Acidobacteria bacterium RBG_13_68_16
ATGCGTAGTGGCCTTCTCTCCCTCACCCGATCGCGGCGCCTGTGAGCCGTCGCGGTAATTGACGACCGTCGACGTCTTCTCGCCGACCAGCAGGGCGACTCCCGGACGAACC
>MEKI01000091.1:38648-39149 GCA_001766905.1 Acidobacteria bacterium RBG_13_68_16
TACTGAAACTTGTCGTCCGCCGGCGGGGGAACCACGAGCGTCGTCGAAGTCTCGCCGGGGACCGATCGGTAGAGACCGCCGTCGTGAACGAAGTACACCTGATCGCCCTCGTGGAAGGAGAGAGAGTGGGGCCAGCCACCATCAGCGAGCTTGAGCGCGCGCGGCGAGAACGTGGCATCCTCTGCGACCGAGAGGACGCCGTCGATGCACGCCAGTCCGCCGCACTTGACGGTGCTGTTGACCTGCGCGAAGAGCTTGGGCCACGGTGTCGATCCCACATTCCGAACAAGGAAGTCAGTGGCGGTTCTGAGGGGTGGCTCGATGCGCCCGAGCCGCTGGCCCTGCGAGCCGAAGCGGGTCCACGTGTCTTGGAGCTCCTCCCGGCCCTGGATGAAACGGAGCTGGCGCGCGCACAGCCACAGCTCGGAGCCGACCCTCAGCGGTCGATAGTCCCACTTGAACGACCCTCCGCGGGCTGTCATCTCGTCGAGCTTCAGCGGC
>MEKI01000091.1:39161-39806 GCA_001766905.1 Acidobacteria bacterium RBG_13_68_16
GCAAGCTGGCCTGACATGACGGTGTCCCCCGTCGAGGGATCGATGACTTTGAAGATACCGCCCGGGGCCTTCGTCTTCGCATCCCGGTCGGCGCGAACCAGCACGTGCCGGCCGCTGCCGTCCTCCCGGTCGAAGTCGAACCGCTCGTCGGAGATCATCGTGCCGTTGTTCCAGTCGATCGAGACTAGGCGGTTCGTGTACTTGAGATCCCCGAACGTCTTCTGTTTCGCTGCGAGCTCCAAACCCAAGAGTGTCATCCGTTGATTGCTGGTGTTCCAGAGCATCAGCACCGGTGCACTCGTGACGATCGTCGTGACGCTCTGAAAGCCGGAGATCGTGCGCATGACCTCCGAGACGAAGCCGTTGCCCAGATCGGCACGCCAGACCTCGCGGCCGGTCGTCCGTTCGCGTCTCACGAGCGATTCGCGGCCACCCCCGACCTCCATGAAGAGCAGATCGGACTGCCCACTCACGGGTGCGATTGCGCTAACCCCGGCGCCCGGGATGCTTCCGACCAGGGTGCGCTCCACCGGATCGAACAGCCGGGTGACGGAGGGGCTGATCACTGCGAGGCGAACAACTGGGTCGCTGAGCGGGAGCAGCCGCGGCAGCAGGTTGACGGTGAACGGGCGTGGCGACTCCGCC
>MEKI01000091.1:39831-39911 GCA_001766905.1 Acidobacteria bacterium RBG_13_68_16
GGGATGACGCTCTGGCCCGTGTGGCTGCCGCTGGTTTTCCCGGGCGACGCGGGGGTTTCTCGGGCTGCCGAGGCCTGTGG
>MEKI01000091.1:39926-40805 GCA_001766905.1 Acidobacteria bacterium RBG_13_68_16
CACGTCGAGAGGCCCGAGGCCGCGCCCGCAACGGTTCTCCAGCCGAACGTCGATGAGGATCTGGCCGAGCGTGCCGGGAACGACGCCGACGGCGTAGCTCACGGCCACGCACTCGGACACCTCGGGGGTTGGGGAGGCCCGAGGCCTTGGGGTCGGTTCCTGTCCGATTGGGCTCGGCGACGGTGTCGGCTCGCTCTCCCACGGCAGGACGACGGTGCTGTGGCGCTCCACCGGCGGCTCTGGGCTCGGGGTCGGGACCGCGGTGGGGGCGAGCCGCGCCGCCGCATCCGTACGGGTCGCCGTCGGCGGCGGGGGCCGCGGGGAGGCCGGGCGCCGTCGCTGCCGCGCCACCCACAGCGACCCGATCACCAGCGCGAGGACGGCGATCAGCACCCACGTCCGGGATGGCATATTGGACGCCTGCCCTTCGTGTTCTCTGTCGTGCCTCTCGCTTCCTGCCTGCCCTCACTCCACCCAGTCAGCGAGGAACACGTTGGTCTGGTGTGGCCCGGAGTTGTCGCGGTTGGAGCAGAAGACGAAGGTCTTGCCGTCCGGGGTCCACATCGGGAAGCCGTCGAACTGTTCGTAGTAGGTGACGCGCTCGAGGCCGCGGCCGTCCAGGTTGATGAGGTAGAGGTCGAGGTTGCGGCGAGCGGGGTCGTCCATGTTGGAGCAGAAAATGATCTTCCTGCCCGAGGGGTGAAAGTAAGGAGCGAAGTTGGCCGCACCGTTGTCGGTCAGGCGGCGGGCGTCGGTTCCGTCGGCGTTGGCCACGTAGATGTCCAGGGCGTGCGGCTTGATCAGGCCCTGCGCGAGGAGTTGCTTGTATTCCTCCATCTCGGGGCCCGCCTTGGGGCGGGAGGCGCGCCACACGAGCTT
>MEKI01000091.1:40856-58920 GCA_001766905.1 Acidobacteria bacterium RBG_13_68_16
GATGCGTCTCACGTCCCCGCCGTTCAGCTTCATCGTGTAGAGCTCGAGGTCGCCGTCGCGGACCGAGGTGAAGACGATCCGGTCGCCGCGAGGCGAGATCGTCGCCTCGGCGTCGTAGCCCGGCGTGTCGGTGATCCGGTGAGGGGTGGGATCGTCGAGTGAGGCCACGAAAATGTCGTAGCTCTGGTAGACCGCCCACACGTACCCGTGCGACATGTCGGGGGGTGGGGGGCAGGCTGGGCCACCCTGGTACGTCGACGAGTACAGGTAGCGCCGGCCATCCGGGAAGAAATAGCTGCACGTGCAGCGCCCGAGACCCGTCGAGAGCAGACGGACGTCGTGCCCCTGCAGGTCCATCGTGAAGATCTGGTCGCATGCGTACGGGGAACGGGTGGACTGGAAGATCACCTTTTTCCCGTCGAAGGAGAAATAGGCCTCGGCGTTCTCCAAACCGTCGGAGAGCTGGCGAAGGTTGGTCAGATGGCGCTCACGGGGGTCGGAGGGGCGGCTGATCGGGAAGCGCGTCACAGCGTCGTTCGACGGAAGGGGCGGGAGGACAGGTTGATGCCGACAGGAGATTGCGGCTGCGGCGCAAAACAGTAAACCCCAAGTTCTCACGACTTCCTCCCCACGTGGAAACGCAATCCCGTTCTCAATAATCCGCCGGCGACAGGATCGCAAGGTTAACATAGGTAGGTGAGCGTTCCCGGCATGATCGAGCGCCTCGTCAAAGCGGCCCGGCAGAAGGGGGGCGAGCGCCTGGAGCTTCGCAGCGGGAAGCCGGCCGTGCTGATCAGCGGCGACACTCACCTGCAGGCCGGCAACGCGTTGATTGAGGACCAGGGCCTCGCGCAGTGGCTGGAGGGCGCACTTGGTCCGCAGCGCTGGGTCTCCTTCGAATTGGGTGAGGAGGTCACGGCGGTGGCAGAGCTGGCAGGCGAGCAGCACGCCCTGCGCGCCAGCCGCAGCGATGGATTCCTGCAAGTGGTACTCGACCTTGCGCTCGCCGACGTTGCGCCGCAGCCGAGCGAACCGGCGCCGGAGCCTGTCCCCCTGCCCGAGGCTCCCCAACAGCCCGGCCCACCGGTGAGCCTCGAGCGTCCTCTTGACCGCATGCTGCGGCGGCTCGTGCAGCTTGGCGGCAGTGACCTGCACCTCAGTGCGACCCTGCCCCCGATGATCCGGTTGCACGGGGATATGATCGCGTTGAAGGATTTCCCGTCACCGTTGTCGTCGGAACACATCCTCCTGATGTGCGACGAGATCGCGCCGGGACCCAACCGAAACGAGTTCCGCCAGGACAACGACACCGACCTGGCCTACGAAATCCCCGGCACCGCGCGCTTTCGGGTGAATCTTTTCCGGGATCGACGCGGTGTGGGGGCCGTGTTCCGGCAGATCCCGCACAAGATCTTGACCTTCGAGGACCTCGGCCTGCCAGAGTGTGCGAAGAACCTTTGCATGTTGCACAAGGGCCTGGTGCTGGTCACGGGTCCCACCGGCTCGGGAAAATCCACGACGCTCGCCACGATGGTCGACTACGTGAACGAGAAGCGCAGCGACCACATCATCACGATCGAGGACCCGATCGAGTTCGTGCACGAGAACAAGCGCTGCCTCGTGCACCAGCGCGAGGTCTACCACCACACGGAGTCGTTCAAGCGCGCGCTACGGGCTGCTCTGCGCGAGGACCCGGACGTCGTCCTGGTCGGCGAGCTTCGCGATCTCGAGACTATGGCTATAGCGATCGAGACCGCGGAGACGGGGCACCTCGTCTTCGGCACTCTGCACACCACCAGCGCCGTCTCTACGGTGGATCGCCTGATCGATCAGTTTCCGGCAGACCGCCAGGCCCAGATCCGGGTGATGCTGTCGGAGTCTCTCAAGGGCGTGATCGCACAGATCCTGCTTAAGAAGGTCGGCGGCGGGCGTATCGCCGCCTACGAGGTCCTGCTCGGGGTGCCTGCAATCTCGAACCTCATCCGCGAGGGGAAGACCTTCCAGATTCCCACTATCATGCAAACCGGCAAGCGTCTGGGAATGAGAACCATGAACGACTCGCTGGCGGAGCTCGTGCGCTCCGGGCAGGTCGAGGCCCAGGAAGCGTTGTCCAAGGCCGTCGACAAGGACGCGCTGCGGGGGCTCCTCAAAATAGAGCAGTAGTCACGCCGATGGGGCGGGCCCCTTCTTTGACAGCCGGGGCGCTTCGGCCTAAAGTTGAGTGAAGGCAGGGAGTTTCAGGCGAGCGACAGGGGGAACGTGGCATGCACATCAACGACATCTTGAAGGCAGCAACCGAGCGGAAGGCGTCTGACGTGCACCTCAAGGTAGGTGCACACCCGCTCATCCGTGTTGACGGCACCCTGGTACCGCTCGTCGAGTTCAAGCGAATGATGCAGGAGGACACCATCGCAATGGCGTTCTCGATGATGTCCACCCAGCAGAAGGAGAAGTTCAAGCAGTTTCTCGAGATCGACATCGCGTACTCGGTCCCCGGCCTGGGCCGCTTCCGCTGCAACATCTTCCAGCAACGGGGCTCGGTGGGGCTGGTGCTGCGACTGATCCCGGCTCGAATCCTCTCGGTCCGCGAGCTGCTCCTGCCTCCTGTGCTCGAGCGTATTGCCGAGGAGGACCGCGGTCTGGTTCTGGTAACGGGCACCACCGGGTCCGGCAAGTCCACGACGCTGGCAGCGATGATCGACCACGTCAACAACAGTCGGAACTGCCACATCGTGACCATCGAGGACCCGATCGAGTTCCTGCACCGCGACAAGAAGGCGATCATCAACCAACGCGAGGTTGAGGTGGACACACGCAGCTTCTCAGTGGCGCTGCGCTCCGGTCTGCGCCAGGACCCGGACGTAATCCTGGTCGGCGAGATGCGCGACTACGAGACGATCGAGACCGCGCTGCTGGCCGCCGAAACCGGGCACCTCGTGCTCTCCACCCTTCACACCCTGGACGCCACCGAAACCATCAATCGCATCATTGCGGTGTTCCCGCCCCACCAGCAGAAGCAGATCCGCATTCAGCTGGCCGCCGTGCTCAAGTCGATCATCTCGATGCGCCTGCTGCCGAGGGCCGATGGTCTCGGGCGCGTGCCGGCCGTCGAGGTGCTGGTCTCCACCGCCTACATCCGAGAGTGCATCGAGCTGAAGGAGAAGACCAAGCTGATCCGGGACGCGATCGCGGCGGGTACCTCACAGTACGGCATGCAGACCTTCGACCAGTCGCTCTTCCAGCTCTACAAGTCCGGCCTGATCACGCTCGATGAGGCGATCCGGCGGGCGTCCAACCCGGACGAGTTCAAGCTGCGCATCCAGGGGATCCAATCCACCGCCGACATTTCCCGCGAGGAGATGGAAAGCACGCTCGAGGGCAGCAGCGGGATAACGGAACCGTTCGCTTCCGGCAGCCCGTTCGAGTTCGGCGGCAAGGAGGGGAGTGGGGCGTAGAGGCAGGCAAGAGGCTAGCAACAAGAACAGAGACCCAGACGGCCCGCGAGCGGTCCCCGACGCGGGCCGAATCCTTCCCGCCCGGACCCGGGTAGACTTACACCGATGACCCCGCTGCAGCGCAGGTGGCCAGGAGGGCGCAGCCAGCCTCACCCCGACCCGGGGACCATTCACGAGGTTGCGCTGCGCATGCTCGGGGCGCGGGCACTCTCGCGGGTCGAGATCACAGAAAGGCTCGAGGTCCGGGGGTTCCAGGCGCCGGTCGCGCGGGCCGAGGTCGCCCGTCTTGAGCGGGCCGGGCTCATTGACGATGTCGCGCTGGCTCGGATGGTGTGTCAGGCACAACTGCGGGCCGGCCGCGGCAGGCGCGCCCTGACCGCGGTGCTGAGACGCCGACGTGTGGCCCGCGAGGCAGCCACGGTGGCGCTCTCCGAGTTGGAGGAGGAGGGCGAGGCCACGGCCCTCGCGGCGGCTGTCGCCACCGCAACCCGCAAGCACAGGTGGTGGAGGCGGCTTCCGGAAGAGCGCCGGAAAGTGGTACGTTATCTGCTCGCGCGCGGCTTCTCGCTCGACCAGGTACGCCGCGCCCTGCACGAGAACGGGAGAAACGAGCCGCATGGCGAAGAAACCGACGACGCGGGAGACCCGCCAAGCCTTCCTTGACTACTTTGCGGCCCACGGGCACCGGGTGGTGCCCTCGTCGTCGCTGATACCTGCCGGTGACGCCACACTGCTGTTCACCAACGCGGGGATGAACCAGTTCAAGGACGTTTTCCTCGGACGCGAGCAACGCGACTACACGCGCGCGACCTCGTCTCAGAAGTGCGTCCGGGCAGGCGGGAAACACAACGACCTCGACAACGTGGGTTACACGACGCGCCATCACACCTTCTTCGAGATGCTGGGCAACTTCTCTTTCGGGGACTACTTCAAGGCCGACGCCATCCGTTTCGCCTGGGAGGTGGTCACAAAGGTCTACAGGCTTCCCGTGGAACGGCTCTGGTTCACCGTTTTCACCGACGACGACGACGCGGCGCGGCTCTGGGAGGAGGTGGGCGCGGCCTCAGGACGAATCCTGCGGTTCGGCGAGAAGGATAACTTCTGGGCGATGGGGGAGACGGGTCCCTGCGGCCCGTGCAGCGAGATCCACTACTACCAGGGCGAGGACCTGAAGAGAAACACCGCAGAAAAGGTGAACGGGCCCGGCGATGACACGGTCGAGCTCTGGAACCTCGTGTTTATGCAATACGAGCGCGACGCCGCGGGACACATGCACCCCTTGCCCAAGCCCTGCGTGGACACGGGGGCCGGGCTCGAACGCATCGCCGCGGTGGTGCAGGGCGTGCGCTCCAACTACGACATCGACATCTTCGCCCCGATTCTGGCCCGAATCTCGGAGCTGGCCCAGCGCCCCTATGAGCCCGGCGGCGAGCTCGGCCCGGCGTTCAGGGTGATCGCGGACCACACCCGAGCAGCCGCATTCCTGCTGGCCGACGGGGTGGTGCCCTCCAACGAAGGGCGCGGGTACGTGCTGCGGCGGATCGTGCGCCGGGCTCTGCGGTACGGCCGTACGCTGGGCTTCGACGGAGTCTTCCTTGTCGATGTGGTTCCGGCGCTCGTCGGGACGATGGGGGATGTTTACCCCGAGCTGGCGACCCGGTGGCCGGTGGTGGAGCAGCTGCTTCGCACCGAGGAGGAGAAGTTCTCCCGCACGCTCAACGTCGGGACCGACCTGGTGGGCCGGGAGCTCGATCGAATCAAGAAGGCCGGCGGCGGTGTGCTCGGCGGTGAGACGGCCTTCTACTTCTACGAGACGCACGGCATCCCGCTCGACATCCTCGAGGAGTTCGCGCAGGAGGAGGGTCTCGGCGTGGACCGCGCCGGGTTCGAGGCGAGGCTCGAGGCCGCACGGGCTCGTGGGCAGGAAAGCTGGAAGGGCGAGCTGCTCGCGCGCTTCCGGGAGGAGCACGAGCAGCTTGCGTCGCGGGGCGTCGCCAGCGAGTTCGTCGGCTACCAGGATTTTGCCCTCGAAGACGCCAAGGCCGTGGCGCTGCTCTCGCCCAAGGCCGAGGTGGACATGCTGACCGGGGAGGGCGAGGTCGTACTGGACCGCACCCCCTACTACGCGGAGGCTGGCGGCCAGATCGGCGATCAAGGCGTGCTGACCTGGAAAGGCGGCCGTGCGATCGTCCGCGACACCCAGCGGCCGGTGCCGGGGCTCGTGGTTCACCACGTCACGGTGGAGGAGGGGGTGCTACGGCGCGGGAGCACCGTGCGGGCCGAGGTCCACCGCGGACGGCGCCTCGACACCCAGGCGAACCACACGGCGACCCATCTCCTGCACGCGGCGCTCCACCGCGTGCTGGGTCCATCCGCCCAGCAGGCCGGCTCCCTCGTTGAGCCGGAGCGCCTGCGCTTCGACTTCTCCTGGGGGCAACCGTTACTTCCTGAGCAGACCGAAGCGATCGAGACGGTGGTGAACCAGAACATCCGCGCCAACTTTCCCGTCTCATGGCAGCTGATGAAGCTCGAGGAGGCCCGCGCTGCGGGCGCGATGGCGCTGTTCGGTGAGAAGTACGGGGAGGATGTCCGGGTGGTGTCGGTGGCCGAGGGGGCGGTCTCGCGGGAGTTGTGCGGAGGTTGCCACGTGCGGCGCACCGGGGACATCGGTGTGTTCAAGATCACCGCCGAGCGCGGCATCGCCGCCGGGGTGCGCCGCATCGAGGCGGTGACCGGGCGGGCCGCCGTGGAACTGTTCCAGGAGTACCAGCGCATCCTGCGCCAGGCGGCGGGCCGAGCCAACGTCGCCTTCGACGGGTTGCCCGTCGCGATCGAAGCCCACGATCGGCGCCTCCGCGAATTGGAGCAGGAGATCAAGGGTCTCAAGCTCAAGTTCGCCTCGGGAGCCGGTGGCGAGGCCGAGGTCCAGGAGGTCCGGGGGGTGAAGCTCCTCGTCCGGGACGCGCCGGAGATGGCCGCGGCCGAACTGCGAACCCTCGCAGATACGCTGCGTGGTAAGCTTAAATCAGGGATCGTGGTGCTTGGAATGGCGAGCGGGAACACCGCCACCTTGCTCGCAGCGGTCACGGACGATCTGACACCACGGATCTCGGCAGGCGAAATCGTGAAGCGCTTGGCGCCGGTTGTCGACGGGCGGGGCGGCGGCAAGGCCTCGCTGGCCCAGGCCGGCGGCAAGGCGCCGGCGAAACTGCCCGACGCGCTGAGGCTCGCGCCGAAGGTGGTGGAGGAGTTGCTGGGGTGAGACGGCTCTTGATCGCGGTGGCCGTGTCGGTGCTGGCGGGGGTTTCCGTCGCCGGCGACCGGAGCAGCGGGGTGTGCATTTACACCGCTCCGGACGGCACGCGCCACGTGCTCAAGGTGCCTGCCGCCGGATCGTACGCGGGGGCCGTCCCGAACGGCCTGGCGGCGCGACGCGAGCAGCTGTGGCCCACGGTGCAGGAGGCTGCCCGCACGAACGGCCTCGATCCCAACCTGGTGGACCTCGTCATCCGCATGGAGTCCGGCTACAACTCCAGGGCGGTGAGCCCCAAGGGCGCGCGGGGTGTGATGCAGCTGATGCCCGGGACCGCGTCGCTGTACGGCGTCCGCAACGTCTTCGACCCGTTCGACAACATCAGGGGCGGTGTGCGGTACCTGCGCGACCTGTTGCAGCGCTTCGACTCCAACGTTGCGCTCGCACTGGCAGCCTACAACGCCGGGCCCGAGGCGGTTGACAGGCACGGGGGGGTGCCCCCCTATGACGAGACCCGGACGTACGTGCGGACGATCCTCACCGCCTATGCGGGCGACAGCGACCTGCCCCCGCTGACCGGCGGGTTCGGGCGCAAGGCCCGGCGGGCGCGGCCCGTCGAGTTGATCGCAGACGGCGGCCGGCCGCTAATCTCCAACGCGCGACGGCCCGGCGAGGCGACCATCTCCCGCGCCCTCGCGGTTCGCTGACACCCCCCGACCACCCACCGAGGCAAGAGGCAAGAGGCGTGAGGCATGCCCTTGGCTACTTCCAGGTGAGGGGCTTGTGAAGGCGAGGCAACGTGGGGCGTTGAGTGCGGGCTCCTGTATCATCCCGCCGCGAGGAGGATGAATGCGCATCCTGTCGGGCGTCCAACCAACCGGGAACCTTCACATCGGGAACTACTTGGGCGCCATTCGCCAGTTTGTGGCGCTGCAGAACGACTCGGCCAACGAGGGGTACTTCTTTGTCGCCGACCTGCACGCGATGACCACGATTAGAAGCGGCTCCGAGTTGCGTGAGAACTCGTTCAAGGTCGCCGCGGACTACATCGCGCTCGGTCTCGACCCGAAGCGTTCCGTGCTGTACCGCCAGTCGGACGTTGCTGAAGTCCCTGAGCTCGCCTGGATGCTCTCCACGGTGACGCCGATGGGGCTCCTGCAGCGGGGTCACTCGTACAAGGACAAGGTTTCCAGGGGGATCACGCCCAACCACGGCCTGTTCGCGTACCCGGTGTTGATGGCCGCCGACATCCTGATCGTGCGGGCCGACAAGGTTCCGGTTGGCAGGGACCAGAAGCAGCATCTCGAGATGACCCGCGACATCGCCGCGGCGTTCAACCAGGCCTACGGCGAGCCGATCCTCAAGGTCCCGGAGGAGCTGATCCTCCCCGATGTTGCGGTCGTGCCCGGCATCGACGGGCAGAAGATGTCCAAGTCCTACGGCAACACCCTCGAGATCTTCGCCCCGGAGGGCGAGCTCAAGCGGCGCGTAATGTCCATCGTGACCGACTCGACACCGGTCTCCGACCCCAAGCCGACCCGCGGCAACACGGTGTACACGCTCCTGAAGCTGTTCACCCCCGAGGCGCAGTGGCCGGGGACCAGGAGGCTGTTCACTGAAGGCGGGACCGGCTACGGCGAGATGAAGAAGCGCCTGCTCGGCCTCGTCCTCGACACCTTCCGCGACGCGCGGGCCCGGCGCGAGGAGCTCGAGCGCGACCGCGCCTACGTCGAGGAGGTGCTGCGGGACGGCCGGGAGCGTGCCGCCACGGTGATCGGCCAGGTCATGGCCCACTGTCGCCGCGTCTGCGGGCTCGGTTGGGTGTAGGGCCAGCGGCAACAAGAAGCGAGGCTACGGCCCGGCCAGCGACCCGGGATCGTCTCGTCGGCCGTGCGCTTCGTGATTCCTGTCGCCCGTCTATGCCAGGAAAAACGGCGCCAGCACCAGCGTGATGGTGGAGAGCAGCTTCACCAGCACGTGCAGCGAGGGGCCGGCGGTGTCCTTGAACGGATCGCCGACGGTGTCCCCGGTGACCGCCGCCTTGTGAGCGTCGGACCCCTTCCCGCCCAGGTTCCCCATCTCGATGTACTTCTTGGCGTTGTCCCAGGAGCCGCCGCCGTTGTTGAGGAAATTCCCCATCAGGATCCCGCTGATCGTGCCGATCATAAGCAGGGATGCGACGGTCTCGGCGCCCAGCAACGGCCTACCCGACCAGCCCCCGATGAAGCGGAAGATGACTCCCACTGCGATCGGCATCCCCACGACGAGGAGCCCGGGGCGGACCATCTCCTTGAGAGCTGCCTGCGTCACGATGGTCACGCACTGGCTGTAGTCGGGCTTCTCGGTGCCGGCCATGATCCCCGGGCGCTCGCGGAACTGCCGGCGCACCTCGGTGATGATCGACTGCGCGGCCTTGCCGACGGCCTGGATCGCCCAGGCGGAGAACAGGAACACCAGCATGGCGCCCAACAAACCCCCGACAAAGATCTCGGGAACCGCGATGTTGACGCTCTCGAACGGTTTGCCGATGTAGGCGCCGACCTCGTCCATGTAGGCCGAGAACAGCAGGAACGCCGCCAGAGCCGCCGAGCCCACCGCGTACCCTTTGGTGAGCGCTTTGGTGGTGTTGCCCACGGCGTCGAGGCGGTCCGTCTTGTGGCGGACCTCCGGGGGCTGGCCGCTCATCTCGGCGATGCCGCCTGCGTTGTCGGCTATGGGACCAAAGGTGTCCATGGCCAGGATGAAAGCGGCGGTGGCCAGCATACCCATGGTGGCGACGGCCGTGCCGAACAGCCCCGAGCCCTCGAGCCCCGAGGACTCGCCGAGCTTGTAGGCGGCGACGATGGCGGTTGAGATCACGAGCGTCGGCAAAGCGGTGGACTCGAGGCCCACCGAGATGCCCGCGATGATGTTGGTCGCATGGCCGGTCGTGCTCGCGTTCGCGATCATCTGGACCGGCCGGAAGCGGTACTCGGTGTAGTACTGGGTGATCCAGACGAACGCCCACGACGTCATGATGCCGATCGCGCCGCACAGCGCGAAGTGCCACCACGCCTGGGGCGCGGCCGGCGTGTACAGCAGCCAGCGGGTGGCCACGACGAAGCCGACGAGCGCCAGCGCCACGGCCCACGCGAAGCCGCGGTTCAGGCTCTTCATCGGATCCTCCTCCTCGCTCGCCGCCTTCACCTTGAGGATCCCCACGATGCTCGCAACGAGGCCAAAGGCGCGCGCAACGAGAGGGAAGAGGATGAACGCGATCGGGGCGGCGATGTGCCCCGGGTTCTTGTAGGCCAACGTGGCGCCCAGGATCATCGCGCCGATGTTCTCCGCGGCGGTGGACTCGAACAGGTCGGCGCCGCGGCCCGCGCAGTCGCCCACGTTGTCGCCGACGAGATCCGCGATGACCGCGGGGTTTCTTGGATCGTCCTCCGGGATCCCGGCCTCGACCTTGCCGACAAGGTCGGCGCCCACGTCGGCGGCCTTGGTGTAGATGCCACCGCCCAACTGGGCGAACAGCGCCACGAAGCTGGCGCCAAAGCCGTAGCCAACGATCATGAGCGGGATCTTGCCGATGAAGTTCTCGGGGTAGACCGCATAGAGGAGCGCGTACAGCCCGCCCACGCCGAGGAGGGAAAGAGCCACCACCATCAGACCGGACACCGCACCGCCTCGCAGCGCCACCTGGATCGCCTCGTTGCCGGAGCGGCGCGCCGCGCTAGCTGCCCTGATGTTGGAACGCACCGACACCCACATGCCGGTGTAGCCCGCGAGGCCGGAGCACAGGGCACCCAGGATAAACGCTGCGGCGGTGAACAGCGCGAGCGTCACGGCCCCAACCGGATCGTTGGGGGAGACCTTCCGAACGAACGCGTAAAGCACGAAGAGCAGCACCGTGACGAGACCGGCGAGCTTGGCGATCGTGCCGTACTGGGTGTGCAGGAACCCCTCCGCCCCCTCGCGGATGGGGTCTGAGATCGCGCGCATCTCGGGGGTGCCGTCGTCTTTGCGCAACACCCAGCGGGCGAGGGCCCAGGCAACGGCAAGGCTGGCAGCGCTGACCCCCAGTACGATCGCCAGGAGCGTCGTCGGTGTCATGTCACGTCCTTTCCCCCGCGCCTGCGGAGAATGCCGCATTCTTGGGAATCGCGGCGGGGGCTGTCAAGTGGCAGGGCGCCTGGAGAGCAGCAAAGACCCCGCCGTCGCGCAGCGGGGTCTTGAACAACGGGGGACAACCGGGCAGTGAGTGCGCTCAGATGTCGGCGCCCCCCCTGCCGGTCACTTCCGACTTGGCCGCGAGCCTGGCCTTTTCCCTGAAGTGGGCCACGAGCATCCAGATGCCTGCGACCACCAGGAGCAGCGGCCACCAGTCCTCCAGGAACGAGAAGTCGATCGGGTAGAACTGGTTGTAGAGCAGGACCAGGCCCACGATCAGAAGGAACACGCCGAAACCGAGGTTACCGCGGCGCGCCGCCTTGACCCTCTGTTCGCCCGAGATCAGCGGCTCGACAGCCAGCCCCATGTTCAGGAGCTGGGCCTGACGGTAGGCGTCGATCACGGCGAAGAACCAGACGAACGCGATAACGATGCCGAGGTCCGAGTGGTCCGCAAGCCAGATCGAGAACGCGAAGGCGAGGAAAAAGGCCGCGGCGCGCTGGTACAGGCCGAGGTAGAGGTGGCCCAGTCCCGGGAAAAACGAGAGCACGAGAGCGAGCCCTGGGGCGCGCCTCGTCGGGGCCGCGGGCGGCATCGGTGCGGGCTGAGTTGCGGGTGTTTGCTGCTGGTAGGTTCCCTGTGTGTTCATGACCTTCCTCCGTCCCTTACAACGGTTCCTTTGGCTTGCCGGTTCGCGCTTTCCGCGCCGAAGACTGCCCGCCAGGCCTGTTGGGCGTGCTCACGCACCCAGCCCTGTGCCACGGCCGCAGCATGGGCGACGCGCTCGGAGTAGCTTTCGAAGCGGTTCTGCACGGCCGCGGTAGCGTACGTCGCGGCCCGGTCCATCCCGTCGGAGCTCGTCCTGGCCACGGTCGCCGGGTTGGAGAGCATCATCACTGTAAGCGCCGCCAGCAGGTAGGCCGCCGCGGTCGCCAGGCGAAGGTCGAAGAAGCGACCGCGCCGCCGCCGCGCCTCCACCCGATTCCGAGGCGGCAGAGCCACCGCTGCCCGCAAACGCCCCGAGGCGCGTGTGCTGGCGCCGACCTCGCGGAGCGTGGCGAACGCCTCCCAGACCGCCTGGCAGGACGGGCAGACGTGCATGTGGTCCATGAGCGCGGAGCGTTCCTCCTCCGGGAGCCCACCCTCCAGGGCCGACCCCAACCGCTCGATCGCCTGCTCGCAGGCCGGCGCGAGGCGCGGAAGGGCCTTGATCCTCCGCTTGAGCGAGTCGGGGGCCCGGACGGACCCCAGCACCCGCTCGCCCTCCGCAAGGCCGCGCGCCCGTTCGACCGCGAGCCGACAGTCGGGGCAGTCGGCGACGTGCCTCGCAAGATCGTCGGGCAAGGCGCCCGCTACCGCTGCGTCGAGCTGGTCGAGCACGGAATCGCAGGGCCTCATGGCTCAACTCCTGAGGGGGCAACCTGGACTCTGGGGGTGAGCTGAAGCGTGACCGCCGCCGCCAGCTCGCGGCGTGCCCGGTTGAGGCGGGACTTGACCGTTCCGACCGGGATGGCCATCTCTTCGGCCAGTTCCTCGTAGCTCCAGTCGGCAAAGTCGCGCAGCATGATGAGCTGCGACAGCTCCTCGGGGAGCCGCTCGAGCGCCGACTGCGCCATCTCCAAGCGCTGCCGCCGCACGGCGCGAGTGTGCGGATCTTCGCCGCCGGCCAGTGTTTCCAGGAACTCCGGGTCCACCCAGGTCGCCTTCCGTTGCTCGCGGGAACGGCGGTAGGCGTCGACGAAGAGGTTGCGCGCCACGCGGTACGCCCAGGCGCGGAACGAGGAGTTGGCGGCGTAGCGGTGCAAGTTCTGCCACAGCTTGAGGAAGACCTCCTGCGTGAGGTCCTCCGCCTCCCCGCGGTGGCGGGTGAAGCTCACCGCCATCCGGAAGATGTCGTCGGCTGTGGCGTCCACCAGCTCCTCCCAGGCGCGCTCGTCGCCGGTCCTGCACCGCTCGACGATCGTCTCAAGTGACCCGGCCGTCATCGTCCTAACCACCCTGTCCAACGAATGGGGAGAGCATTCGGTTCACGCCTGTACCCTTTGCGCCGCCTACAGTAGCAGAGCCGTGGCTGCCTTGCGATGGGAAGAGCCGGGGTGGAGGCGAGGTTCTCAATCGTGGCAGAATGGTAGCCCGTGGGGAGGATTCGGATGACGACGACGCAGGCTGAGGTGCTTAGACAGCAGGTGGAGGACGCGCTGGAGGAGGTGAGGCCGGCGCTCCAGACGGACGGCGGCGACGTCGAGCTTGTCGGGATTGACGGCGGTGTAGTCAAGGTGCGCCTGCTGGGCGCATGCGGCGGCTGCCCGATGGCGTTGATGACGCTCGTGGGTTTCGTCGAGGAAAGGCTCAAACAGCGCGTGCCGGAGATCCAGCAGGTCGTAAACGTTTGAGAGGGTCGAGCGGCGGGGCAGCCACAGCAGCGCCGTCAACGCCGCGCCGATGAAAGGGGATTACATGAAGAAGCTCAGTGTGCTCCTGGTAGTGGTCCTTATTGCATTCGCGGCGCAGTCATTCGCGGGCGTGGTGCTGGTGGCCAAGACGACGGCCGAGGGCGGCAGGGGGGTCGAGCAGCAGAACTCCGTGGCCAAGACGTGGGTGAGCGGCGACAAGGGTAAGACGATGTTCGAGGAAAGCGCGAGCCCCCTGATGGCCAAGGGCACCTACATCATCACGACGGACGGCGGCAAGACGATGTACCTGGTGAACCCCGAGGACAAGACGTACATGAAGTGGGATCTCGATTCGATCATGGGCATGGCCGGCGGCGCCATGAAGATGATGAACATGAAGTTCACCGACCCCAAGGTGGACGCGCTCGGTGAGGAGCCGGACGGGCTGATCGCGGGGGTCCCCACGGTTCACTACCGCTTCCATACGACCTACACGATGTCGATGAGCTTCATGATGATGAAGAAGACGTCCAAGGTGGTGAAGGAAGAAGAGATCTGGGCCGCCCCCAAGCTCGTCGACGCCGCGCTCGGGATCTGGCTGCGCAAGACGCCGCCCAAGACGGGCAACGACGACCTGGACGGCTTGATCAAGGCGGAGATGGGCAAGGTTCAGGGGTTCCCGCTCAAGCGTAAGACCGTGACCACGAGCACCGACGAGAAGGGGAAGGTGGAGACGAACACGGTGACCATGGAGGTGACCGAGCTTCAGATGGTCCCGGTGCCCGACTCCACGTTCGAGATACCTCAGGACTACAAGGAAACCTCCATGATGGGCACTGGTGAGGAGGAGGGCGAGGAGTCCAATCCGTTGGCCAAGATGATGGGTGGCAAGAACAAGAAGAAGAATCCCTAGCCGGTTGAAGCGCGCGGAAACGACGGACCCCGCATCATCGGTGCGGGGTTCCGTGTGTTCGGGGTCGGTCGGGGCCGAGGTGGGACACCGTACAATGACGCCGGTGTCGATTCGGAGGTGCGGAATGGGAGCCAAGAGGGTTGCGGTCACGCTGATGATCGCCGTCGTGTCAGCGGTCGGGGCCGGAGCCGCCGAGTTCTTCGGCATCCTGCCAGGGGCGACCCACGACCCGGCGGTTCCGACGCTGGAGAAAGTCCTTGGTTTCGGGTGGGGCGAGGAGATCACCGACCCTGATCAGGTCCTTAAATACGCCGATGCTCTGGCAAAGGCTGCACCGGCGCACGTGCGCCTGCTGGAGTATGCCCGTTCGATGGAGGGCCGCCCGCTCGTCCTGCTGATTGTGGGCTCCCCGGCCAGCCTGGACAGGTGGGACGACATCCAGGCGCGCCTGGCACGCCTTGGCGACGCCCGGTCTCGCGCGCCGTCGCAAGCCGAGGAGCTCATCGGGGACCTGCCCGCGATCGTATGGATTCAGTGCTCGATTCACGGCGACGAGGCGTCGGGCGGCGACGCCGGCCTCGCGCTCGCGTATCACCTGGCGGCGGGGAGCGGTCCCGAGATCGAGACGATTCTCGGCGGCGCCATCGTGGTGATCGACCCGATGGAGAATCCGGATGGTCGGGCACGATTCGTCGGCTCCACCCGCCAGGCGCGAGGGCCTCGCCCAGACCCCGAGCCCGCGAGCGCCGAACATGTACAGGGCTGGCCGGGCGGCCGCTTCTCACACGAGCTTTTCGACCTCAACCGCGACTGGTTCGTGCTGACGCACCCCGAGAGCGTCGGGCGGGTCAACGCCATGCTGCGGTACCACCCGACGGTGGTGGCCGACCTGCACGAGATGGGCGCGGAGGAAGGTTACTTCTTCGCCCCGCCCGCCGAGCCGCGCCACCCGCTGCTCTCCGGTGAGGAGACCGAGCTGCTGGACGTGCTCGGCCGTGCCAACGCCGCGGCGTTCGACGCACGTGGCATCCGCTACTGGACCAGGGAGATCTTCGACGAGTTCTACCCGGGCTACGGCGAGTCCTGGCCCGCGCTGACCGGTGCGGTAGGGATGACGTTCGAGCAGGCCTCCAGCCGTGGCCTGGTCTGGGCCCTGCCCGACCAGACGAAGCTGACGTACGTCGAGACGGTCCAGCACCACCTTCTGGCGTCGTTCACGACATGCCTGACCACCGCGACGAACCGCGCGCGCTTCGTGCACGCCTGGCACGCGTACCGGCAGGCCGCGGTCAACGAGGGGCTGCGCGGGTCCGTGCGGGCGTATCTCCTCCCGAGCGGGAACGACGAGGTTCGCTCGGGCGAGCTGGCCGAGCAGCTGGCGCGGCAGGGGATCGAGACGTTTCGGGTGACCGAGGCGAAGGAGGGGTTCCCTGCGGGCTGCTACGTGGTGCCGCTCGACCAGCCTCTGGGGCGCCTGGCGCGCGCGCTGGTTGAACGCGGCGCGTCGATGGGCGAGGCGTTCGAGAAGGAACAGGAGCGGCGTGATCGCAAGCGCCTGCCCGACGAAGTCTACGACATCACGGCATGGTCGTTGCCGCTGCTCTGGGCCACTCCTGCCAAGCCGCTGCAGGCTCTGCCGCGCGGCCTTGCCCTGGAACCGGTCAAGCCGGGAAGCGTCCCGTCAGGCTCGGTAACCGGCGACGGCAAGGTTGCGTTCCTGCTTCCGTGGGAGGGAGGAGCGTCGGCGAAGGCGTTGGCAAGCCTCCTCCACCAAGGGGTCAAGGCCGCCGTTGCGGGCAAGCCGTTCACACTGCAGGGGCGGAAGTTCGAGCGCGGCACCGTGGTCATCCGCCGGGCGGGGAACGCCGAGGATCTGCGCGACCGGCTGATGGCGGTGGCGCGAGCGACAGGCGCGAACTTCGTGGGCGCCGACACCGGCTACGTGGAAAGCGGGATCGACCTCGGTTCGACGAACGTGCTCCCGCTGAAGGCGCCGCGCATCGCCATCGCATGGGACGTGCCGACCTCGGCGCCGAGCGCCGGGGACCTCCGCTTTGCGCTCGAGCGTTACATCGGGTACCCGGTCAGCGTAGTGCGGACCTCGACCCTCGTCCGTGCCGACCTCTCGCACTTCGACGTTATCGTCCTGCCCGACTCCTGGGAGAGGGCCGGCTCGTACGCGGCGGTCCTTGGCGAGGGAGGCGTGAAGCGCCTGACGTCCTGGGTGAGCGAGGGGGGGGTGCTGGTAGCGGTGGGCGGCGGATCGGCTTTCCTGACCGGCGAGAAGGTCGGGCTGCTCGACTCCAAGCTCGAGAAGCGTTTGGGTTCGGAGCCTCCGGCCGAGAAGAAACCTGAGCCGACGCCCGCGGGAAAGCGCCCGTTCGACTACGAGAGCGCGATCAGGCCGGCGGAGGAGGACCCGCCTCTGGTGCCGGGCTCGATCCTTCGCGTCAACCTAGACACGGACAACGTTTTCGGGGCCGGGTTCCCGGATGGTGCCGTGGATGTGCTGGTGTACTCGCGGAGGATCTTCACTCCGCTCAAGCTCGACAAGGGGGTCAACGTGGGTGTCTATGCCGGTCCGGAGAACCTGGTGCAATCCGGCTGGATGCTCACGGCTTCTCGCGAGCAACTGCCGCACAAGGCGTACATGATGGTTCAGGAGAACGGGCGCGGCAGGGTGATTGCGTTCGCCGACGATCCGGCGGCACGGGGCCTCACGCGCGCCACGATGCTGCTGCTCGCCAACGCGGTGTTCTTCGGGCCGGCGTACCAGGGCGATGAGGGCCAATGAGATTCTCGACCTCGGGGGTCACCTAATGACTGGGTGGTGGTGGCTGGTATTTGGTGCAGTGATCGTGCTGCTTATGGCGCTCGACCTGCTCGTGTTCCATCGCCATGCCCACCGTGAGAGCACGCGCCAGGCGCTCCTTTGGAGCATCGTGTGGGTCAGTCTCGGCCTTTCCTTTGCGCTCTTCGTTGGCCTGGTTCGCGGGTCCGACGCGGCGCTCGCGTACCTCACTGCGTACCTGATCGAGGAATCACTCTCGGTCGACAACCTTTTCGTCTTCCTGGCGCTTTTCACCTACTTCGGGGTAGCCTCCGAGCATCAGCACCGCGTGCTCTTCTGGGGCATCGTCGGGGCGATCGTCTTCCGCGGCATCTTCATCTTCGCCGGTGTGGCGCTGATCTCGCGTTTCCACTGGGTGATCTATGTCCTGGGGATCCTGCTCGTCGCAACCGGTGCCAAGCTGGGCCTCAGTGAAGCGGAGCAGGTGCACCCGGAACGCAACCTGATCGTGCGCTGGGCGAGCCGCGTTCTGCCGATGGAAAAGAACTTTCACGGCGAGCACTTCACGGTGAGGACCGGGAAGGGCCTGCGGTTTACGCCGCTGTTTCTGGTTCTCCTGGCCATCGAGAGCACAGACGTGATGTTCGCCGTGGACTCGGTGCCGGCCGTTCTCGCGGTCAGCCGCGACCCGTTTGTGGTCTACACCTCGAACATCTTCGCGGTGCTGGGCTTGCGCGCCCTCTACTTCGTGCTGGCCGGGGCGCTGCGATCGCTGCGGATGCTTCGCCCGGCGCTGGCGATCATCCTGGTGCTGGTGGGTGTCAAGATGCTGCTCGCCGATGTGGTCGAGATCCCGACCGCGGCGTCGCTCGTGGTCGTGGCCGTGATTCTCGCCGTGGCGACCGCCTGGTCCTTGCTGGTTCCAGAGCCGAAGAAGAGGAGGGCGGAGAGCGGGAGCTAGGCCGCCGGCACCTGCCACGGGCGCGGAAGCTGTGGAAGGGAGCGATACTCCTCGCACGTTGCTGCGAGAGGAGGTGGTCACGATGGCACGGCGCTCGCCCGGCACGACTCGTTTCGAGAAGGACACCCTGGGCAGCATGGAGGTCC